>JAQYWO010000519.1 GCA_029379215.1 Rhizonema sp. PD37
GTGCAGGCTACCGATATCATCACAAAGGGTGCGATCTCGCTGTTCAACATTGCGGTTGTGCTTAACATAATCATTTATCCAGTGGCAACCACGAAGCAGTAGATCGTTCAGATCTAAATTCCACAGAGTGATCGTGTTATCTTTATTTGCTGATGCCAATGTTTGACCATCCGGACTAAAGCTAGCGCTGAACACTGCACCGTGATGTCCGTTCAAGCTTTTAATCAATTTCCCATCGCTACTCCAAAGTTTTAGGCCATCCCAACTAGCTGCGGCAAGAGTTTCACCATTGGGACTGAAAGTGACAGCATTGACACTATCGCTGTATCCTTTTAACAACGTTTTCAAGAGCGTGCCATCCCACCGCCACAGCTTGATTGTATTGTCCCAGCTTGCAGAAGCTAGCAAATGTTCAGTAGGACTAAAGCTCACACCTACCACCCAACTATCATGAGGTGAGAAAGTTTTTAATAAAGTGCCATCGCGCCGCCAAAGTTTCACAGTTTGATCGTCACTGGCAGAAGCTATCACTTGACTATCTGGGCTGAAACTTACACTATTAACCCGATCTTGATGCCCTACCAAAGTTTTTAACAATTTGCCTTCACGAGTCCAAAGTTTTACCGTTTTATCCTTACTTGCTGATGCCAAAAACTGCCCGTCAGGACTGAAACTGACACTCGTTACACCATCGCTGTGCCCTTGGAGAGTTTTGAGTAACGTACCATCGCGTTGCCAAAGTTTGACAGTTTTGTCGTAGCTTGCTGATGCCAGTATCTGACCTGTGGGGTCAAAACTAACACTATGGACCCAGTCTGTGTGTCCTACCAAAGTTTTATAGAGTCGCGTTTCTACCCCACTGCTAGTTACGTATCGTTGCCAGAGTTTCACCGTCTGATCGCGACTACCGGAAGCTAACATTTTCCCATCAGGACTCCAGGCGACACTCAAAACTCGGTCTTGATGACCCTTTAAGATCGGTAGCGAAGGGGCATTTAAATTCCACAGTTTGATACTTTTGTCGTAACTTGCTGTTGCTAATAGTTTATTATCTGGACTGAAGGACACGCTTGTAACAGGAGCGCTATGACCTTTGAAGGTTTTCAGTAACGTTCCTTTGACACTCCACATGTTGATGGTATTGTCTTCACCTGCGGAAACAAACTGCTGACCATTAGGACTAAAACTTAAGCTCCATACACCATTAGTATGCTGCCGTAAGGTTTTGTAGAGACGAAAAACGTTGTGTTCTCGCCGCCATAGATTGACTATTTTCCTATCTCGACCACCTGTCGCCAATAATTGACCATCGGAACTGAAAGCTGCACAGGTGACTCGTTGTAAGTGTTCCGATAACGTTTGTACTAAACTTCCGTCTCGTCGCCAAATCTTCACTGTTTTATCATCACTTGCTGATAACAAAAACTGACTATCAGGGCTGAAGCTAACTGAATTAACCCAACCGTCATGTCCTCTGATGATCTTGATTAACCTACCGTCGGCGCTCCACAATTGTATGGTGCCATCCTTACTGCCAGAAGCTAACAACTTACCATCAGGACTGAAACTAACGCTGTAAAGGTGATCTCCATGACCTGACAAAGTTTTATCGGGAGACAAGTCAAATTCACCTGTTTTTCTGTTTCTACGCCAGATTTTTACTGTTTTATCGATACTGGCAGAGGCTAAGGTTTGACCATCAGGGCTAAAACTCACGCTTGTAACAGCATCGTTATGACCTTTAAGGGTTTGGAGTAAGGCACCGTCACGACGCCACAGTTTTATCGTCTTGTCTGCACTACCCGATGCCAGTAACTCACCGTCGGGACTAAAAGCGACACTCCACAAAATTTCACGATGTCCTTCTAAACGGTTGGCTTCTGTTACCCCATAAACTGCTTGTTGGAGAGCTGTTACCACCCGCATTTTCGTATCCGCTTGAACTTTTTTTGCTTGTTTGAGTTTCTGAAACGCCCGCAAACTTTCTAACAGAGCGTCAAACTCTTTATTTGAGCTAAATAAAGCTTCACTTGACGCAGTCAGGGCGCTAATTTTCAAGTTAGTTTCGCTACGTTCAGCTCTAAGAGTTTGGTGTATTGCCGCTGTTTTTTGAACGTCAGCTTGCCACCACAATCCTCCTATTACAGTCAGCATGGTTGCCAGCACTGTGCCTGTTATACGTGCTTCTCGCAATCGTCGTTTTAAAATTGAATTAAGTTGCTCTTGAGTGAGTTTTTGGGCGACTTCCGCTCTAATTTTTTCAAATCGGAATTTTTCTAATTCTGCAAATATCCCATAGTCATTTTTCTGACGAATTGGCTCAACTAAATAATCGTGAACTAACTGATAGCTTTCACCTGACTCTTCTCGTGTTCTCAGGACTAACCCACTACCCACTAAAATTTCTAAAATTAGTTCCAATGTGGAGGAGGCGGTGAGCCGTGAGGAGTGAGTAGTAGCCAACGTCTGTTTGTGGTTTATAGAGTTGAAATGAGGAGCGTACATGAGTGAGGTGTTATTATTCTCGAACGGCTCCCCTCTCTCCTGTTCCTCTTCTTCCTGTCGTCCCAAAATAGCACCTAACTCAGTTTTCGTCTTAAGTGGTCGTGTACCTTTTTCATCTATTAATTCAAACAGCAATTTCCAACAAAGCTTTTCGTTTTCTTTTCCACAATCTTTAATGACTTCCTCAAGCCAACGCAGTACAAGTTTTTTTGAGCCTCCACACTGTTGATACTCTTCAAGTGTAGAGATTTTATCTGCTTGTAGTTGAGCACCTACAATTTGTAACTCAATTGGATGTACTTCGTCAATTTCTCCTGCTAAATCCTGCACAATTTGGTCGATTAATTCGCTTTGAGCTTGGTAATGTGATCGCTGGGTTAAAGCATGAATAATGTTGATTGCATCTCGACTTGAAAAATTACCTAAATAGTAACGAATATCTTTATCAAGAATATTTTTATTAATAACACTTAAATCATAAGCTAGATGATTTTTATTACTAGTTAATCT
>JAQYWO010000098.1 GCA_029379215.1 Rhizonema sp. PD37
GTATAAAACAGAAAGGAATCAGAATTAAAGCAGATTCAGAAGCGGAATTAGAGTTTTTAACAAAATTTAGTAAATTAGTTAAAGATAAATATCTGCGGCAAATAACTAAAGACTCAGAAAGTTTAGAACGGGGTTTTAAATTAAATTCGGATACTATTAACGCTGTTCGTAGTCGAGTCGAAGTAGAAAAAGCTGAACGCGATCACTACTTTCAAAATTTCGTTACCCTGTTAGCTGGAGGATGGGCTTTTGGTTCGTTTGTTGCAGCTTTACCTGGATTAAGCGAAAAGAACGATAACCCCGTTAGGTCTTCTCTGATAAAGTTAACTAGTTTAAAACTCAGTGCGACGTCACAGACAACCCCCCAAGAACCCTGGTGGTTAACGCCAACAACTAAGGGTATATATACTCTGGGTGGATTTATAATAGCTATTTCAGTGCTTTTAGTTTGGCGGCGTTTATGGAGGCGATACCGTTCACCTATAAAGTAACGTGAGTTCAACGACTATAGAAGCCCTAAACTCGAATTTATTCATTTAGGTACGAATAGCACTAAGAAAAGCTATAAGCAGTAAACCAAAAAGTTTTTTAGAAGCCTTGCCACGCTAACATTTCAGCTAAATGCATGTACACGATAAAACAACTTATTAGTGAGCATTTCAACCGATGGCACTAGCACTCCCTTAGGCGATCGCTCTTAAAACAATGGTGAATACTCCTTGTTCACGAGGGCTGAAACCCTGATTGTTACACCGCTGCTTTGCAAATCGATACCAATGCTCTAGGGCGAAACGGCGTAAATACTTGTGCCAGAGTTCATCTACTGAAAATGAGACAGGGTAGACTTTGTAGCCTGACGCGATTTTTCGCTTAATGTCAATAATATTTTCTAAATGAGAATAGGTATGAATGGTACTCGAAGGAAGTACGATGAATTCGTGACGTCCAATAATGACCCGTTAGTAATAGTCATTAGCTAGCTTTACAGAGCCATCAGTGGCATTCTTTTCTCAAAAATATATTAGAACCACACTGTTTTTCACAATGTGGTTCACTTTCGGTATAGTTATTGTCAGTATATAAATCGGGCAAATAATTAGCCTTGAGAGCCTCACCGTTTTTGGTGTGATATTTAAGAATACAGAGTTCTACTGCACTATTCCGGATTATCAGCAAATATTTTTGTCATTGTTTCAAGATATAAAGTGGGACAGGCGAATCGTCCATCCCACTTTATGAACTTTAGAAGAGCGTTCGCCCTTGGCGTTGGCGGAGCCATCGCTCGCTTATTCTATTTCAAGTTCCAGAAGTCCAAGAATTGGTATACTCAATTTGATCATTTGTCAAGGTATCGATGTGAATTCCCATTGCCTGCAACTTCAGCCGTGCAATGTCTTGATCCACTTCAACTGGAATTGAGTGAATACCGGGTTTTAGTTGACCCTTATTAGTCACCAAATATTCGCAACCCAGTGCCTGATTCGCAAAACTCATATCCATAACCGCGCTGGGGTGTCCTTCTGCTGCAGCCAGGTTAATCAAGCGTCCTTCACCTAGAACGACAACTGATTTACCATTTTGGAGACGATATTCTTGCGTAAAGGAACGTACTGTCTTGACTTCCTTAGCTTTAGCACCCAAGGATTTCAGGTCAATCTCAATATCAAAGTGACCCGAGTTACAAACAATCGCGCCATCTTTCATCACATCAAAATGCTCAGCGCGAATGACGTGCTTGTTACCGGTGACGGTGATAAACAAATCGCCTTGGGGAGCTGCTTCCGACATTGGGAGTACGCGGAAACCATCCATCACAGCTTCAATTGCCTTGATGGGGTCAATTTCGGTGACGATCACATTAGCACCGAGTCCTCTAGCTCGCATAGCTGTGCCTTTACCGCACCAACCGTAACCTGCGACAACAACGTTTTTACCAGCAAGCAGGACGTTTGTAGCGCGGATAATACCGTCGAGGGTTGATTGCCCAGTACCGTAACGGTTATCAAAGAAGTGTTTGGTATCAGCGTCGTTGACGTTAATTGCCGGGAAAGTAAGAACACCATCTCTCAACATGCTTCGCAACCGCACAATTCCGGTTGTGGTTTCTTCTGTGGTGCCTATAATATCAGCCAGTTGGTGTTGGCGGTGTTGTACCAAGGTCGCAACCACATCGCAGCCGTCATCAATAATGATGTTGGGACGGTGATCTAACGCGATTTGGACGTGGCGGCTGTAAGTTTCGTTATCTTCACCTTTAATGGCAAAGACAGGAATGTCGTAATCGGCGACGAGACAAGCAGCTACGTCATCTTGTGTTGATAGCGGATTGCTCGCAATTAGTAGGGAATCTGCACCACCAGCTTTCAGTGCAATTGCTAAGTGGGCTGTTTCTGTTGTGACATGGCAGCACGCAACGAGGCGTATGCCTGCGAAGGGTTTTTCCTGGGCAAAGCGATCGCGGATTTGCCGTAAGACTGGCATTTCGCGTCCAGCCCATTCAATGCGCTGTCTTCCCAAGGGAGCTAGGGCGAGGTCTTTAACCTCGTGCTTTAATCGGGGAGAAGTTGCGGTCATTAAAATACTTCCTCAAAAAAGTAAAAGAGCTGCGTAATTCCTCACGCACTCTACTACATTAGTCCACTAATAGCAAACTGAAAAGAGTTTTACTTGTCAAACTGCTAAAATACATTAAGATTTTGTAAAATTTATAACTTTTTCAGCTTTCGATTGATGTTAACTGCGCTCGCATCAAAGCTTTTACCGCTTTGACGATGCCTGCAAATCAAATCAATGACTGATTGTGATTCGATTGGGGGAGACACCAAATCTAGGAGCGCCAAAAGCATAACCACCGGATCATGACTTTAGCCATGATTGTTATCAGTGATGAAAAATGGGATTTGTATTCAAAGGAGAATTGGGATCTAAAGAGGGATTATAGACATGTACTGGTGTTTGTACCCGTATACCAATGTTGGGAGTTCGGACACCAATGCGGCTGTTAGGATCGCCATCAACATATTGAGAACTGTTACGGCGTTGAACGCAGCGACCGGAAACACAAGTCTGAGTTCCCACAGTCGTCACTTTGCTACCACTAGTGCCATCACAATTAGGACCAAAGTTTTGAGAGGTTCGATTGGTTTGATGCCCAACTCTTTGACCGTCAATCGCTACTTGTGTACCGACATCAACAGCGATACAACCAGCCTGAGCAGAAGGGATCAGTGAAGGTACAATGAACGGAGATAAAGCGGTGATAGAGAATAAGCTGAGGGAAAGTAATTTAAATTTCATAGCAATATTACCGTAAATTATTGACAAGATGTGGTGTCTGTATAAGTGTAAGTACGATTAACTCCAGTGCCGTAAATATTGGACTGAGTGCTTTGGTGCCTAAAAGTTCTCCGATGACATAAAGGGCTATGCGTTGAATCTGGGTAGGATATTCCACTCAGTAACTGTCTATCAGGACTTGAAGTCGTAGTCATGACGATTCCATTTGCCCCAGATGAGCTGATTCTCACTTCACCGTCGTCAGTAATTGTGAGTCGATTGTTGTTGGTGAGCAGATCAATATCGTTATTCGCTCTTGCAATTCCTGCAGGTAGTGCAATCAGTACAGACAGCGTAAGTAATAAAATTGATTGTCTGGCAGACATGGCTAATATCCTTTCTCCGAGTGAAAACGACTCATATCAAATCCGCTCTTATCTAAATCAATCAAAAACCGCAGAGACGCTATTGAATAAAGAGACAGAGGAAAGACAAATAATTCCGAGCCAAACAGATTTGCTCTCCTATCATGTTCGGTAAATAAGTTATAAATAAAAAATAGGTTTGTAGTTGCGCTGTCTTCGCTCTCTTAAAATCCCGAAAAGGCAACTCCCAACATGATTGTAAGTATTCAGCCGAACATAAGAGCAGACATCAGTCTTAGGTTAGTAGCAATGGCGCAATTGAGATTGATTGTTGAATTGCCTAGCTTGTTGTGAGACAAGACTACCATCAATAGCCGCACCATTTTGGTTAAGTATTTGAGTAGAATGTTGCGAAGATGGGCGTGATTGGCAGCGATGACCATGCCCTAGTCTAGATTGTTGCTGTAAATTGACTTGATTGGCATGTTGATTAACTTGACTATAACCAACCGCAGATGCATTCTGATTCAGTTCTTGCTGACTGGTTTGACCTGCAAAAGCAGCAGTTGGTGCAATTATCATTGCCGCAGCTAATAGACCAAAGGAGTAGATATTTTTCACGAGCGGTAACGACCTGATTGATTGTGTGTGTTGTAGTTTTGTTGCACCGTAAGCCCGTAGCTTACGGTACAAATAATTAGCAGCCGCGACGAACAGATTGAGACTGATGATTTTGAGTGTTATTAGACTGGGCTGTAGTAGAACCATCTGTAGCAGCACCATTTTGGCTAGTACTCTGAGCAGAGTTTTGTGACTGGGAAGTATAACCCGAAGAGCAAGAGCGACGGTAACCACCGTAACTACCGTAACCACCGTAACCATAGCCGTATGCAGGGCCGACATTACGACGCGCTCTTTGAATTTGACTTTGAACTTGGTTATTGATGCTTTGAGAACTTTGCGCCGTCGTACTACCATTGGTAGCTGCACCATTTTGCTCAGTGTTCTGAACGTTACCTTGAGATTGACCTGCAAAAGCTGTTGTTGGTGCAACCATCAATCCAAAAGCCAACAATCCAAGAGCAATAGATTTATTCAACATTTTTTTGATCTCGTTAGTTGTGTATATAGCAGTTTATGTTGTTGCACAGCTATGAGCCTTAAGCTCATAGCTGCATTTGGCTTAATTTAGTAGCTACGGCGTTTATAAGCCGCTTGAGTCTGATTATTATGAGTGTTGCTCGACTGGGCTGTGGTCGAACCATCTGTCGCCGCACCATTTTGCGCAGTATGCTGAGCCGAGTGTTGTGACTGAGGAGTAGAGTGTACTGGGTAATTGCTCCGGTAACGACGGTAAGGACCGTAGGCAATACCATGACGCGCTTTGTTAACTTGAGCTTGAACTTGGTTGTTGATGCTCTCGGAATTTTGTGCCGTTGTACTACCATTGGTAGCTGCACCATTTTGCTCAGTGTTCTGAACGTTACCTTGAGATTGACCTGCAAACGCTGTTGTTGGTGCAACCATCAATCCAAAAGCTAACAATCCAAAAGCAAGAGATTTTTTCAACATCTTTTTGTGACCTTGATTAAATATGTGTGTATGTTGTAGTAATAGAACTGGCGGATGCTTAGTTAACTTATATAACTTTGGCATTGACAAAAGTCAGATTATCTATGTCTTACTTGTTTGCTGCCCTTCTTTCTTTTATTAGGTGCAAGCTATTCAACTTATGCACAACTGAGCGAAAAAATTGCTAAAAAGCTATATCAGTAAAGCAAAAAGTTTTCCTTGAAGAGCGATACGGCGCACGTCCGTTCCCTTCAGGTAACCGATGTGCGCCGTTCGCGGTGCCAGTCACTACAACTGAGGGAACCCTCAAGGGCGCGCTGGCTCACTAGGTCATGGTGCTAGCTTTAAGGGGTTTGGTAGATAGAACAAAGCGAATTTCTACGTTTGTCATGGACAAAACAACAGGTCCAATTGAACCGTTGAATGACACTTGGGGTACGCGAGGATCAGATAATACCAATTTCAAAAATGTTTGCAACATATGAATCAATCGTCAGGGCTGTTCGCCCTGACGCTCGTTCCGACGCTAACGCTGCGAAGATCGGGTGACGCTCGTTCCGACGCTCCTCCGTCGCTACCGGTGACGCTCGTACCCCAACTCCAGTCGGAGACGCTTCTCAACTCCAGTCGTAGAGGCTGCGCCAACGAGACGCTTCTCAACTCCAGTCGGAGAGGCTGCGCCAACGAGACGCTTCGCGAACGCGAACGGGGAAGCAAGCTACGCATGATTGCGTCTCCCTTGAACAGGGCTCTCTCACCGTGACGCTCGTTCGCATGATTGCGTCTCCCCTTGGGAGAAGACAAGGAAGATCGCTACGAAGATCGCCCCTACATGGGCATCTGTCGCATTCTTTTTTCAATTTAGTATAACTATTGGACGATAACTTCCCCTTTCGATTTCACTTCCATCTCTACTCAACACGTCAATACTTGGTTTGCCAAAACTGTGGTTGAAAAGCTCAAATCATTTTTCGATCTAGCACCTTATAGCAAGTTCGCTTCGGCTAACTCTATAGAGACGATGTTGAGCCTGCGCGGTTGGAGTGGAAGTCAGGAGACTCCTATGAGGAGTACATCGAAAAATGTCTTGAAGCCTATCCGGGAGTATCCAGCCCCAATCTATGACCTTGATCGGAAATGGAGTCAGTGGTTTTTGTTGCGATCTCCCCCCTGAACGGATATATTTTCTTTCAGCCAATCTGCTATTGACTCTTGAGTCTCTTGATCAGTTGAAAGTCTTCTTATCATTAATACAACTTCATCTTCTGGTACTTCTAAAGAATACCCGTTCAATATAAGAAAGGTAGCTTTCGTTTCGATGGCTACCCTTTTATTACCGTCCACAAAAGCATGATTCTTTGCAAATGCAAAAGCATAAGCAGCCGCTAACTCAAAAATAGTTGGTGTAGGTTCACCATATGCAAATAAATTTTTCGGTCTATCTAAACTAGCTAAAAGCAGATTTCTGTCTCTTATACCTGGAAGTCCGCCGTGTTCTGCTAGTTGTGCTGAGTGCATAGCTTTAATAATTTTCTCACTCAACCAAAAAATACTATTCACTTAGCTAGCTCACGAAGTGCGTTCCTATACTTACTACTTACTTGCCTATAAGCTTCCATAGCCTCTTCAAATTGCGGTTTGCGGGGCACTGCCTTAGAATTACGGGGTACTTGAACATTACGATAATGCCCCGCAATTGAAAGCAATCTTCTCCTAGCTAATACAAATCTCAAACTGTTTCCGATCTTACGAAATTTCAAGGTTCGCATAATAAAGCACCCCCAGTGGTTACGGCTTTAATGTATTTGTTCTAAATACAGTATTTCACAAGTTTGTAGCGTTATTGAGTTCCTCAAAGCTTTACTTTGTGGGTTGCTCAATTCGTCACGGATATATGAAATGGTGTACTAAGCTCAATATATCGCGTGCGATTGTACCCGTCAAATTTAGGAGCGTTCGCAGTCTGCTAATTCCGCACTGTAGGGGAAATATTTCTTTAGCGGGAGGAGCGATCGCCGTTTGTGTGGAGCTTCAGTATTTAAGAAATATACTATCACCACGTACCCGCGTTGCACTTGATGATGGTGTTCTTGGGCGCGCTTTTGAACAAAAGCTAGAACTGTGGACCGAAAGAGCGATCGCTCCTGTTAGGCTTTGAGGATGCCGAACGAGGTAGAAAGTAGATTATATGCCGATTCTTACAGAGGTGTTTTTGAGATAGTTGGCGCTCGCATCAAAGCTTTTCCCACTTTGACGATGCCTGCACATCAAATCAATGATTGATTGTGATTCATCATTGGACGTTGCCGTAGCAACGGGGGAGACACCAAACCCAGAAGCGCCAAAAGCATAATCACCGCCTAAACGACTTTAGCCATGATTGTTATCGGTTATGAAAAATACGATTTGTATTCAAAGGCGAATTGGAATCTAGAGAGGGATTATAGACATGTACTGGTGTTTTTACCCGTATACCAATGTTGGGAGTTCTGACACCAATGCGGCTGTTAGGATCGCCATCAACATATTGAGAACTGTTACGGCGTTGAACGCAGCGACCGGAAACACAAGTCTGAGTTCCCACAGTCGTCACTTTGCTACCACTAGTGCCATCACAATTAGGACCAAAGTTTTGAGAGGTTCGATTGGTTTGATGCCCAACTCTTTGACCGTCAATCGCTACTTGTGTACCGACATCAACAGCGATACAACCAGCCTGAGCAGAAGGGATCAGTGAAGGTACAATGAACGGAGATAAAGCGGTGATAGAGAATAAGCTGAGGGAAAGTAATTTAAATTTCATAGCAATATTACCGTAAATTATTGACAAGATGTGGTGTCTGTATAAGTGTAAGTACGATTAACTCCAGTGCCGTAAATATTGGACTGAGTACTTTGGTGGCTGAAAGTTCTCTGATCACATAAAGGGATCGACGTTGAATCTTGCGCTTTAGGACTCTCTTAACAGTTTGAGAGCGATCGCATGGACGGCTTTGCCGTAGGCTAGACAGTGCAACTCCCAATATTATTGTAAGTATTCAACCGAACATAAGAGCAGACATTAGTCTCAGGTTAGTAGCAAGAGCGCAATTGAGATTGTCTGTTGAATTGGCTAGCTTGTTGTGAGACAAGACTACCATCAATAGCCGCACCATTTTGGTTAAGTATTTGAGTAGAATGTTGCGAAGATGGGCGTGATTGGCAGCGATGACCATGCCCTAGTCTAGATTGTTGCTGTAAATTGACTTGATTGGCATGTTGATTAACTTGACTATAACCAACCGCAGATGCATTCTGATTCAGTTCTTGCTGACTGGTTTGACCTGCAAAAGCAGCAGTTGGTGCAATTATCATTGCCGCAGCTAATAGACCAAAGGAGTAGATATTTTTCACGAGCGGTAACGACCTGATTGATTGTGTGTGTTGTAGTTTTGTTGCAGCGTAGCTACTTAGCTACACTGCGCTTTAATTAGCAGCCGCGACGAATAGATTGAGACTGACGATTTTGAGTGTTATTAGACTGGGCTGTGGTCGAACCGTCTGTTGCCGCACCATTTTGGCTAGTACTCTGAGCAGAGTTTTGTGACTGAGAAGTCGAAGAGCAAGAGCGACGGTAACCAGGGTAACCATAGTTGTAAGGGGAGACAATACGACGCGCTCTCTGAATTTGACTTTGAACTTGGTTATTGATGCTTTCAGAAGTTTGCGCCGTCGTACTACCATTGGTAGCTGCACCATTTTGCACAGTGTTCTGAACGTTACCTTGAGATTGACCTGCAAAAGCTGTCGTTGGTGCAACCATCAATCCAAAAGCTAACAATCCCAGAGTAATAGATTTATTCAACATTTTTTTGACCTCGTTAGTTGTGTATATAGTAGTTATGTTGTTGCACAGCTATGAGCCTTGAGTTCATAGCTGCATTTGACTTAATTTAGTGGCTACGGCGAGAAGAAGCCGCTTGAGTTTGATTATTATGAGTGTTGCTCGATTGGGCTGTGGTCGAACCATCTGTCGCCGCACCATTTTGCGCAGTATGCTGAGCCGAGCGTTGTGACTGAGGAGTAGAGTGTACTGGGGAATTGCTCCGGTAATGACGGTAAGGACGGTAGGCAATACCACCACGCGCTTTGTTAACTTGAGCTTGAACCTGGTTGTTAATGCTTTCAGAAGTTTGCGCCGTCGTACTACCATTGGTAGCTGCACCATTTTGCTCGGTGCTTTGAACGTTACCTTGAGATTGACCTGCAAAAGCTGTCGTTGGTGCAACCATCAATCCAAAAGCTAACAATCCTAAAGCAAGAGATTTTTTCAACATCTTTGTGTGACCTTGATTAAATGTGTGTGTATGTTGTAGAAATAGAACTGGCGGATGCTTAGTTCACTTATATAACTTCAGCATCAGCAAAAGTCAGATTATCGTGAGTCTTACTTGTTTGCTGTTCTTCTTTCTTCTATTAGGTGCAAGCTCATCGACTTATGCACAACTGAGCGAAAAATGCGAAATTTTTGTTCAACTTAACTATTGCAGAACATTACAGAAGTTGGCACATAAACAAAAGCGTTAACCTGTGAAAAGCAAGTCATCTCAACCAATGCGAGCTAGTTCTGTGGTTAAATTGTACCAGAGGGATACAGTGTTTATCGCTTGAGTCACATACAAAAGTTCTCAACAGCGCCCTAACGGGCAATTCTCTCCCAAACTTAGGAGAGAGCGAGACTGTATGAAATACAACTGAGAACTGCTAGAATGAATGCTCGCCACACTATATGTCGTAAATTCAACAGCACTGAGTGTCATATTGCCTTACAAGTGACTAGCATTTCGGAGAACAGATATACTCAATTGTACGGTAGCAGTTGTGAACTGATTGACTGTTGCTACTTTAATACAAGGTCAACTAAGATACTTTCGGTTGCTGCCAGAGAATGAGTTTTAATTCAGAGCAATTGCAAACCCCATCACTGATTTGGTGTTCATTGTCAGCTATCCAATCATAAATTTTTGTAGCTAGTGCTAATGCCACTCTCTGTGAGCGATAAAGCTGAGGAGTTGGGCAGTAGGCTTGGCCATTGATGTGTATAGCGGCAATCTGCCAATAATCGCTCTCCGGTACAACTTCTAAAAACCCGTTACTGTAAGGCTCGATTATTCCTATGTTCATCTACAAACATCAAACTTTAAAACTTCACAACAAAGCCGAAATCAGCCATTCAAGCGAATCAAAGCTGGTTTCCCCAGGGAATGCAGTAGCAACCCCATAAGAATGATTGTGGGTTCGTAGTCAATGTAAATCTGAATTATTGGTCACTTTTTGGCAAGATATCCGTTATTGGCAGCAATAATGGCAAGAGAAGTTATCAACTTTAACGGCACAATTGTCAACAGAACAGTCAAGCTAAAGAAAGGAACTTGTCCATTTTATGCAAAACTCGCGCTTTCAGAAGCTTCTGAGTATAAAGTAATATTGAGTTTTTGTCTTTCCAAAAAGCAGTCGAGTGTCTTAAGGGCGATTGAAAGTTAATCACTTCAAAGGCGATCGCCAAAGTCATAAACAAAGCAAAGCTTACAGCCATTCTTAGAAAAGTCCACCGATGAGACGTTCGTAGTACTTGAAAATCATGAACGTCGTATTCAGGTTATATTAGCTTGGGTAGAGCAGAGCGATCGCAGGTTCTCATAGTGCTTTGGTTCCCTAATCTTGTTAGATAGAAATGGGAACACACTTTATCTTCCACAAGTTAAAATTGTAAAGGTTTGTAACAATGATACAAGCAACGCCACCGACAACAGAACTATCACTAGAAAAAGTTAATCAAGCTGTTGATGCAATACTGAATGTTTTGGGAACTCCCGAAAATGATTTACATATCGAGGCTTTATCTGCGTTTCGTCGTGGCGATCACCAGATTGTCAAAAGGTTAGCAGCTACTAACCTTAGTGATCATTACTGCAAGGCATTAGGGTATTTAGGAGGCGCATTAAAGCTTACACCAAATACCGATACAATTTTGGCTGAATCAGCATTCCTCCGCAGCTGAGTTTGTCAGAGAGAAAACATTACATCACCTTGGTACTGAAATTGCCCATGCACTTAACTGAACTCTATATATGACGTAGCAATGTCGAAAATCTGTTTTTTGAAGGTTAGAGAAAATGACGCGTTTGACGATACAAGTTTTACGAGTTGCGATCGGGCTTTTTTGTGAAGCATTCGGAGCAAATAGTTCGCATTGTCATTGTGATTTGAGAAATACAACATTCTCAAGCAAACATTTGAGGCAGGGGTTGCACGGTTACGGGGTGACCCCATAGAGTAGAAATGACGCTTTGCGTTGTCTGCACCTTACCACTCGTCCAAAAATGCTCACTACCAGGTATCTGATCTACATTCAATAGATTCTGTGCTGCAAGTACACGCGATAGCTGACGCGTGACAGGCACGCCCGTATCGATGATGGTTACATTAGGTCCTACTATATCGTCAATAAGTGGACGGAGGAAAGGATAATGCGTACAGCCTAGCACAAGCGTATCTGCACCGGCCGCCAACAGTGGTGCTGTGTACTGCTCAATCAATACACGCGTTATCGGACTCGTTAGATCACCAGCCTCCACTTGCGTAACAAGGTGTGGACAGGCTTGTGTAAGGATCGTGACGCTTGCTCCAAAGCGTTTTCGCAATAATTCAAACTGAACACTCGTAGACGTTGCCGCAGTTGCAAGTACACCCACTATACCCGTTTTAGTCATCGCTACTGCTGGCTTCACAGCAGGCTCTACAGCAATAATGGGTACGAGAAACGTTGCGCGGAGATTTGCTACTGCAGCAACTGTTGCAGTGTTGCAAGCAATCACTAGTGCTTTTGCACCCTGCACAAGCAGAAAACGAGTAAGCTCGAACGCACGCTGTTGGAGATACTCTGGCGTTTTGGTGCCATATGGAACGTGACCAGAGTCGGCTACATAGCATAAGTTTTCGTGGGGTAGCTCCGCGCGAATAGCACGTAACACCGACAAGCCACCTACCCCAGAGTCAAAAACGCCAATTGGTGCGGAAGGGTTCATACACATAGTGCAATGCTTAACTGTTCTAAGCGCTTGCAATTATATCTTATCTATGTGTTGAGTAAAACATGTGTTTGCTTGGTGCTTGAAGATGCAGGCTTCTGAGTTAACAATAACAAATGCTACTCAGTAATTCTTCCCTGATCATCCCCCTTCACCTCTATCATCAAAACATCAAAGCTTTCCTACTTTGATAATGAATTTCTTCTGCATTGAGTCATAAGCTTTTTGAATCCAATAGCCAATCAGGAAAATTAATGGGATACCCACTATAGATAAAATGATAAATCTCTGTGAGTCAGAAAATCCGTGAGAAATTACCCAATTCCAGGCAGAGCCTTTAGTCAGTACTGTCAAAATAGGACGATGAAATAAATATGCTGAATATGAGGCTAGACTCATTGCAGATAAAACAGGAGCAAATTTGTGAAAATGCTGAAAACTATTTTTAATAATTATTAAAATATTGAAAGTAATCAAAAATAAGTTGATTTTACTCAGGTTTAATATTACGGAATATATGTAATATGGTAATTTAAAAAGTAAGGCTGTTTTAACAAAGATAAGAAATAAACATAATTCAATAATTGCAAATATAACTATTTTAGGCGATAAATAGCGTTTAATTTCTCCATTATAAACATGCCAAGCCATGTTCATTCCTAGAAAAAATTGAATAGTAAAACTTATAAAAGATTCACGTACATAAAAACCATTGTGATCGAGTATTATTCCTAAAGCATAGAGTAATACAGATACAATTCCCAAAAACAATAATCCTCTTTTCTGGCACATTATTTTATAGGCTATTGGAAAAAACAAGTATAATTGTACAGTTAGCCCAATAAACCACAAGCTTCCTGGATTATGAGAATAATCTTTGAAGAATGTATGAACAAGAAAAATATGAGTTAATAAATTTGCTGGTTCAATTAAATTGACAATTAATAAGTAAGTAAATAAAGCTAAATAATAAAGTGGAAGTAATCTCAAAAACCGCTTGTAAAAAAAAGCTATGACTTGTAAATTAGTCACGCTACTAACTAACCTACTGTATGTTAAACCGAACCCCGACAAAATAATGAAACCAGAAACTCCTATTGCTCCAAGTGTAGCCCAAAAGAATTCCCATTCGTGATCATATTTTATTCCTAAATACTCGGATAAGTGACAGAACACCACGCAGAAGAGCATGATAACTTTCAATCCTTCAATATATTCTAAACGAGTAGATGTTTGTCTAGGGGTGTTGTAATCCATCCTGTATCCTCTTTGATTCGTTTTCTAGCCTCACCAACTTTTTCTTTGGGTTGGAGTCGGGCGATCGCTCCTAGCATACTCGAAAAATTGGGACTACAGCCGGACTGCCATCTTTGATTTCTCCCTCAATTTTCATCCTCTAATAACTCCTCAACAAGGGCAAAATGCTCGTGGGCTGTCTCAAATACCCACATGCAATCAAGTTCATCAAATTTCCCGATGCCATTGCTCAACAGTGAATAAATCATTTAAGCCAGTTTTCACTGTATAAAGTGCATCAAATCCTTCTTGCCAATTTGGTAAAACTAACTTTTTATAAGTCGCTAATAGTCCTACAAGAGGAACGATTTGTTCAGAAATTCTTTGGCTATTTCGTTGCTTACATTCTTTTAGTTGAGAATCAAAGTAGTAACCTATCACCTGAAAACTTTTTGCTTTCGCTGGAGGAATATAGCGCCTTCTTTCCTCAAGTGTCGGGTTAGTGTTATCTATAACAAACGATTGTTTAGCCTCTAAACAGCTTTGAAAAATAATTTGCTCACGATTACGGGTTTTGAGCATATCCAAGTTGATACGAATGTGAGTGTTAAAGAACTGAGTGCGATAAAAAGTAGATTTACCTGCGCCCTGAATTCCTACAAAAATAATTGCTTCCATGAGTGAGAACAAAATAATAAAATAAGCATAAATACTTTCTTTGTGTATACATACTTACTTCAATGTCTTCTATTTATTTAGGCTATTATTATACAAATCATACGCATCATTAATTATCACAGTCTTGAGCTTAAATTGTTAATTCTCGCTTCTCTAATTTTATTTCAAAGCGATCACCACTTAATGCTTCAATTACCTGTGTCGAAAGATTATTTTTTTTCAGTAATGACCGAAATTCTTCAACACTTCCTACAGTCTGCAGGAGTTTCATTAACAATCCTTCAAACACTACATCTCCTCCTGAGGCTGTGGGCAGTATTATCTGAGGTTGCAATTCCTTCACCAAGTCCAAAGTGCTATTATTGCCTTTAATAATTGGACCTAGCAACGGTAATTCTAAGTTGACAATCGGCGTAATTACTACATCAATAGGTGCATCTAGCTTAAGTTGTGGAGAATGAAATCCGTGAGGCTCATAATAAATAGTTGAGATTTTTGTCTTTGGAGCAAGTCCTGGATACGGATCAACACTTAATAGTTTTATCGAGTAACCATCAAAATCAGCACTTGCCAAATAATCTTGATTTCTGACTCCACTAGTGAGCATGAGGTCATCAATAATATCACCATTCTTCAAAATCTCAAGCTCAATTGTGACATCTCCTGCTCGTATACATTGCACATTAGCAGGACACCTCGAATCAGCAACGTTTAAAAATTTTATTCCAAGTTTTTCAGAGCTTATGAACGCTGTTTGACCATATTTTAGTTTGAATTTAGTATCTAGCTTGACTCTAGAAGATTTTACTCGCAATTGCTCATAATTTGAGGGAACATCCTGAGCAGAAACTTTAATTGGTTGGAGATAAGCATTAATAGAAAAGAATCCAGCCATGATCAATGCTAGGAGGATTGAAAGTTTTAAGCTATAAGATGGTAAATTTTTCTTCATAACCAAAAATAGTTTGAATTGTTACACAGTCTTACTTAAGTTCTTCATAGGTTTGTGATGTTTATAATATGCACCTTACACCATTTCTTTTTGAAGTTGTAATATATCCGGCTCAAGGCACTTGAGGAAAGTAAGCTGTATTATCACAGTATATTAAGATTCGCGTAGGCGATGCACTTCAAACATTATGTGTTCCTGGCGATACTATACAGCAATACCGCTGTAGCATTTGGCATTGCAACAGAGGTAGCAGTTTGTCCACATAAAGCTAGGGTTGGCTCACGTTCCTGAGTCGCTTGCGGTTTGGGATAAAAAAATGTGGTTCGTATAATTCATTAACCGAAAATGAGATAACCCAATATAGTTCTCTTGAGCAATAATTTATCTACTTATTAACCAATATAGAGACGCTTCAATCATGGCGTCTCTATATGGTCGAAAATTCTGACTGAAAGAGCGTTAAAGTGAACTGTATTGTGATCTAACCTAGCGTCAACCACAATTCACGAGTTTGGGCTTATGTATTGACTCATCCTGTAGGCAGGAAACCTGGCTGTAGAACGAGTCGCTGCAATAAACTTCGACAACGTGATCGAGTAAGTAAAGCAGTCTTAAGACTTACTGACTCTTTGTCTTACCAAATCTTCGGCGCATATTCGCACCCAATCCTAGCGCTGTCACCGAACCCAAGATTGTGAGAGGTTCGGGAACTGGGGCTACGTTTGCATTACTGACAGTCAATCGTGATGAGCCAACAAAATCATTAACATCAACAACGCCAACGCCGATGGTGTAGTTGTTTGCCGTTGGGAAGGTATAGTTGAAAGTAGAGTTACCAAGCGTTAAAGGGGTAATGACTGCATTGGTTGCTGAGTTAACAATCGACACAAAAGCACGGTCAACATTTACAGTATCAAAGGTTTGGAAGTTTGAGTTAAAGCTAAAAACATCACCAGCTTGGAAATTCCTGGCGAAACTGATAGCAGATCCCTCAGCAGCATTAAGCCCAAGCGCTCCCGCAGTTAGACCTAAAGATGTTTCAAGCTGATAGGGTAAAAGTGGCTGATTGCCAGAAACATTATAGTTGGTACCGGGATCATCAACGCCACCTGGATAAGCGTTAGTGATTGTAGCTTGAGTTGGAGTTACATTACCAACATCACCGATTGTACGGACACTTCTTAGGTTAACACTGACAGCAAAAGAGGGGGAAGCAATTGTGAAACTACCTAAAATGAATAAACTGTGAGCTACAGTGTTCCAAAAAGTTTTGGCTGACATTAAAAACTCCATTAATTAAATTGAAGAACTTTTTTGGTAGATGCCAGCTGAAAAATGGGAATTTGAGGATTCGTAGTAAGCGCTTTAGCGCTTTCAAAAAGGACTAAAGTCCTTACTACAAATTTATTCTTCTAAAACACAAAGTTACTGGCGTTGTTGAGATTACCCGTACCTAGAAGATTAACTGTGATAAACGGTCGGAAAATGTCTCCTCCTGTGGGTCCGTCGGCATCAATTTGAACACTGTAGTTCGTAGGATTGCTGCCTTGGACAACTTGCACATACCTATCAGCAATAGCGTCGGTACCGCTGTAACCTCCAGGTATCAAACTACTTAGTAGTTGGGTGAGAACAATCTTGTCTTTGCCTACCTCAAAATCATTAATTGTATCTCCTTGATCGCGTATACTTGTATAAGCAAATCTATCATTACCAGCACCACCCGTGAGGGAGTCTGCACCCGGACCACCTATCAGGACATCATTTCCCGGACCGCCAACTAACGTGCCCCGACCTGTTGTTGATGTATCTCTGATAGCTGGCAAATCAAACCGAGCTAAACTTGGATCATGGTCACTCACCTGATCAGCAAACTCTGAGTTAATGTGAACAACATCGAACTCTGAATTATTGTTCAAATTGCTACTAGCCAGAACGTGATCCAAAACTTGGGCGTTGCCTTGAAAGTTATAGGTATAACGTTCGTTCTCTGGTAGGTTTTCAACTAGATCTGTGAGTCCGGCACTTTTGAGAGTATTGAGTGGGTTAGAAAACTGGTAGTCGTTCAAGTCACCCTCTACTACCACATTGGCGTTAGGATCAGCCCCCAGAATGTTCTGGACAAAGTTTCTGACTATTGTCGCTTGCTGGTTGCGCTGCGTCTCACTAGAGAGAGTTGGGGGTTGATTTGGTCCAAACAGGGGTTGATCGCCGCCTTTAGAGACGAAGTGGTTGCCAATAACATAGACACTTTGACCGTTGAAGGCAAATTCCCCAACTAAAGGCTTGCGACTGCTGTTGAAGGCGGAGTTTGTCGGATCAATTAAACCGGGACTATCAGAGAGAACAGGAACACCATTGATGTTGCTGACTGCATCGCTGGAGGTGGAAGTCCCACCAGGACGATCTATAAAAGAGACGCGGTTGGGATTGAACAGGAAACCCACCCGGATATTACCACCCGGTTCACCACCATTGGTATCGTTTACTGGATCAATCTGACGATATTGGTAAGTAGGACCTCCAGCTGCTGCGATCGCATTAATTAAAGTCTGGTAAGTTGTGCTGGCATCAACCACACCATTATCCGTTGGTCCGTTGTTGTCCTGAATTTCTTCTACACTAATGATGTCTGGAGTCTTCAAGTTATTGACAATCGCACTAGCGAGACCGTTGAACTTAGCTGCACCATCACCAGGATCGAGGTTTTCAACGTTGAAGGTGGCAACTGTGAGTTTGTCGGGATCTGTAGCAGTTAAATTAGTGACTTCTCTGGTGAGGTTGTTGGAGATGACAGTTGGTGCAGTGGTTGGCAATACCTCAAAGTTGTTGAAGCTGTAGTCTACAACACCTGTAACTGTGCTGAGTTGAGCACCAACGTTAACAGTAGGCAGCTGAGCCAAGGTGCCGTCAATCTGAATCCGTTCTGGATTGAAATCATTTTGACTGATCAGACTACCGCCACGCGCAGTCCGTCCTGTGGCATTCACACCATTATCTGCCAGTACCCAGATTTCATTAAAACTGTCGGTAGGACTAACTGCTACAGGATTGTTAATCTGTACTAGCATCCCTTCCAAGCTTTCGTAAAAGTCGATACCATCTTGGGCAGGGTTAAAAGTCCCACTTGTTTCTACATTACCAGTATCACTTGCAATCACTGTGTTTGGGATTGCCCTACCGCCATTGCCGAGAATAACAGGAGCAGGCAATGGATTACCAGTAGATACTGTGGTAATCGTGGGATTGGTAATCTCCGTGGTAGTGAGGTTGTTTGCGCCACTAGAACCACCAGGGCGGAACTCGCTCACTGTACCATTAACTAACACAGAGTTTCCGACAGCGACTGTTGGCGCAGAGCTGGTGAAGACAAAGATCCCTTCTGATGTGGCATCATTTGTATCTGGGTTGGGATCTTGGTAGTAAAAGCCGTTGGAACGTAAAGTTGTGACGATACCAGGAACGTTACTGACCGTTTGACCGTTTAAAGGTGAGATATGTGCTGCACCTTGAATGTCATGGATGCGAGTAGAAGATGTGGGTGGAGGGGAAGGAGGGGAAGGAGCATTGGTTGCAGAGACAGAAAAGTCATCAATTCCCAAGCCGTGGTCATTTCCAGCGTCATTTAAGTCTTGCCAGCGCAGCCAGATTTCTTGATTGGGGGCAAGGGTTAATCCACTTAGAGTAGAAGACAAAGCAGTGCGATCAGCCGCAGCGTTACCATCTAAAGCACCCGCCGTTGATGTGGCAATAGGACTGGTAAAGTCTAACGCATCGAAGTCAGTCCAGCTACCGGAAGTGATATTAGTTGCACCAACTTGATATTGAAAATCTAATCTTTGTGGAGTAGTATTGCCACCATTTCTCCACTCCTCACCTGTATAGTTAATGTTGAGTGCGTTAATTGTGTTACTGGTGTTATTGAAAAGGCGAACTCCATAGTAAATCGTATCTGTACTCCCAGATGCTACCGATCCCAATGCACGTTCTGTGCTGCCAGTACTACCAAAACTATAAAGTGACCCTGTATTGTTTGACCCAGTACCTGCTATGTAAGTTGGTCTGTTAGAATACCAACCAGGAATAGTGGAGTCATTTGTCCATGTATTACTACCTGAATTGGCTAACGAATCAAAGTTCTGAGAGTAAACACTGCTCAAGTTAATTGGCGGCATGAAAAAACCTCAGTTGTTGTAGAAAGAGTGAATAGTTAACTCGTTAGAACACGAAGTTTTTCGGATCGTTCAAAGTACTTGTACTTGTGGACGTCAAATTAACCGTAATAAACGGTCTAAAGATATCTCCGCCTGTAGGACCATCTGCATCAATTTGCACGCTGAAGTTGTTGGCACTACTGCCTTGAACAACTTTTACATAGTTATCGGCTATGGCGTTGGTACCGTTGTATCCTCCTGGAACTAAACTGTCAAGCAGTTGAGTCAAGACAATCTTATCTGTACCAACTTTGAAGTCAGTAATTGTATCGCCACTATCGCGAATATTGGTATAGACAAATTGGTCATAACCTGCGCCGCCAGTGAGTGTATCTGCACCTGCGCCACCAATGATGGTATCGTTTCCTTCTGTCCCAACGATAGTATCACGACCAGAGGTACCGTTGAAGACTTGACCAACGGTGTCGCCCAAGGTAACAGTATCGCTGCGAAACTTTTTGAAATTGTTCTGTGCTAAATCTTTAGCGGCTGTTCCGTTGTTGTAGAAATCAGTATCACCGTTATCTGTCAACAACTGTACTTGGCTGGTGCTTGTGAGATTATCGGGAACTGCAACAATAGACTCAAAACTACCACCAGTACTTAGTGCTGTTAAATTTGCACTACGCAGTTCGGGAGCATCTGTTGGGTTACCCGTCCAAGTAAAGAGGCGGAAGTCGTTGGGAGCCGAACCTGTGTCAGAACCCGTCGAACCAGCTATAATGACGTATTGGTTATTGGCATTGCGTTGAATTTCGCGAATCCCGCGACCACCCAAGTCAAGTAGAATGGGAGCGCCAAAGGTTGCAGATCCCTGTGTGCCACCACCATTGGAAGATAATAGTGATGTAAAGTTTGTGACTGGAACAATCAGCGCATCGCTACGGTTACTTGCAGGTTCAAGGGGGGCACGAAAAGAGACGTAAGCAGTGGTGTTATCCGGCGCGATTGTCAAGCCTTCAATGTTGTAACCGTTTGTACTTTCAGGTATAACTCCAGGTGTAGCACTGGCAGTTAATCCCAGGTAATTAGCACCCAAACCATGACCGTTGTTACGATCCCATGCCGTCACGTCTTGTTCTAGATAGTCGTAACGTCCTTGGTAGCTGAGGGTAGTATTTGCACCTGTGCCTGATATCTGCGTTGCAAATAGGCGATCGCGGTTAGGTCTACTACCACCTGTGGAGGAGTTACTATTAGAGCCTGTCCAGTAGATCGTGTTATTCAGACGTGTTGCGGCTTCGATATCTACTTCTCTGATTGCACCGCCACTACTTGTATCTGTGAGTCCCAGAGATGAGGTGAAGTCGAAGCCATTGAGTGCTAAACCAGATTGATTGCGATCGTACAGTCGCAGTACTTGGTTTTCATCATCGCCTACCAGCATGTAGTTGGAATCAATGGCGATCGCTGTCGAAGCATCACTCGTTCCCGTGTGGAAGTGGGTGGTGTTGGGAGTAACCGATGCTGCCGAAGCTCCGTAATTGACTAAATAAGAATTGGTGTTACTCCCATCGCTAACAGTGACTGTAATATCGGCAAAGCCTACACCAGTAGGATTAATCTTGAGATTGCGACTTCCTCCAGTGCCACTAAGAGTCAGGTTAGCGTTGGTGACAACGTTTTGATTGTTGCTAACTGCTGTTACTGTCAAGTTATTGAGTGGGGTATCAGCGTCTGCAATCGTGAAATCAAGTCCCAGCGTTCTTGCTGGATCTGTAGGATCGGCGATGACACCGCTTACCGCCCCAGCACTTGTTGCCGGAAGGTTTACGAAAGGTGAGGCAGTTGCTTCCTGAATTGTTGGTGCTGCACTACTACCACCACTGGTGAGGGTAATGGCAGAGGAGTTATTAGTTGCTGCACTGATGTTCCAGCTACGTGGTGTAGTGAAAGTATTTGTGGTTGTATTAAATGTACCATTAGCTACTATGACTTGTCCTGAAGCAGGATCTGGTGCTAAGAAGCTGTTAGTTTGAAGCTTTCCGCCAGAATAGCGATCATTTACAGGCAACTGGTAGCCTGCAGTACCGCCACTGACAACTGCACTACCTTCAGCAGAACCAAAAAAGATCGCGTCGGTAGGAACAGTAGAATTTGTGAGATTGCTGATATCGACATTAAACACTCCAACAGCATCAGCGTTGCTACCACCATTACCCAGTACGCCTCCTGAGTTGGCGTTACCAAAGCGATCGCCATTTGTTGTTCCCGTATTGATCGTGCGTAGTCTTGTGCCAGTCGGTGCAAGTGAGGAACCACCAACATAAACAACATCACCCGCATTCACGACACCGCTTGTGATGTCAAAGCCATAAGTAATATTACTACCTGCGATCCAGCCACTGGTATTCGCAGTGCCATTGTCGGCAAAAACGACGCTGTAGGGATTTGCGGAAAAATCAATTGTCTGAGTCGCTAGTAACTCGACATACTCATAAGGTGAATCGTTACCTGGGGGATTAGTAAAGATTTCCGAAATTAATAAACCTGGGTTCGACGCCATCTGTAATCCTTGTGTGTACGAGTAGGGGTGAACACAATCTCTCAACTGAGCTAAGAGATTGCGTAGGCGTAGCCCGCCGGAGGCATCGCCTTTATTAGGAGATTTAAATCACGAAGTTGCTAGAGTTATTTCTGTGAAAATGACAACACACGCCTAGATAGCAGCCATATTACTTACAGCTAGAAGGCGATCATTAATCACCGAAGAATAGTGGAATTTTGGTAGAGGCAATCAACTGGTAGTTCGCAACTTTGCCTGGTTCAGGACGTACAGCTTCTCTGTACCTACACTAATACTTTTTAGTGTCAACTCATTTGAACTTTTCGTAATATACAAATGTTACATTGTCTCAAATCTTACTGTCTACCAAAGAGAGTAAGACTAAGAAGCAACATTTGTAGAGCTTTCGTCAACTCAATTACGTGTTATCACTTGCACAGTATAAAACTAATAGAAACAATTAAAGATTAACTCTAAGTTAATTTCATTTTAAGAATTAGCGGCTAAAAAATCAGGAGACGGTAGAACTAAGTAATACCAAGTTGAAAGAAGAATGCGACTTCTACCCATGTAGCGGCTTCCAATGGAAATTTACCCTGATGATTGATGTGTTGCAAACATTTTTAAAATTGGTTTCACAAGACAAAATTAATTACACAAAATAAACTCTGAAGGTCTTATATGATCGCATAGTGTGTAAATTAGGTCCATATAATTACATTTAATGAAACTTTTTTATGATGCTATTAACAGTTTATTTATAGAGAGCGAGTGCATGTTTCGTTTTGATGCCCGGCGACAGAGCTACAAGCACGAAAGCACTCATAGGTACCATAACCCAATTAACAGTTAGTTAAAACTTGATCTAGCTATGTTGTCAGTGTACCTACTAGTTATTCAGTACTGTCCACTATCTGGTGCATAGCATCATCGTGATTGCGATTAGATCGCCTCTAATTACGAATTCAATTGACAATACTGAACAAAGAGTACAAATAACCGTCGTGACGTTGTAAAACTGTACAATATTTATGATTAATTATTTGTAGAATCTTTGTTCCAGTACTAATATCAAACTGTCCAGTTTTTCGAGTCATAACTCTTCCTACATGGACACCAGTATTTTTCCGATGTAATGTCTTCTTACAGGCTCCTCTGCTGCCTAAATGGATAATACTCAGGCACCGCTCATGAGTAACGCCGACAGCTTAACGGCTGCCTACTGGCGATTTTACAAGAAAACCATACTTTTGGAGTATAGTCTGAGTTTGCTCACCAGATAAATACTGAACAAAAGCCTTGGCCGCATCAACATTTTTACTTCTTTTCAGGACAGCCATTGGGTAAACAATTGGGGAGTGAGATTTTTCGTCAGCAACGACTGCGACTTTTACCTTGTTGGATATTTTGGCATCAGAAGCATACACCAAACCGGCATCGGCGTTGCCACTTTCTACTGCAGCCAAGACTTGTCGCACGTTGTTAGCAAACACCAATTTGGACTTAACTTGATCGTAAATATTCAATTGCTTCAAGACTTGATCGGCATATTGCCCTGCCGGGACACTTCTAGGTTCGCCGACGACAATCCGCTTAACCTTAGAATCTGTCAAGGTATTGAAACTATTGATACCAACTGTACTGTTATTAGGTACAATCAACACCAAACGGTTATTCGCCAGGTTGGTACGGGTACCTGGAACCAGCAGCCCTTTTTGCTCTAATGCATCCATTTGCTTCTTGCCAGCAGAAATAAAGACATCCACTGGTGCACCTTGCTCAATTTGTTGCTGCAACGCACCAGAAGCACCAAAGTTGTAATTAAGAGTAACACCAGATTGTTTTTGTTCATAAAGAGGCTTGACTTCTGTCATCGCGTCTTTTAAGCTAGCAGCAGCAGATATCAACATGCTGGAACTAGATTGGGCTACGACCGGAGAAGGATTGACTAACCGGAAACCAACTATTAAAAGTAGGCTTGTAATAGATGTGGCAATCAAACTGAGAATTCTTCTTCTTTTCATGGAATAAGGACGAGAATTTTTATGAGCGTAAAAGTAGTTAATGATAGTAGCTTACCAATATAATTACATATTGACTAGATACAATTGGTATAATCAGTCTAAGAAAAGAATAGGTAGTAGGTAGAGAACTTTATAGATTATGGTGCTTTAATCAAGGACGTTTTCTTGTCAGAACAATAGCTTAGGCACTTGTTTTGAAATGAAACACCAGCCCTTCGGCTAACGCTGCGCTAACACAGACACCTACGGAGGGGAACCCTCCTGCAGGGCTGCTTCACCCTCAAACTCAGATCCCTCCATACCAACCCGTCAACCTCATCGAACGACTGGTATTTTTTTACGGTATTCCCTCATTTAGTGAGAGCTTCAAATTGCTGTTTGAAAACATGATGCTTGCTCACGCTCAATTAACTGTAGCTTGCTTCCTGTTTGCCGATTTCTTGTCCTCACCATTGTTGGATTCTTTCTATGCATCACGTCATCTCATTCAACTAGTACTGCATGGCAGAATGAAAAATTTGTCTTGGAAAGTCCAATGAAGAGAAGTTGCGAGTTTTGTTTCCTACGAATGCACTCGTTCAAAGTTAGTCATCATCCATTTATAAATCCCGTTAGATTTTTATCTGAGTTTGCTATAAATTATCAAATTTTACGGATTTCTCTTTAGTACAACTCTGAAAATTCCTTTCAACACAGCTAGCTAGGATTCAGGATATGACGGCAGCAAATTAAGAAGGTAGCGCAACTGTATCGCAGTAAAACCGGAAAGATGATAGCCGTCCTCACTGAAATGTACAGTCTTTTTACTTAATTAAAGCTTTATTTTATACTATTGTTATTATAATTACTAAGTAATAACCGATGACGATAGTTTAGTTGGGGAATATATGTGCCAAGTTATTTATCCTGAAGACCTAGCGATCATTGTGCCTATTTAGATAACCTTGAAAATAGATATTCATATGTAGGAGACTTGTCTGTTTGGGATGGAAACTCAAGAAGTTCATGTAAAAGCTCACACCCGCCTCATTCGGCAACGAATATACCGATTCATCTGCAAGAACTGCAATCAACCGGCTGAGCGCATCTGTTATCCCTCGCAGCCTCTGTACTGCGATCGCTGTCGTCCGCCAAAGACGCAAAAAGGAAAAAAACCCTCTCAGGTTTCAGCACTCAAAAAGAAACGGAGGGCGACTGCACGGCGTAAGGAGGATATTGCAGCTAGTCGGTAAGGGCTAAGCAATCAAAAACAAAGGCAGCTATGCTGAGGTTAGAAAGCAGAAGGAAGGATAATCAGTGGCGGGTCCAAGCCCTCACCTATAAGTACCATCAAATCTTTGATTTGGTGGGGTCGTGGACCCGTTAGGGACCAGACTAAAGTTGATTTTGCTTTTTTAAGTAGAAAATACTACTTAAAATCTTAAGCATACCTGCCTTTTTACATAGCACAATGGGTAAGCTAGTTTTCGAGCTTGCATTAAGCAATAGCAATGGTGTACAACGGAAGCGATCGCTTGGCGCACAAGCGAGATAAGCCGCCCAGGAAGAATTCTCAGAATAGACATGCGGGATTGCCACGATTTCCAAAGGAAATTCTGCGTGTTCATAATTTACAAAGAAAGTCAACGAACGTCGTCACTAGATCAAACTCTTATGGGCTTTAGGTGACGACATCTGTAGAAAATATTTCCACACCAATAGGATAACCTGACCTGAAAATCAGACTATCATGAGCGAAAAAAAGACTCGGAAATCTGAATATGTGTCAAATTTGTCAGCAGGTTATAGAAAAGCTAGCTATTAATATTGAACTTTTGTTACAGAATTTAGATACTCTGGCAAATAAAAAGAAACTCAGTGAACTAGACAGACTAATTATTTGTTACTCTTTGCTGGGATTTTCTCGACTAAAAATAGCTAATGTGGTCAAGTTGCGTGACCAACAAATCAGAGACAGACTGACTAATAACATTTATCCGAGAATAGCAGAGCTAATGCAGGTGGACCAAGAAGAGATAGCTGGCAATTGGGTGAAAATTATTAATTTTTTACTTAACCCCTATGAATGTTATAAATTAAATCCTTCACCTCAATTAAATAGTGATAACTTTTTAGGAAGTTTTGGTAGACAAACTTTTCTTTCTCCACCTAACCAACAAATAGCTAAATATCAGCTAGAAGGTACACATTTTTATCAACAAGGACTTTACTATCAAGCAGTTCAATGTTTTTTAATGGCTTGGGACTTAGAACGCAAGATTTATGGAATTGGTAATCCGGAAGTGTTAATCTATATTAATAACTGCTTAATTGAGTATAAAAAATCTCTCTTTGCTGAAACCAATATTAAAATTTACACTGTAGCTATAGTTGCGCCATTTTATCATAATCAAGGTCATGTAGCCGCAGAAATTTTGCGAGGAATTGCCCAGATACAATTACAAGTTAATCTCCCAAATTTTGACAAGATTTCTTTAGGCACAGAGATAAATTTAGATAATATTAGACCCAAGATTTCCTGGAATCTGGTATGTTGTCGAATAGTCTGGCAAATTCTGATTGTCAATGACCTTAATAACTTATACGCATCCTATAATCAAACAGCAGAAAAATTAGCTGATATAGCACCCCAATTGAACCTGATTGCTATCATTGGTCATTATTCAAGCGAAATGACCAAAAATGCATTGCAATTTTACTCTCGCAAAGGGTTAACTTTAGTAAATTATAGTAGTACATCTAATGAACTTTCTGATTTATCTGTAGGTGAAAGTTTATCTTTTTTTAGATTAACTACGCCAGATAGTATTAACGCTCAAAAAATGGCTCATTATTTAAATAAAAAATTTTCTAGTCAAATTTCCAATAAAGTAGCTATTATCAC
>JAQYWO010000099.1 GCA_029379215.1 Rhizonema sp. PD37
TCACCATTAGCAGAATAAAACCAATTAGAAAATATAATGAAATTGACATTGTTTTCAACAATCTTGTACGCATACCTGAGATAAAATTGTTGCCCGAATCTCGCAGCTTTGAATTTTATAGCAGGAACCTTTGATATACTATTCTAACTGTCTGTGCAGTTCAACTCATTTATGAAGTCGATCTAACGGTTTGCTCACTCTTTATCTAGTGATGAACCGAATCAGATGAGCGATAGCGATAGCGATAGCGAAGCGTTAGCGAGTCTTCTCACTCGGGGAGACGCTACGCGAACGAGCGTCAGCGCTGCGCCCGAGAGGCGATCGCTACCGAAATCGTCCTAGACAATGCTGTGTGATCGCGCACGCTTCGGCTGGTGGTGTATTCCGAAGGCGGACATGCTTAAGGTTTTTTTGTGGACATGAACTTTTGAAGTGCTTGCTGATACCAAGTTGTGATAAATATTATTTTTATGAAAAGTAAAATCAGTGTGCAGTTATGCCTTGTACTCGGAGCGATATCATTTCTCACCTGAATTATGCAGAGTTAGCTCAACGCTATCGTCGTTGTCGAGATGTAAAAGAACGAACACCATAAGCAACACCAACCTCAGAAGTTGTGCAAGTGACGGATGTTAAAGCCAATCGCACCTCTAAAGGAGTGGAGGCAATTTTACAGACAACCAAAGGACAGGCGTTGCAACTGCAAAATTGTACGCTCGCAAAAAGTAAAAGCTTTATCGTTGATATTCCCAATGCTCAACTGCGCTTACCGTCGGGTGAGGTATTCACATTCCGCTCACTCAAACCAATTGCGGGTATTACTGAGATAAACGTAACAAACTTTAACGCCAATACAATCTGGGTGAGTGTGATAGGTGAAGCGATCGCACCAACAGTCGAGTTATTTGATAGTCCTAATGAGGGTCTGATTTTCAGAGTTGCAAGTACTGCATCTTTAGCACAACAATTAACAGTGCCTCATCCAGACAGTTATATTTTGTCCGGACGACTTTGCCCCAAAGTAAAGTAGTGTTTCTTAACGCTAACTTACTTATCCTTTACAAATCTTTAACAAACTAATATTGCTTTAAAAGGAGTAATCATTTTATAATGAGAGTGCTATAAATCGGTTCTAGTGATTTCAGCCACTAGAGGTAACGGGGAAAGTCTGGTGCGAATCCGACGCTGTCCCGCAGCTGTGATGAGATTTATGTCTCTGAGTCAGAATGCCCGCCGAAGGTAACAACAAACTTACATCCATCTGCGAGGTACAGGTGAAAGATAAATATGAATCTTCTCAAAATCTGCAGCGACAGTTGCTGTCTTCTAATCGTAAAGCCGAAAATCATCTACAAATTTCGGTTAGGTATGAACTTATAAGTATATAGAATACAGCCGACTTGTTTTTCTCAAAGTAAGGTTGAATATTATATCAAATCTGGTGATATTTGAGTTATCAAAAACCATACTCCTTGCAGAGAAAGCAGAGATTGGGGAAGGCTAAATAACTCTGTACGAACGGATTTCATGTAAGCTGTTGACTACAAATAATTTTCAATCTTTAGTGTTGTCATTTTCAAGTACAGCACGGCAGAAATAACCAGAAAGTTAAAAATAGGTGAACATAATAGATATTTCTCTCCTATCCCTTGACTCCCGTCTTCTGAGTGCCTGTACTCTTGCGTTGCTGCACAGTTAATTTGGCTTCATACCTGCGGTTTGGACTTTCTTCCACATACATCAAAATTAATGACAAGCAAACAGCATACTTTATTCGTTTGTACGACTTGTGCCAGTGTTTGGCAAGACGGTAAACGTGTTGGTTCAAGTGGTGGTGAAAAACTATTAAGTCAGCTTCAAGAACTCTGGCAAGACTGGGAATTCCGGGATAAGTTCCCAATTCAAGCAGTTGAATGCATGAGTGCTTGTAATCGTTCCTGCGCGATCGCATTTGTAGCCGAAGGAAAATTTACCTATCTTTTTGGCGATTTACCAATTGACGATAGTGCATCTGCTGTATTGAAATGTGCCAGTCAATACTACATAAAGCATGATGGTTCTCTGCCGTGGTCAGAACGACCGGAACCTTTAAAAAAAGGTATTCTAGCTAAAATTCCCCCATTGAATAAATGGGCAAGATTAAAAGTTGATTGTTGTCGGTAAAATTTAATTTTTTCTTAGCATTCTTAATTAGGATGGTTATAAATTTAAATTTTGACAGCCAAAATCACGAGATATATAAAGGTAAAATATATTCGTTGTTTTGTCATAAAATCGGGAAAAATAAAATTGATATATGAGAAATAAATTGAAAATTTACTCAGTGTAAATACTGTTGTTCATGTCCAGAAAATAAAAAATATTCAGAATAAAGCATCAAAAAATATTTTTTATTTATGGAGAATAACTCAACTAATTAATGAAATTAATTATTGTTATTGAACACTATTTTAGAATCAGCTTTGCTAAGCTTGAGAAATCAAATAACTACTTCTAAGTGAGGAGTAAAGAATGAACAAAATTGGATTGATTCTTCTATCGAGTTCAACTTTAATGGGTTCGATGCTGCTGACATTGTTCTCAGAAAAGTCAGTCAAAGCAGCTAACTTTAATCCCGAGCAACCAACCGATAACACATCTCTACAGAAAGTTCCTCAAGCTGTTGTGAATTGCAGTCGCCAAAACTGTACCGGAAATGCACACTTGGCTACTTTTAACCGCTTATTTATGGCAAAAGTCAATCAACAGGACAATCAAGCCCCAGCAGGAGTGAAAGTCCTAAATTTTTCTGACGAAGAGAGTGATGCTGCTATTGCTAAGTTTGGTTGTGACTGTCCTAAGTCTATCAATGCACTGCGTCAGATACGGGGTATAACCGTTGGTGTAGAGGGTGAACACCTTTCACCACAACACCCGATCAAGCCTTGTGCAGATGGGAAACTGAATCAGGTATCTGGTACAAATTCTCATCAATAGAATACTAGTAAAAAAGTTTCTAAACTTATAAAGAAAAGCGATCGCTCCCGTTTGTTTGTGGGCGATCGCTTCAAAGTGCGACAACGCCCACGTCAAACTTTAACAATATTAATTTGATGACACGACAAATAAACTTTTATGCGAAAAAAGTGTCTAAAGTATCAAAGAGTGATATAATAAATCTACTCGGTTCTGGTAGAGATCAGCTACTAGAGGAAACGGGGAAAGTTCGGTGTAAATCCGGCACTGTCCCGCAACTGTAATGAGATACCTGTCTTAAAGTCAGAATGCCCGCCGAAGTAAAGTCATAAGTTCTATAGATCTGCGAGGTACAGATGAACAAAAGTATGAATGTTTCCATCATTAATTATTTTAACTTCTCCAAAAAGCCAGATATCCGCTACAGATTACAGCTTAATACGAGGTGACAAGTAATTAGTTTCCTGTACATATTTCACCTTTTGTGTGTACACAGATCACACTAGTTTTTCTGAGTGTAAATATCTGCACTTAAATTAACTAATTCTAATTTGCATCATCAAATTTTGTTAAACTCTTGTCGCATGATCAACATCAGCTACTAGTTTGTGTAGGCTAAATATTGAATAGCTTACTTATTAAGTATTGCAAATTATTTGTAATATGCCTATTAGACATAGGAGTGGAAACGACGTAGGGGCGTTAGCGCAGCGTAAAGCCTACGGCATAGCTTCGCTTAGAGCGAGTCTTAGAGCGTCACCGCAGGAGCGCCCCTACCAAGGATTTCAACAACCGCATAATTAATTGTCGAAAAAGTCTATTAAGGGTTTTAACGAATGCATAATTAATTTTTGCATTTTTTCTAATGTTTGACAAACAACATACTCTATTTGTGTACACGGACTCATGGCAGCATTTGGCAAGAAGGCATTTCCCAGCTTTCAATTTATTACTGTTCAGTTAGCAATGTTCATTCATCGAAGATCCCCCCAAGAAGATTGCTCTTATTGAGGGACTAAGAGATTAGAAGAGGGCAGCTTCAGGGCGAAACGGTATTACTAAGTCAATAATTAATCTTCAAAGGAACAGAAATTCATGCAGATTCAGACAGCAACATTAGGCTATCCTCGCATTGGTAAAAACAGAGAAGTAAAAAAAGCATTAGAAGCATTTTGGAGTGGCAAGTTAGAAGCAGAATCATTACTGCAAACTGTGCGAGAAGTTGAGGAATCTAACTGGAAAACACAACTTGAAGCAGGGATTGATTTTATAGGTATTGGAGACACAACTCTCTACGATCATGTTCTTGACTGGACATTTCGTTTTGGACTAATTCCTAAAAGATTTCAACAGGTTTCCGGTTTAGAACGCTACTTTACAATGGCAAGGGGTAAAGAAGGAATTCCCGCCTTGGAAATGACAAAGTGGTTTGATACGAACTATCATTACCTCGTCCCTGAAATTGCGGAACAAACATTATCAGTAGATTTCAGTGACTTTTTAGAAAGAGTTAGCCGCGCTCAAAAAATATTAGGTAGAGCGGCAATTCCTATTGTACTTGGTCCTTGTACATTATTGCGCTTAAGTAAATTAGAAATAACTGTTCACCAAGGGGTATCAAAGCTAGTTCCGCTATACATCAGCCTACTTACTGAATTAAAAAATCTGGGAGTAGAAGAAGTACAAATACATGAACCAGCGCTTGTTTTAGGTGACGCCAATTCTTGGAAGGAACACTTTCAAACAGTTTATCAGTCACTTTCGTTAGTGGGAATATCCCTAGATTTAGTTACTTACTTTGATGATTTAGGGGAAGCTTATCCTTGGGTGATAGATTTACCCGTTGCGGCTATTAGCTTAGACTTGACACGCGGTCGCAACTTAGAGTTAATTAAAACTTACGGTTTCCCAGCAAGTAAGCGATTAGGTGTAGGAGTTATAGACGCAAGAAATATTTGGCAGATTCGTCCAAATAAAGTTATTCCCATGTTGCAAGAGATTGTAGAAAGTTTAGATGGAAAATCTTTACACCTTCAACCATCTGCTTCTTTACAATTTGTTCCCTACAATGCTGAAAGAGAAAAACAATTACCTGAAGAGCTACGTAATGTCTTGAGTTTTGCTGAACAGAAAATTAAAGAAGTCGTGTTCTTGTCTCGGACAATAACGGGAGACAATACAAAAACAGAGCAAGAACGTATCGCGTCAACCTGGAACCAATTCGAGCAGTTTAGTCCAGCCAATCATTTAGTTCAAAAAAGAATGAAAACGTTGAAAATTGACGATTTTCAGCGTTCTTTATCATATGGATTGCGAATTGATTCCCAAATTCCTCTTCCTCCATTTCCTACAACTACAATCGGTTCCTTTCCCCAAACCTCTGAAGTTCGGCAACTTCGAGTGCGCTATAAACGGGGTGAATTGACTCAGTCAGAATACCAAGCTGCAATTGATGTTCAAATTGCCGACTGTATAAAACGCCAGGAGGAGTTAGGGTTAGATGTTTTAGTACATGGTGAATTTGAACGCACCGACATGGTGGAATTTTTTGGACAGCAGCTATCAGGTTTTGCTTTCACTGAAAATGGATGGGTGCAAAGCTATGGTAGCCGTTATGTTCGTCCGCCAATTATTTACGGTGACGTGATTCGCGATACCCCAATGACGCTACGTGAGTTTAAAGTAGCTCAATCATTGACTGAGAAACCTGTAAAAGGGATGTTGACAGGTCCTGTAACTATCTTAAATTGGTCTTATCCTCGAACAGATATTTCTAGATCAGAACAAGCTTTCCAAATTGCTCTGACGTTGCGGGATGAGGTAGCGGATTTGGAAGCTGTTGGTGCAAAGGTTATTCAAGTAGATGAACCAGCTTTACGTGAAGGTTTACCTCTGAAAATTGATCGCTGGAATGAATATCTTTCTTGGGCTGTGGATGCATTTCGTTTGGCAACAGCAGTAGCCCAACCCCAAACTCAAATTCACACTCATATGTGCTACTGCGAATTTGGTGACATTATCAAGGATATTGAACGGTTAGATGCTGATGTTATTTCGATTGAAAATAGTCGCAGTAACAATCAAACTCTACGAGAAATCACAGAAGGTGGCTACTCACATCAAGTTGGCAATGGAGTTTATGATATCCATAGCCCCGTAGTACCAACAACTGAACAGATTTTACAGCAATTGCGGACTGGAGTTGCTAATTTACCCGTAAAACAAATTTGGGTGAACCCAGACTGCGGTTTGAAAACTCGGCGTTGGGAAGAGGTAATGCCCTCAATGAAAAATATGGTAGATGCCGCCAAAGTCTTGCGGCAGGAAGTTAGTGTAACTCGAAGTTAGCAGTACGCTAAAATTGAGTACTTTGAGCCTTTTGTCAGAGGCTGATTATTGAAATCAACAATCAAGCCTCATTATTTACACAATTCTTCACTTTCTCAGTGTTTTTGCGGTGCTTTTCATTTTGGAGTTTAAACGTGATGACAATGACGGTAGAAACAATGACAGCAGTTGACGATAAACTATCCAAGCGATTTTTAGAACTCGATCCAGCAGGTTACTTTATTATCTACTTAGATCGGGCAGCAGGCTTAATCTGTGCTAAACATTTTACCAATCAAATTAATGAGCAAGGATTAGCTGTCGATCCAGAAACCGGAAAACCTATTCCGGCTACCGTCAAAGTGGAAAGACAAGCAACTACCCTCTTTACAGGAAGAACTGCCAAAGAAATTTGTATTCAACTGTATGAGGAAACAAAACCTTGTCCAGTAAGCCGATTGGATCATGCGGCTTACTTGGGACGTGAGTTTATGCGAGCAGAATTGGCATTGGTGACAGGAAAAGACTACGTACAGGATTAAATACGCTTTTGATGACTTAACAGTGCGGTTGAGCGGCTGTCGATAACCTTTCTCAGTACGCTTCAACCGGGTTGTCATGCTGCGTAGGCGCGGAGCGACTTGTCGTCAGACATAGCCACACAGTTTAAGCTAATTTTGTGGAGACTCATTCAGCTGCGGCTGAAGTTGTTGAACTTCCTCAATCGATAAGTCTGTGGAAAGGGCAATAATGTTGATCGCCACTTCTATACGCAAGAGATTGATAGCGATCGCCCGTGTCTTTTTTTCTCAGCCTCTCTCGGGATCGAACGATCAACGGTGGATTCCTGCATGATGTCCCTCCGTAACGATCACGTTCAACGGACGCGGATCACCTTTGCAATTCAACGAAGCAGGCTGATAAGTTCAGCTGCAACACGTTTGTTAGACTGTGGATTGTGATTGCGCCTCAAACCGCTTTAGATTTTAGCTTTCTGGCGAAGTATTAAGCATATTTCCTCTACAGTTGTGAAGAAGGCATCTCCCATAAATTTAAGGCTAGCAACGGCTCGCTGACCAGCCTCTTCATTACCCGCTCCACAAGCATCAGTCACCATGATTGGGATATAGCCAAGATCGGCAGCATGGCGAATTGTTGGCTCAATCCCGATTTCAGTTGCTACACCTACTATAATTACAGTTTGAATGCCACAGTCGCGTAAGGCAATGTTGAGAGGCGTTCCCTCAAATGCAGACATCGTGATTTTGTCAAAAATTCCTTCGGAAGGAAGTGGAGTTATTTCAGGAATTAATTGAAATCCGGGCGAGTCAGGAAGAAACCAAGGCTTTACATCATCAACTGAGGTTACTCTTTGCCATGCCTTAGCTGTCTTCAGTTGAAAGACACCCGACAATTCTTTGGGTAATGACATGTGACGCATAAAGAATAGGCGCAAACCAACTTCTCGCGCTGCTTGAATAACTTTTATGACCTGGGTTTTTATGTTAGAGGCGTCATTTAACTGGCTAAAAATGCCTATTTGCATATCATAAACGATCAAAGCTGTTCGATTAAGTTCGCAGGCATCCTCCAAATTTTCAGGAACTTCTAGCCCAAATACCTTTTCCATTTTTCTTAACTCCTGAGCCTTACATATAGAGGGTAGCAGGTTAATCATAGACAGGTTCAAGTCAGGCTAACTATGTTATTATATGGAAACTTTCCGTATAATCTTTTTCTCAATCCTAATATATCAAGCATTACAACGAACTCCTGTCTGAATATACGGAAAACTTCTTTTTTACATCCTTATTTGCGTATTATACCGAATTTTTCCGTATAACTACCCTTTACGGGAGGATTATAAATAATTTTCCGTAATATCTCAATTTAGACGGGAAACTTCTTTACCAATAACCTGACACAAACTGGCTTCTAAATACTGACAGATAGGATTTAGGTCACTGGTTCCACTAAGGATTTAAGTCACCTAAGGACCAAGGTAAGCGGCGGCTAGTAACTTCAGCTGAAGTGGACAAGGGCTGCGCGGATCGCGATGAACCATACCGCGAGTGTGGCAAGTAGGTAGAGGTAGAACCGAAGCATGATCAGATTGAATGTACAATGCACGGCGCTATGTAATGTGCGAAATACAACAAAAAACCATGCGGCATTAACATACACTGTATCTACTTGCTTAGTGATGAACAGGTATAGTACGAGTGCATAAAAAAGTATCGGAATCTCGAAAAGATTTTTTAGATTATCTGATGGATTGGATACGTTTGGTGGCGAGATCTTCGCTAGCGTGTCAGTTGCAGCCAAGTCTTGCGGGCTAATCTTTTGGCTTGTGATGAAACTGATCCGGCGGATGTACATATACACCCAGACAACGAGTGTCAGAAACACTGTTGCGAAGAAGGGGCTGAAGATTGCATCTTGTGTCATTTCTACCTCTTAAACTTGCTCATTCTGCTGATGGGTGGGCGATAGACTGCAACAGAGCTGCATTGAAGGAATGAGATCGCGATCAATTTCTGAATTGATGGTCATATCAAGTGATTGTTAAGATTAAAGCTAATATAAGCTGAGTACAGATTATGCTTCTAGACCTCGATCGGGTACACTTAAGACGACTCAACTTATGACAAGTTCTTTAGGGCTTCTGTTTGAAGCCATCAAGCAAGCCCATAGCGAACATGAGCTGCGATCGCAAGTTGTGCCAAAAATTAGTCAGCATTTTGCAGCAAAACGATGTTCGATTTTTTTCTTCGACCAACTACCTTTAACAAATCCCAATCTTCAGAAAATATTAAAAATTGCGCTCTCCATCGAACATAATCCTGTAGCGCGTTATTTGGTAGAACGTCATGCTCCTGTCCACGAAGCATTAGTGACAACACCCAAGGCTTGGCAATTAATCTGTCCCCGTCCAGATCATTGGCATGTGATGGCAGGACCAATTATAAATCTTGCTCGAATAGTGGGTGTAGTAGGCTGCACACGTGAAAAGTCAATGCCTGCCTTTGATAACCAAAATCTAATCGATTTGAGTGCCATATGCTTGCATTTATCCGTTTGGGCTGCGACAGTGCGTTCACAAACTGTTTCTGTGGGAACGCAGCACTTCTCCTTCAGAACTAATCGCCTAACGCCTCGAGAATTACAAATTGCTGAGTTGGTTGCTTTGGGGCGAACTAACGCAGAAATTGGGATTGAACTTTGGATCACTGAAAATTCTGTCAAGCAAGCTTTAAAGCGAATGTTCCGTAAGCTGAAGGTTTCATCGCGTGCACAGATGGTTGCACAACTTTCCGCTACCAGGCATGATTCACCGTAGGTAAACTTAGCTTTATTTAACTTGGTGCTGAACTCTCAATAACTTTTTAGTTGTGTCCCCAATAACTAACCTGCTCCATAACAGCGTTCTTCCGTCTGCGGCATTGGGGTTGTTAGCTGGCTGGCTGTAACAAACGCACAAACCCTTCTTGCTCAAAATGTTGGTCAGTTGTTAACGCCTTAGTAACTTCACACTGACGCATCAAAACGAAACTGACAGCATCGCAAAGCGAATAAGTCTTATCTTGCCGCACAATCAACAATTCAACTGCTGCTCGATGTAGCGGCTCGTCAACCCACACAGTTTCTATGTCTGGGCTGCCCAATAGATCTACAACAAAATTAAGAACGGAAGAACGTGAAAAACGCCTTGCATTAGCTAGTGCTACATACTCCGCAATGATGTAATTATGGGTCAATCGAGTTACCGCTTTGTGATATTCAACACAAGCTTGTGTATGCAAAGGTTCAGTTGAAAAGTGCAGACAGAGCAAGCCAGACGTATCGAGAAGCATTATTCTTCCTCATGGCTACTAGTATATTCTCTGACTATATCGGCATCAATGCTCTCGTTATCTACACTCATTGAATCATCTAGCTTTATTGACCCAAAATGACGCTCAAACCTCGCCTGTGCTGCGCCCTTGTCAGCTTCACTCAGGAGTGATCTCAAAGCCTGAGTCAACTGCCGCTCTAACAATATCGCTGCTAATCGCTCAGGAGAGATCCCAATTGTTTCTGCTTGTCTCTGGATGGCGGCAAATATCTTCTCACTTAATTGCAGAGTCAGAATTTGGCTCATGAAGGTATTAACGGATTTTGGGGACAGTCTAATTATAACTTTGCACAACAATTAACTCTTGAAGCCAGTGATCTCAGCAGGGACAAATTTTTAAAGACGCGATATCTCGCGTCTCTACATCTAAACCAGTTTTTTATCAACGCCTCTTAGAAATCATCCCAACCTTCAACACTAGAGGACATGACGTAACTAGTTACGCTTGCTTCAAAGAAGTTTGCCTTCGTATTTGCTTCTTTTTTAGTATCAGAGAAACGTTCTAAGTGAGCATAAGGGCTTTTCTTGTAAATAGCTTCGGGAAATAATGGCTCTAAACCGATCGCCTTCAAGCGAGTATTTGCCAGATATTTTGTGTACTGTTCTGTACTATCTGTGGTGATGCCAAGAATATCATCTCCGACAATATGTCCTGTCCACTTGCATTCATGCTCTACGGCGATCGCAAACATTTCATAGATTTGTTCACGGCTGTGGGGGAAAATTTGCATCGCTTCTGGAATCAATTTTTGATACAGCCGCACATGAGAGAGTTCATCTCGGTTAATCATTCTAAAAATATCAGCACTCCCAGACATGAGCATCCGTGAGGACAGATTGTAGAAAAATATAAACCCGTTATAGAAATATAATCCTTCCAACAAGTAATCTGCTAGCAGTGATACGAAATAATTCTCTGGAGTCGGGTTATCGACATACTTTTGGTATAGTCTCGCAATGAATTCACATCGTTGTTTGAGAACGCGATCTCGCCGCCAAAAATCGTAGACATGTGTACGACGACCGCTCGGAATTACCGTTTCAATAATATATTGATAAGACTGATTGTGCATCGCCTCTTGTGAAATTTGTTCCGCCATACACAATGCTATTTCGGGTGCGGTAACGCTGTTTTTGATGTGAGGCACATTACAGGTTTGTACCGAATCGAGAAATGTCAGGTAGCTGAGGATGCCATCAAATGCACGTCGTTCCCCATGAGTGAGATTGACGTAATCTGTCACGTCTTGAGTAATATCAATCTTTTCAGGACATTACGTTCAGCAAAGTTCGCTACACTCTGCCCGCTTTTCAAGCTGCTACATGTCACCATGTAGATCGGACTATATCATCATCCTCTAATTAGAGGAGTCCCCCGCTTCGACAGTCAATCGCTTACTGTCTACTCTATTGCAAGCCAAGGCTTGCCTTTAGATAGTCTCTACACCTTCCGACTTTTTAGTCGGCTTGGCACGGTATTGTCTGTGATGTAATATTTTTTTGCAGTAATATCACAAATAGATACATTTGTCAATTTTTTTAACATTTGATCTTTTTCTATAAAAGATATGCTTCGGTTCAATTATAGAAAGTTTTCCTGCACTTAAAATTACAGAGTTCCACCGTTTTCAAGGGATTTAGTCTGGACTACCTAGTTAATCCAGAAGTTCTCGCGCATTTGACGGTAGAGAGACACAGCCCACGAGTAGCGAACATCATTTAATTGCATTAAGTTCGTAGTCTCCCCGAACCATATCAAACGGTTTCCTGTATCATCACTCCCCAACGGATTGAAAACAGGATTAATCGGCATTAAGGATTGTCTTTTTGGTTGGTACATTTGAATTCAGTTTTGATTAGTTTGCATCCCTGGCTTAAATCAGTTATCAGTGAGGAATGATAACTGATTACTGTTTACTGATGACTGGTACTCAGCTTGCACAAGCAACACATTGCTCGTTCGATTCTTTGAAACTATCTTTCTGCACAGTGCGAATGTAGTAGATTGCTTTACAACCCAATGTCCATGCCAGCATTAGGGTTTCAAAAATATCTTTAGCCGTGAGACAGCGCTCAGGTTCATCGGGGAAATACACTCCAGCGTTCGGGTTAAACAGCAGTTCCATTGAAATTCCAGTGTCGATCCATTGTTGGATTGCGGCGATCGCTCTCACCACTTTTTTCTGATCCATTGTCTTATTTTCGACATAGAACCATAAATTGTCACGAATGTAAGGCGGTGCGATCGGGACAGTACCTTTTGCCCATTTTTCATAGAAGAATTTGCTGTAAACGGGCAAGACACTGGCTGTACAACCCTGAACTAAAGATGAAGAAGTGTTGGGTGCGATCGCCGTAATATGTGAATTGCGAATACCATGTTGTTTGATATCCTCACTGAGTTGTAAAAAGCGTTCTGGTTGACTTGCGTGTTGCTTAAACCAATCCACAGGCTTTGCTCCTATTAAATGTCCCTTGCTCCATTCACTACCTGCAAAAGCAGGATAAGCACCACGTTCCTTCGCCAGTTCCATCGATGCTGCCGTGCAATAATAACCCATATCTTCAAATAAATCACTGATTTCCTGAAGATGCGTATAGGTGAGATGACGTTTCGCCAGCCAGTCGGCTAATCCCATAAAGCCCACCCCAATTGTGCGGTATTTGGCGTTGTGGGTGGCACTAGCAGCAAACGGCGGTGAGGTGATCTCAATCGTGTTGTCTAATATACGTACTGCAATCTGAGAAATTGTCTTGATATCTTCTGTTTCAGCTTGTGCTAAGTTGATTGAAGCTAAATTGCAGTTATGAACAACAATTCCTTCAGCAATAAAATGATGAGCTTTGGGAATATTTAAATCGTATACGTGGGCTTGCCCAATATACTCAATTGATACTACTTCTGAAGTTCTGCGGTATCTCTGTTTATCAAGTTTTCTAGCACGTTGTGTTTGATGATATTTTTGAACTTTATCAGGGCATAAATCGAAGCTGATAACGTCCATAAAACGATCTACCGCCCAATCACAAATATTTAAATTGCCTTGGTAAGTTCCTCGGCTTGATAAATATGAGTAATTAATGGTGGAATGAATACCAAAGCAAATAAGACAGTCTCGGACATCATTTAAAAGCTCAAGACTGACGCTGGATAGTTGAATAACTGGACAATTTCTTTTGTGAGAAGGATTCTTTACACATCCATCTGCACTAAATAAACCGCTGAGGATACTTGCTAGTCTATCTGCTGGTAAACATTTAATCAGATTAGTTAATTTTTTTGTTGCTCCTTTTCCAGGGTTTAATCCATATTGTTTGTCAAGATAGTCTCGGAAGGATTGCTTATTAGTTATCCAGGATTTAACACCAGTACGTATATCAGTACGGATATGGGGTGTTTGTTTATTCGGTGCTAAAACATGAGGGAGAGTAGCATTATGAATTTTATTCATTTCTTCTACCACCTTTTCTATTGCCAATGTTTCATGTGATCCAAAACAAACACCAATTGATTTATCTAAAATCCATCCATCACCAATCAACCAGCCAATTGCTGCATCAGCAAGGTTCCGAGAAACACTAAAGAATTCAGGTAACGGAAATTCAGAAACTTGAGTTTCCAAGCGATCGCCTATTTTTATTTCGTTAAGGGTTAACCATTGGCGATGCCGATTTTGTGAGCCATGCCTGACTAAAAACTTATGATTGCCTGTTGCCTCAATAGTTCGCTTATTTTTAAGAGTTAAGCGATAGACATCCTTGATCCCATTATCGATAAGTTTAGCTGTTTCAAAGTGGTAAACAGGAGTAAAATCTTGATCTGATTGAAAAGGAACCAAAACTCTTTGTTGATCGCATTCTTCGATTGCTTTCCAGCCTACCTCAGTTAAAACTTTTGTTCCTGCTGCTAAACAAGTATGTGCTTCTTCACCAGGTTTCACATTTGACCAACTTTCTTGGCATAGGTTTCCTCCAGGAATATAGCCCTCATGCTGATTAGGGTTAGCTCTGTTTACAGTATCTTTGAACCACACGTAAGGCATCCCAGTTTCTAATTGGGTTCGCATTACCTGTTTGAATACTAGACGAGCATTCACTCGTTTGTAAAGTTTAATCTCATTTTCTAAACTAGCTTCAATTTGATGATACGCACTCTCAAATGCTTCACCCCATAATTCTGCCAGTTCGATGCCTAAACGAGTTCGCACCTCATAGGGATCAACTAATGTCCATTCTGTATCTGCTGCTACTCGCCGCATAAATTCGTCACTGACAACAAGTTGAGGAAACACGTCATAAGCTTTGCGTCTTTGATCCCCATTCTCTGTTTGCATTTCCAAAAATTCAGGTAAATCCAAATGCCAAACATCCAGACTCACGGTGACAGCACCTGCTCTGCGCCCACCTTGATTAACTGCGATCGCCGTGTCATTCAACAACTTAATCCAGGGAACAACACCACCTGATGCATTGGCTTTGCCCATTACCCAACTGCCTGTTGCCCGAATGCGAGATAAATTCACGCCTACACCGCCGCCATTTTTGGAAATACGCGCCGCATCATGAATACCGCCAAAGATGCTTTCCAAATTATCATCTATTGCCGTAATGAAACAACTAGCTAATGTTCCATTGGGAATTCGTAAGTTCGCTAAGATGGGCGTTGCTAAAGATATTTGACGACGGGCGATCGCTTCATAAAATTTCTGCGCCCAGGTTAATCTATTTTCCGGTGCTTCCACGGAGGCAAGTAAAAGCGCACATGTCAAAAATGCTTCTTGAGGCAACTCATTTGACAAGAGATATCGCTTTGTGAGCAATACAGCTCCTGCGTAGTCATAATCTGTATCCCAATCAGGATTTATCCAAGTGCTGGCAATCTCTAACTCTACGTCCGTGTAGATCTTGATGCGGCGATCATATTGTCCTTCCAGAACTTTGGCTTGTACAGTCCGAGCATATTGCCCGTATTGATAGCCACGACTAACTTTAGTATCTTTCCACAAACTCCAAATATGTAAGCGCCCTGCAACATAGCGCCAATCAGGTTCTTCGGGACTACATAAATCCAAGGCACAGCGAATCAAATTATCTTGAATTTCTCGCGTGGTAATACCAGAACGTAATCGAGTTGTCACTCCCGCTTCTAGGGCAATAGAATTTGCTTGCATTTGGCGACAAGCCCAATTCACCACTGTGCGAATCTTATTAATTTCTAACGGCGTCGTCGAACCATCACGACGAACAACATGGATATCCGTTGTGGAGTCAAGTGAGAGAGTGGATGGAGCTTGCATACAAGATAATGATGAATTATAAAAAAAGCTATTGCCAGAATTGAAAACAATTATTAACTAGCACATGGGGCGTGGAAATAAACATACCATTCACTCTGCAGCGCCTCAAGGCTTGCAATTCAGGCTTTTTTAATTTTTCACTTTTCATGTTTCATTCCGCTTAGTGGTGCTAGGTTTGGCAACGTGGAAAACTTGCCAGCGATCGCTATTTCATCAAACGCTGGTAACCCTAAAAGTTCGTTAGGCTTGAAAATTGCCTAAAGAATTGTCCAAGAGCCAATGCTAGCAAGTTTTGGTAAAAGATGAAATTTGCTCCGATTCATGACGCATGTCAGTATAGATCGACCGTTGAATTTTACGCAAGCAAATCACAGTTGTGTTAATATTTAAAGTAATCTCGGTTCTAGTGGGTAACAGCCGCTAGAGGAAACGGGGAAAGTCTGGTGTAAATCCGGCACTGTCCCGCAGCTGTAATCAAGGTTTTCCTTGTGAGTCAGAACGCCCGCCGAAGTTGATTTGTAATTTTTTACATCTGCGAGGCACAGACAAGTATTTTTATGAACATTTTTACAATTACCAAGCTTTACATTCTCATAGTCCCACAGATCAAGACGCTACAGATAAAGACTTTCTCTCTTGACAGTAGACGATTAACTAATGGTATAAATGGCGTCTTTAGAGGCAGCGATAGTGATAGCCACTGCCTGTGAAAGTATTTTTTTTAATTACCGCAGCAAATGCAAAACTCTGTATTAGCTAACAGATAGAGGCTATTTCAGACAGATATAAGATGAAGTTATGACGTAGACAGTCCTGCTGTTCCCACTCTCAAAAAAATGCCAAATTACCAATGGTAATCACTAATTTATCTGTCCTACAAATTCCGATAAATTATGACTATGGGTTAAAAACTTATCTTTTAAAAGAGGTGATTACATCAATATAAAAAGATGATTGATGCCGCCAAACTTTCACTCCTAAGAAGTAAATATTATCAAGGCAAATTATAGCGAACATTTTCAAAAAGGAAATATAGTGACGCGCTGCTTTATTGCGTCTGGTGAGAGAGCGTATTACACGCCATCAGTCTAAGTGCTATAAATTTATACCTCAATCTGTGTAACGCCATTTACTGTGTTTAATCCCCCGAAGGAGGTATCAATGAGTGATACGAACGATGCTTTGGAGTGGCAGCAAGGCTTGATTGCCACAAATCTGTTGATGATTGGTTACAATGCCTGGGTGGGGTACTTGGGAGGCGAAGGCGGTGTCATCGTTTGCAGCACCAATTGCCCTGCAATTGGTGTGGCAGGGGAAACTTTTAAGGTTCATTTCATACCCCGAAGTCGTCTAGCTGCTTTCTTAAATGCTTGGTTAGCCGCTCCCGACACCGTAATTCTGCGCCATCATTTTATGAATGCGCACATCTTGGAAGCCGTCGATACTTACGAGCCGAATACCGAAGTCTTGTTATTTCTGGAATCTTTTAACCAAGCCACATTCTTTTACCTGAAAAACTTACCCATTACCCCACCCCAATGCTATGAACAAGTCTGCAAAACATGGACAGAATTTCAGCCTCAGCTCAATCTTTCAGGAAATACAAATGCGAACGATCTCACTTACGGATAGATAAGGTTCCGCAAATTTCTGCTCCGCACCGTATTGAGATGTCAAGAGGGTGGAAGGCGATCGCTTGCTATAAGTAATGCTTGTGATTCAGAGCCACGGAATAGCTCTTCCCGCAAAAACGCTCGATTGGGCGATCGCTCAATCAACCACTTATACCGTTTCACTTTAAAGTTGATACATTTAGGCAAGCAATTGTTAATCAACTTGAGCCAGCACAACGAGCAGAAATTTCTGCTTACACCCAAATTTTAGCCGGGTTAAAATATAAAAAGGACTTGATTCGACAATTATTTCGGGAGGGTATGATGCGCGAGTCAGTAATTTATCAAGAAATTCTCACTGAAGGAGAAAACAAAGGACGACTAGAAGGAGAACGCTCGCTCATTCTCCGTATACTAACTCGACAGGTAGGAGAAATACCTCTTGAAGCATTAAAGTGTATTGAAACTCTCTCCATATTACAATTAGAAAATCTTGGTGAAGCGTTATTAGATTTTCAGGCGAGCGCAGATTTAGAAGCTTGGTTAAGTGCAATAAAGTAGCACTTCGGAGCATCACCAACACTCCATTCTGTTTTGTATGTTCTGCTTGGTCGTTCTTCTTTTTAGGAAGAACGACCAAACAGACGTTTATTATACAGCAGAATTTGAACATTCTCACCCCTGGAAGATGTGGGAGTGTTCAAATACACTATCGATGACGAGGCGTTGGCGTCTCATGATCCTCTATTACTCAGCCATGATTTGACAACAATTCAAGTATCTTCAAAATTTTTTACTAAAAACAAGCTAATTATTGTAGTATTTCAATTATCGGTTCTAATGGGGAGCAGCCATTAGAGGAAACGGGGAAAGTCTGGTGTAAGTCCAGCACTGTCCCGCAGCTGTAATGAAACAGAGTTTAAGTTTCACAAGTCAGAATGCCCGCCGACACTACAAGTCACTCTCATATAAGGATCTGCGAGGTACAGATGACTGCTAGAATCCCAGCTACGGTGATTACCGGATTTCTTGGTGCTGGCAAAACCACTATCATTCGCCATCTCCTACAAAATAATCAAGGAAGGCGCATTGCTGTAATTGTTAATGAATTTGGTGAGATCGGAATTGATGGTGAATTGCTGCGCTCCTGTCGAGTCTGTGATGAGGAAGAAGATCCGAATATTAATATCCTAGAATTGACTAACGGTTGCTTGTGTTGTACCGTTCAAGAAGAGTTTTTCCCGGTCATGCAACAACTGATCAAGCGGCGATCGCAAATTGATTGTATGCTGATTGAAACCTCTGGGTTAGCATTGCCAAAGCCTTTGGTGCAAGCCTTCCGGTGGCCGGAAATTCGCACAGGTGCCACTGTTGATAGTGTCGTCACTGTGGTTGACTGTGAAGCTGTAGCTACTGGTACTCTTGTCACCAACTCTCAGGCACTCAACGCCCAACGACAAGCTGATCCGAATATAGAACATGAAACTCCGATTGAAGAGTTGTTTGAAGACCAACTAGCTTGCGCTGATTTAATACTGTTAACTAAAACTGACTTAGTCAATTCTCAAAAACGAGAGCAAGTGCAAGATTGGTTGCAGCAACAGTTAAGACCTGGGGTGAAGATTATTCCTTGTGAAGATGGACAAATCGGTCCTAATGTGCTATTAGGATTTAATGCTGCTGTTGAAGATAATTTAGATTCTCGTCCCAGCCATCATGACACTGAGTCGGAACATGAACATGATGAAGATATCAACTCAGTTCACTTAATCTTAGACCAAGCCTTTGAACCGAAAATTTTAATCGAGAAGCTAAAGTATCTGACGACTCAACAAGAAGTTTACCGGATAAAAGGCTTTGTTAATGTTCCTAATAAGCCAATGCGGATGTTGTTACAGGGTGTAGGAACTCGCCTGGAATCTTTCTATGATCGGCTATGGAAAACTAACGAACTGCGCCAAACTCGATTGGTGTTGATTGGTCGTGATCTTAATCAAACTGACATTGAGTCGTTTTTGGTTAAGTAACTGTTTTAGAGTTTACGAGTGCAAATTTAATACCATTACTGCTATTGCCACCCACAATGCCAAATATCGCACAAGTTGAAATCCGCTATAATTGTGTTGAGATCGCGTTAGCAGTAAACGTTAAAGGGGTACCAAGTCGCCATTGTTTACCCTTATAAAACAGCATCTGATAAACTTGCAGACCGCCGTATCGAAATGAAGCTTCAAACGATTGCAGATAGAGATACCACATCCGGAGAAATCGCTCGTCATAAGTTTGATCCAGTGACGCAATTTTAGCTCGATTACTCATAAAATTGTGTGCCCATCGCTTCATGGTTTCGGCATAGTGAGGCTTCAGGTTCTCACAATGGGCAACCGATAATTTTGCAGCCCATAGTTCCTTGGTCAATTCGTGAAGCTGCGGCGCATACCCACCTGGAAAAATATATTTATCCACCCAGGCTCCATTGCGTTCGTTGCTCTGGGTAGCGATCGTTTGCAGCAATCCTATTCCATCGGGAGTTAATAGTTTGGATGCCTTTTGCATGAATGTAGCAAAGTTTCCTTTACCCACGTGTTCAAACATGCCGATGCTGACAAACTTATTGAACTGTCCTTGCACTTCTCGATAATCGGCTACGATGATTTTAATGCGATCTCCTAATCCTCTGTGATTAATCCGTTCTTGCGCCAGCTTTGCTTGCTCTAAACTCAGCGTAATTCCTGTTCCAGAAATACCATAGCGCTCAGCCGCATGAATTAGCATTCCACCCCAGCCACACCCGATGTCAATCAGGGATTCCCCGGACTGCAAAGCGAGTTTTCGACAAATTAACTCATACTTTTGACGCTGCATTTGTTCCAGGGAGTCTGTCTCTTGTAGACGATAGCCACAGGAATAAGTCATTGTGGGATCAAGAAAATTCTGATAAAAATCGTTGCCTAAATCGTAGTGATGCTGGACATTCTTGCGACTGTTTTGGATCAGAATGGGGAGTGTTCGCAGACGTTGAGTAATGACTTTGAGCGCAAGAGCGATCGTTACTTGATCACGCGCTTTGTCGGCTACATTGCTGCGATACAACAATCCAAGTAGTTCAACGAGATTATTGTTTTCTTCGTCCCACCAGCCGTCCATATACGCTTCACAAAACCCCAGTGATCCAAACGTCAGAATACGATTGTAGGTTTTGGGGTTGTGAATGTTCATACGGAGTGCTAGATCTGAACCCTTCTCGCCAAAGTTGAATACTCTGCCCTCTGGGTTTGTGACTGTCAGATTTCCGGCTTCAATCAGACTGAAAAGCTGATAGAGATAGCGTTCTCCATCAGGTAGATTGAGTAAATGCGATCGCTCTGTGATAGTGCCTCCAAACCATTGCCCAATTTTCTGAAAGCTAGTTGAGCCAACGTATTTTGCCTTGGACGTATCATCTCTTGCCACGGGTTCAACTCCCTGAATTGAATGTTGAGTTTGTCGTCTTACTGTTTGTCGCTAACCTCAATATCTCTAGAAGTCGAATGGTGAGCCAAACAATATCCACTTCCCACCAGCGCCACCCAAACCGTGCTGATGATTGGAATGCATGATGATTGTTGTGCCAACCTTCACCGAAAGTCAGCAGTGCCACCCACCAGCAATTGGTAGAGCGATCGCCCACCTCATGGTGACGATAGCCAAACTTGTGACAGGCACTATTGACAAAGCAAGTGCTGTGAAAACCAACAAATAAGCGCACAAAGATTCCCCACACAACAAAGGGCATTCCGCCCAGTCCGTATAGTAAAGCCGCCAGCGCGACTTGCAGAGCAATATAGTGCTTGTTGCAAAACTGATAAAACGGATCATCGGCAATGTCTTTGGTGAAGCGGCTGAGTTTTGTTTGAGTCGGAACCTCATGCATCAACCAGCTAATATGACTCCACCAAAACCCCTGAGCGGCGTTATGGGGATCGTCGGGGGTATCGGCGTATAAATGGTGCATCCGATGATAGCCCACCCAGCCTTTGACAGCACCTTGACTTGCTAAAGTGCCGCACAAAATAAAAAAGTACTCCAGCCATTTGGGAACTTTAAAGCTACGATGTGTGGCTAGCCGATGGAAGCCAAGTGAAATCCCCAGTCCCACTGTCAGCCAGTGAAGAAATAGGGCGACTCCAACGGCTGACCAGCTAAAATTAGTAGGAAGAAATACCAGTAATACTCCTAGATGCAGGAATAGCGTGAATATAATCACATGCCATCGAGGAAGAGGTGGATTTAATTGAACATCAATCATATTGTTTTTGTTTCGAGAACTGAGTGGTTAAATCAAGCTGAAATTCTCCCCAACGTAGCTGCACCTGCTTGTAACACTCAGCAGGGGAAATAGCTAGGTTTTGCAGCAGGTTGATATCCACTGCACCGTTACCAATAACCAGAACCACAATTGTTCTTGTGGGGTCATAGGTGGCAATCGCTTGTTTGAGTGTGGTCACGGCATCTTTCTCTAGTTCAAGTGCTTGCATATACCTCGTGACCTCAGTACTCACAATGAATACCCGATTGAAGGTTACTGGATCAACACTCCAATCAATGAAGGGGGGGATTTTATCTACGACATCGCATACCACCATGCCCTTTCCGGCATTTATATAACCATTCCAGGCAGTGTATCCGATGGTCAAAATATTGTGGTGAATAAATCGGTTTTGCCAGTAGCCGAAGTCTCCCTGCGAAAATTCATTTTGCAGTCGCATTGGCTTCCTCCGGTAAAACCTTTGCTACTTGCACATCGTCAACTGTTTGCCGGCGTTTCTCTGCCTCCGATTTACCACAATAAAAAGCTAAAAGCGCTTTCTTTACCTCCCGGTTTTTATCAATTCGGGGGTAGCCCAATGTTTCGCTTTGAATACTCAAAGTTGTAACGTCCTAATTTTGAATTTATGAGTGGAAATGTATTACTTGAACTGACTGATTTCACCTGTTGCTAATCAATTTGGGTATAGCAAAAATGCACCAAATACAGATTGGCAATTGCTAAGCAAAATCGGCAATAAGCCACCTTCCTAAAAGGCGACTATAATCGGTAGTTACTTAAAAGCTGCTGAGACTTTATTGAATTGAATCTTTTCAAATTAAGTCGCTACAATTCTAATTTCCTCGAAAGCAGCTCTGACACGGATCGATTGTAAAAATGCAAAAAATCTGAATAGACCATCATCCGTACCTCGCAGATGAAAAACGACAGGTTGATAATCGGCGGGCATTCTGACTTAGAAAATAAAATATTTTCATTACAGTTGCGGGACAGCGGCAGATTTACACTACTCTTTCCCCCTTACATCTAGTGGCTGTTTTCCACTAGAACCGACTTTGTGTTTGAATATTAACATAATTTAGGACGCGTGACAAGTTAAGAATTTATTTGGTTTGTCTGAAGTCAAAGAGATGGCATCACCAAAATCTGACAAGACCATAAATGTGGTTTCACTTAGGACTTGTTTGCCGTTTGAAGCGTTCTTTTTTGTAGTTGCTTTTCAACTACAGATGAAATTCGTAGTAATATAGGGAACTTAAATCGTTGCCAGTACATCTCTACAATAGATATAGAAGTGAAAACTAATTATGTGTTGGTCGAAACTATTAGTAGAGGTGAGTATTCCTTTACTCTTGTGTCATTTATCTTGATGTATAATTTCACTTATATTTATGAAATAGAAATGCTTAACACTCAGTTTTACACGCAGAAATAAAATCAAGATGAAGTGCTTTTACCCAACGAGGTGGAAAATTGGAGATTACGAATTTGAGAAAGTCGATTACCCATTCCCCACAAATATAATTTTCTTCCGGACAATACTCAAAAAACCGGGAAAAATTGTGCATGGAAATTACAATTTTTTTTGAAAATAACACCAATGAGATTACGCTTATTCTTACTTAGCGTTGTCAGTATTATGCTGCTGTCAACTCCCGTAAAAGCTGCTAACCTAGAATCTTGGCATTTTGACCCTACTCAAAATCAGCTAGATTTAACAACCGATTCTGGAGTCCAACCAAAAGCTTTTCTGATTAATAATCCAACTAGGCTTGTTATTGACTTGCCAGGAACTAATAATCTGTCTCTTAATACAACCCATGAAAGTTTTGGCTCAGCAGTTAGAGAGATTCGGGTGGGAAAAGTTGATGACAAAACCACTAGATTGGTTGTAGAATTAGCACCCGGCTACACTCTTTCCTCAAAAAACTTAATATTTAAAGGCGATTCCTCCTCCCATTGGGTTGTGAAATTCTCATCAATTGACAGGATACCTGTTAACGAAATGCCAGTGATAAGCTCCAACACTCAGTTAGATGAACAGCAGACTCCTGTTGTAATTAGTGAGTTTTCGACCTTTGCGGGAATTGTGTCTTTGGGCAAGGAAATGTTGCAACTCAGTTCTCAAGTGAAAATTTTAATGGCTCGCTACAGTTTTCTCTCACCAGGAATGTTCTTCTTAGATTTGCAGACAGGCAACTATTTGGACATTTATGGGGAAAAAGTTTTTTCTGCTGCTAGCACGATAAAATTTCCTATTCTAATTGCGTTGTTTCAGGACGTTGATGCAGGTATTGTCAAGCTAAATGAAACTTTAGTATTGCGGAGTGATTTGAGATCAGAAGCTGAAGGTTCGGGAGAATTGCAATTCAAACCTGTAGGAACCAAACTGAGTGTTTTAGAAACTGCCAATAAGATGATTACGATTAGCGATAATACCGCTACGAATATGATTATCGACCGTTTAGGTGGAAAAGCTAAGTTAAATCAGCGGTTTCGCACTTGGGGTCTACAAAACACCGTCATTCGCCATCTTTTAGGTGACTTTAAGGGAACGAATACGACCAGTGCTAAAGATTTGGTACGACTGTCAGTGTTAATTGCTAATAATAAGTTACTTAGTAGTACAAGCCACTCGAGAGTTTTGGATATCATGCGTCGTGTAGAAAACAAAAAGTTGCTACAAGCAGGTCTTGGTAAAGATGCGGTATTTGCTCACAAAACAGGAACTCTTGGAGTTATTCTTGGGGATGCAGGTATTATTGAGTTGCCAGCAGGTCGGCGTTACCTAGCAGGGATTTTTGTTAGAAGACCTTTTGATGATTTAAGAGCTAGGGATTTTATTAATCAAGTTTCGAGACTGGTTTATACATATTTAAATCAACCCAAGGTTTCCAATCTACCTTAATAATACCTGGCATTGAGTGTAACCGTTCACGGGGGGCAAAAAAATGTCCCATATGAAATCACACGGAATCAGTACGACAACCAGTCTTGAATTGATTTTTTACGGCTAATTTTGAGTAGTGAAAAGTCCTACACTGGTCGAGAAATTGTCGTTTAGACATTTTCGGCATTATTAGCGCCTACGATAAATACCCCGAAACCCTTGCTAAGCATGGATTTTAGAAATTAGGCGAATGTTCTTGTACCCCCCTGAACGGTTACCATTGAGTAGACCGAAAACTTTAGACTTGTCCGGAATTAACTTGGTATCAATACATGCATCAAAAAATACTTTTTGTGCAATAACTAATTCATCTTTATATTCTGCAACGCTGCCGAGGCGCAGTGGTTAGAGGCTATATGTTTAAGTAAGTCGGCAGAAATAGATAAAGTGTTGTTACGCTTCAGCACAAGAGACATCAGCATTCTCTACACAACTACGAGCGTTAACATAAATCTATATAATTTAGTTTTTCTATGCTGCTCTACTTGACGCTACCGTCGCTATTAAGTAGTTCATGGGCTGATAGAGCGGAAAGTTGTAACTTGCGACCCCAGAGCCCGGTCATCAGTAGCAGCAGTAGCCGTCGCAGGAAAGACCAGTAAATCATCAGCCGCAGTACCAGCCGCCGCAGTCTCACCAAAGGCAGCCAGTGGTTAGAAAAGCTACGGTTGAGAATATCGGTAAAGGCTAGCACGATCCAGTTTTCATAGCGTCGCCAGCGATCATACTGTTTTAGCACCGCCAGAGAACCCAGATCTTGTTTCTGTTGTTGTGCAGTTTGCAGCACTTGGGCTAGGGCAGCCGCATCACGAATACCCATGTTTAGCCCCTGACCGCCCACCGGATGACAGCAGTGGGCAGCATCCCCCAGCAACACCAAGCGCGGCAGACAATAGCGGCGGCTCTGCATCAACTGTGCTGGAAATACCAAGGGTGGGCTTAACAAGGTTAGTTTACCCATTTGGTCGCCGTAGTATCGTCGCAGTTTGGTCATAAACTGGTCAGGGGGCAGAGCAACTATTGCTTGAGCCTCTGCGTGGGGGGCAATCCAGACGATTTGACAGCGATTATTAGGCAAGGGCAAAATTGCCAAGGGACCACTAGCCCAAAAACGCTCGTAGCCGATATTCTGGTGAGATTTCTCTGTGGCAACGACAACTGTGATACAAGATTGCCAGTAAGCCCAGCCGTTAGTTTTGATTCCAGCAGAAGAGCGAATTTGCGAGTTGATACCATCAGCAGCCACAACCAAGGTCGAACGCAACTGTTGTTGACCTTGGGAACCTACCAGCACCACCTCTGCGGCTTGATCTCCATAAAGCACCTCAACCACCCGAGTCTCATACCAGCAGGTAATATTGCTTGCAGTGGCTACTCGTCGCTGGAGCGCTGCCATCAGCACCTTATGCTCGGCGCAATAGTAAACTGCTGCTTCACCCAAATCCTTTGGGCAAAACTCGACCCAGTGAGGATAGTCCGCGTCCGACAGTAACACTCGTGAAAAGTGGGTAATTTGTGGCGCAATTTGCTCCCACAACCCTAAGGAGCGAAAAATCTTGCTCGTCAACGGCGACAGGGCATAGGAGAGCGATCGCTCTGTTGCTTGCCCCTGTTGTTGTGCTTCCACTACTAAAATCCGCAAACCTGACGATTGCAGTCCACAGGCTAGCGTCAGACCTGAAATACCGCCGCCGACAATAACGACATCGCAGTTCACCGGACATGGATTCAATAATGAGGTATTGGCTTGAAACTCAAAATTGGTCGTCATGTCGATCATCACCTAACCAAGCTTGAGGGAGTTTGGTCAGCAAAGTGTTGATCTATCAATTCTGTGCTTTCGTTTGCGCGCACAGCACGGAACATTCCAAATCGGCACAATCCAGCACCAAACGCCAAACGCATCAGCAACAACGTCGGCACCTCGCGCATAGACTTGAGCAAACCAGATACTCCAAAACGCAGCCACCCACCTGGTCTGACGATCCCTTGCCAGATCGAATCTAACCAAGAAGGAAGCGTTTGTTGCG
>JAQYWO010000100.1 GCA_029379215.1 Rhizonema sp. PD37
ACACTTCGTACACTATCTAAGCATAAAAAGTTACAAGTAATATAGAAATAATATTTCGTAACAATTAGCTAAGTTATTAACCTCAAAGACCTATTCTGTATGGATAGTATTTATTATCGATAGGTCTAATTATCATGAAGAATTTCTTAATTTTCCTAATTTCTTTAGTAGGTGCTTGTTTACTTGTGTTGACACTATCACCTAGCTTTGCCCAAACCAATGTGCATCTGACTATGGGTAACCCTAGTAATGCAGCTACTTTTAACAATACCAACTATCTATTGGCAAAATCTCAATACGTGTTATCTTACAATTGCAATAAAGGAATCTCAAATTGGGCTAGCTGGCAGTTGAACCGTTCGTGGCTTGGTAATGCTGCTCGGCAAAATAACTTTCGTTCAGATACCTCGCTACCTTCTGGTTGTAATCAAGTAACCGATTCTAACTATAGTGGAAGCGGATTTGACCGTGGACATATGACACCTTCGGCAGATAGATCAAATAGTACTACAAACAATTCTGCAACCTTTTTGATGACAAATATAATTCCACAAGCCCCCGATAGTAATCAGGGTGTATGGGCTGACTTGGAAGATTATTCCAGAGATTTAGTTCAAAAAGGTGGTAAAGAACTATATATTATGTCTGGTGGATACGGCGTGGGTGGTAGTGGCTCTAAAGGTACTGCTAGTACAATTGCGAGCGGAAAAGTGACAGTACCGAACCGTACTTGGAAGATTATTGTAGTTCTTGATCGTCCCGGTAACGCAAGTAGCGTAACAAATGCCACACGTGTCATAGCCGTAGACATACCAAATACCCAAGGAATTAGAAATAATAATTGGAAAACATACCGAGTTAGTGTTGACTCTATAGAGAAAAAAACAGGTTACGATTTTTTAACTAATGTTCCTACAAAAATTCAATCTGTGATTGAAGCTAAAGTCGATAATCAATAACCACTCCAAATAACTTACCCGTCTGGTATCTAGACTGATAAATATTTCCACAACACACTTCTTAAATATTAGGTTTCCACTACTTTAGTTGATAGTCCAGCTAACTCACCAGACTGGGTTTTACCAACTACGTATACATTGAGAAGCTTTTTTCCAACACGAAACACTTGGATATCACTGAGATTAGTTTGAAGTGTCTCTACCAGATTGTGATACTTAGGTACATTTACTTTTTGTTCCTCATCATGCCAATCTTTTTCTTGTGCAAAGTTACTAAATACGTCAGATAAATTTGCTATTTCTACTGGAGAATCTTGGGAATGACCTGTTAACTCTAAAATTTTTTTGGGGTTTAACTGATCACAAACACCTGACCAGACGAAAGGTTCAAAAGGGTACTCAGACTCACTTGGCATAAGTAAATCTGAGGAAGCGTCTTTAAGTTTTTTCGTAATTTCTGAATCAGAATCGCTCATTGATTCACTTCTCCACGTTCAAAATAATCTAATACTATACGTTGATTGACGATAATGATGATGGCAGGAAAAGCCAACGGTCGTATCTCATAAGCCCTTGAGTAGCAAGCGAATCGACAACAGATTTAAACTTAAAAGCCTTCTTCTATATGGATTATACCGATAACAGAGATCCTTGACGCTCTGCTGATCATTGAGTAACTACTCAACGATAAAATAAGGTTTTCAGCTTCTCAACATACTTATATTACCCATGTAATATATCTTAACCTTGTTCTGGCGAGCCAATTGCTCGTAGAGGTCACGGCTTTGTTGGTGTTTGGCGATCGCCTCCCATACTGACTCCAAGATTGATGAGTTCTAGCTATGTTGTAAAGGACCTTAGCCTCTTTATTAAATGTTTTCGATTCTGGCGATCTACTCAGCACTTGTTGAAAACATTTTAATGCATACTCATATTTAATATGTAAACAATAGGACAACCATTGCTCTCTCCAGAGAATTAGCAAAGCAGCTTGATTGGGATGTGAAGTTAACTAATTTACACGATTGCTCATCCTTGTGAGTGTCCTAATTGTTAAACCTCCTTAATAATCACGATTACTAAGGAGGTTTAACATAAGCAAAAAACACTTATATCCTGTTTTTTACCTAAAAATCATCCAGAAACTGACTAATGCGGCTGATGACTGGGTCAACCTCTTGAGGAGGTGCAGCAGTATTAGTGGGAGTATAAGAAGTATTGATAACTTCTACTACTGGTGGTTTTGATGGGGTTGGAGATGAAACGATTGGTACGTGATTAACCATAATCGCAATCTGTGCGACTTGTTGACTAAGTTGCATCAGTTGACTTTCTATGATCTCCAATCGATGGGACTCTTTAGCAAAAAAACGTTCCTCAAGGTCACCGAGTCGATTTTGTAGTTCAGAAATTTTGTGATCTATCCCTAGTGTTGCTACTGTTGTTGAATTAGGTCGGACAGATTCCGGTACGCCTAAAGACTGCCACAAAGCTTCTTTACAGAGGTCGCTAAAAGTTTTGTCAGGATCCTTGTCTAAATAGCTTTCTACAAGCGCCAACAAACTTTCGTCAGCAACACCAGGGTTGAACGCAACGGATTTAACTACCTTTTTTGACCATTGGAACATTAGTTTTAGACCCTACTGGAGCGAACAGAGGACAGCTGTGCCTCTCCATAAATATACTGCCCCAAAGCGTTAGCCTGCCTGGATGGAGCAGCTAAATGTGGATTGATTTTTGCCTCTTTCAACAAACGTTGAACATCTTCCCAGAAGAACTCTCCCCCTCCTCCAGTGAGAACGACATCCGTGACTCGTTCTGGTAGCCATGCCAGTACGCGGCTACAGATTTCTCGAGAGAACATTTCTGTCAGGTTGGGGAGAAAATCATCTAGATTCGTCGGCTTGCTGGCACCTCTAGGACGGTAGAAGCGATCGCCTTTGAGTCGGTTCACAGTGGCAATCAGGGTTAGAGATTGGCTATCAGCTCCCTGTACTTCAGCCGCAACGAGTTCATAGAACTTGCTCATGCCAAAGTCTTCACTCTTAGAAGCTCCGCGAGCGAAGCGGAAGTTGTCAACCATCAAACAATCAGTGGTTTGGTGTCCAATATCAACTATTGCCACCGAAACTTTCGTAAAGTCAGGCATACCTGCGGCTTTTTTTGGTTGACCTTCACACCAGAGTAAGCTGCCATAGCCTTCTGGCATGACCCAAACTTTGCTGATGTTGACAGATACGGCTTCCCCACGAAAGTTCATGACATGAGGACCGCTCAATTGAGCGGTTAATTGTGCTTTTTCCTTTTCAAACTGCTCTTGTGAAAGATAAGGTAAACCCAGTACAACTGAGATTTCGTCTTTAAGCTTAAAGTAGCCAGCACAAGCTAGGACCTTGATCAGAGCATCCTCTACTTTAGATTTGCCCACTCCCAAATTAGCCCCAAAATCTGCTGCCAACTGACCGACGGCATATCCACTGCCTTGATATTCTAGCCACAGATCCATCAATGGATCTGTTGCACGGGCTTCAAAAACACCACCCCGGACTTGCTCCATCGACATTTGCTTGACATTAGAAGAGACAAACATGACGTTATTTGGCTCTCTACTAACACAAGTCTTTGTCGAAGTTCTACCTAAATCTACACTGAGAATCTTTTTTCCTGAACTCATGCCAGTTGGCTGAGTCGGGGTAGTATTTATCGGAGTAGATGCCGATACTCTATTCATTGGTATAGCAGCGGCATTCATTGGGCTAGCGGCGGAAGGTTGGTCTGTCATGAACGCTCCTGGTAATTACTAAGCTTTAACAAACTATCATGCTCATCTTACAAAATGCTGGTATAAGAAATCCTTGGTATTGTTAACCGTAGATATAAATTTCTTTAAAATCTCCTACTAAAAAATTAGCAGCAGATTTTCGATATCCCGGTCACTCTCGCTTTAGAATTTAGACGACTTCTGTAAAACTGGTTGACATCCTGCACTCGCAAGCCCGCAAGTTTATTTTACGAGCAAAAAAACTTGCTTGGGTATTTAATCCTCCGTATTTATCTATGAGGGATGGCTTTTTCGTTCTTCTCACTATTCTTTGTGAATCAGAGCTAAGCCGCAGTAAGCTGCTCCTGAAGTATGTTAGCAAACATACCCAAAACAGCGCTACCTAATTACTCAAGTTGCTGCTCTCGGCATTAAGTGTTGTCTAATCATTGATAAAAAGGAAATCATGTCTTCCCCATTACCAGCCTTAACTAAGTAGGTTATTACAAAAAAACATAAATATGTAAACAAATTTTCAGCTGCTGTGAAACCCACTAACAAAAGTAAGGGTGGGTTTCACCGAATTGTTCGTTTTTACTCACAAGTTATGAGATGAAACCCGTCCCTACTGACTATTAATAGCAAAAAGCTCTCGCATAGGCGAACCGGACCTCCCCTGTGGTGAGGCTCTAATGTAAGGCTATGTTTATTCACGACAACGTACTTAGGGACGGGGACGTTGGGGAAATGCAGAACCTTTATCAACTTGAGTTGTACCCAAAGTTACTCTTTGAGGCAAAGTCTTCCGGACAGAGTACTCTGTCGCGAAGCTCTGCGGAGGGAAACTTCCCTCCGCAAGACTTCGCCCTTGGCGGCATCTTTAAGGGAGGAAGATTCCCAAGGGAAAATGCCATTAGCTTTGCGCGGTTGCAGTCCAAGGTTCTGCATTTTTCCACCGTCAGAATGCTTAGGCACTTACCAGTAAATAAATATCCAGCCGTATGTCTGAATATTGGGCGAAGCTACAGCCCAAGGGATACGCTTCCCCCGGCAGACTTCGCGCGAAGTCAAGGGCGTGAGAGTACTCTCTAGAGCGGAGCTTCGCGACTACGACCAGAGATCTAGTTTAACGGCTGGATATTTATTTTTATGGATCTCCCTTAGCAATTTACGTTATTTTTTAGTCAGAATTTTAATAAATCCTGACTTTTCAATTCTTTCAGCTTGACTTTTACTGTCCACTCCCTTTTGACACCATGAAAAGTCTTTAGATGGTTGGTGTCAATGATTGCACTCTCGGTTCGGATTGCCAGTCTAATGGGTTCCAAACCCTTTCTTCCAAAGCCATCTGCTCAATTAAACTGGCTAATCGTAGAGCTTTCAGCGCTTGTTCTCCACCAACCGAAGGCTGATTGCCACCGCGCACGCAGTTGACAAAATGTTCCAGTTCTGCACCTAGCTTATCAGTGTTGCCAGTACAGACTTTTTCAATAACACCATCTTGCTTGTAAAACACTTGCCGATAATCAGCCATAGAGTTGGCAGTCGTGTGTCGGTGAATCAAAATTTCATTCTTGATAAAATCTGCTTCAGTATATGAGTCTTTACAATGAGCAACAATACTGCGGATTTTACGATGTGTGACTTTGCTAGCTGTTAAAGTGGCAACAATACCGTTAGCAAAACCTAATGTAGCAGTTACGTAGTCTAAATAACCGGAGTCCAAAGTACGATTACCGCTAGCTGTCAACTTCACCACTGGTGCTGCGGCTAATTCTAACAGAAGATCGATATCGTGGATCATGAGATCTAGGACAACTGAGACATCATTGGCTCGATCTGAGTAAGGACTCATGCGGTGAGCTTCTAATGCCAACACTTCCTCAGTTTTCAACACTTTGCTCAGTTCCTGGAATGCCGGACTAAACCGCTCAATGTGACCAACTTGTAGAATACACTGAGTCTCAGCAGCAGCGTTTACTAACGATTCGGCTTCAGAAATACTTGCAGCAATTGGCTTTTCAATCAAAACATGAATTCCTGCTAGAAGACAGTTAATTCCTACGGCATAATGCATTCGGGTAGGAACTGCAATGCAAACAGCCTCCACATGAGGTAGTAAATCGCAGTAATCTGCAAAAAAACGTGTTTTGTATTTGCTGGCGGTATCTAACCCTCGATCAACATTAATATCTACTACACCAACCAGTTCAACGTCTTTCATCGAACTTAGTATACGAGCGTGATGTTGTCCCATATTCCCCACGCCGATCACGCCTATGCGGATCGGTCGTAGTTGATGGCGATGTCCGTATCCATTCTGTTCTCCTGCTGACATACTGCTATCTTGCACTCTTATTCTCTCCTCAACCACCACATTTAGAGACGTACGAATCATTAACTTTGTTACTTAAAAGCCAATGATTAATCGGCTAAAACCATCCAGATGGTAACATAGAGGTTCTATTTATGAAGAATTTCAAAGTTTGTTGTGAGTTCCCGTCATCTAGCTTTGTTTTATCTAGTCAGAGCGTAATAGGTAATAGGTAATGGGGAAGAAAATTATTAGCGAACCGTTAAAATCGAAGTCCTTTCTCACAATTACTAATTACTACGCACTACATATGTCGCGTCTAGTACAGCGTAGCAGAAACAAGCAGACAGTTAAAAATATAGTATACGTACATATCTTTCTCGACAAGACGCCTTGAGCGTAGTCTTTATAACTCAATACTGTTTTTACTAGCAACTTAGGTGAATTCAAATGAAGGCTGTTATTTTATTGTCTGGGGGATTGGACTCTTCTACCGTTCTGTACCAAGCACTTGCTGATGGATGCGAGTGTTACACTATTTCCTTTGATTACCAGCAAAGACACTTAAAAGAGTTACAATCAGCAGCGGCGATCGCATCTTCTACTGGTGTTGTCAATCAAGTCGTCAAGTTTGACTTACGCTTATGGGGTGGTTCAGCACTTACAGACGACACTATTAATTTACCTCAAGATCGCTCTTTGGAGCAAATGTCCCAAAATATACCTGTCACTTATGTCCCGGCTCGTAACACGATCTTTTTAAGCTTTGCCCTTGCTTACGCGGAAACTATTAGAGCTGAACGTGTTTATATCGGTGTAAACGCCTTGGATTACTCTGGATATCCTGATTGTCGCCCCGATTATATCCAGGCAATGCAAGAAGTTTTTCGCTTAGGAACAAAACTTGGTCGTGAAGGAGTTGCGATCGCCATTGTCGCGCCACTCATCCACCTGAAAAAAACTGAAATTATCCAACTCGGCAACCAACTAGGAGTTCCTTGGGAACTAACTTGGTCTTGCTACCTTGGTGGCGATATTGCTTGCGGTGTTTGTGATGCTTGCCGCTTGCGTCTCGCTGCTTTCGCCGAATTAGGACTAGTCGATCCGATCCCCTATGGTGAAGTGAGGAGTTAAGCACGTTGGCGTCAATAAACACAACTTTACATTGGATCTCGTCTTTTCTACTGTAAATATTCACATATGTGATGTGATGTCCGTCAAATCACCCAAAATATAAAGAGCCTCTCCCAAACCCCTCTCCGCTTGCGGAGAGAATAGACAAAGCTCAGCGAGGAGCGAGATGAGGTTTATCTAAAATTCAGGTTAATTTAACGGACATAATATGAGAGTGAAGCGCTGTTAATGGTCAGTAGAGGTGGGTTTCATCTCATACGAACAATCCTGTCAAACCTGCCCCTACTGTTGTGATTCTGTATCACAGCCGTGCAACATTTGTAAACTAGTTGAGTTTTTTTTTGCGGCAACCAACTTAAGAGTTGTCGAAACGGGAAATTTCGGGTTGCTACAAGAGTTTGAAGTTAGGAGTCCAACACTTCTATTCCTCACTCCTCATTTTCTAAGTTTCGTAACTGAATTTGGTGTAACCGTGGTCCAGAGACCGAAACGATAGTAAATTCAATATTTTGATAGTGGAAGATTTCCCCACGCACTGGGATTTTCTGTAGCTGATATAGTAGAAAGCCCCCTAAAGTCTGATATTCTTTCTTCAAGGGTAAATTGAGATGCAAAACTTCGTTCAGGTCTTCCAAGTTCATTTGTGCTTGGACGAGAAATGTCCGCTCCTCCAAAATCTGGATTAACAATTCGTCAGTGATTTCTGAGTCACCTACATTACCAATAATTTGAGCAATTACATCTTTAATAGTTACCAATCCTACAGTACCGCCAAATTCATCCACTACCATTACCATCGCTGGCTTTTCTTGTTGGATTGTTGGTAACAGTTCATTTAGAGGTGTATGTTCTGGAACAAATCGCGTTGAACGAATCCAAGGCTTAATCTGTTTGTCTAAGCTTATTCCCATAACTAAAGCTTCAGCCAGGTCTTTAAAGTAAACAATGCCACAAATGTCATCTAGAGATTCACCAATGACTGGGTAGCAAGAATGACCAGTGACGGTCATTTCCTTGAGAAAAGTTTGTAAGGTAGCGTTTTTTGGCAATACAACAATACTGGTACGAGGAACCATAATTGCTTGTGTTGTGACATCTCCAAACTCAAAAATGTTTTTTAGCAGTTCTCGCTCTCCCTGCTGAAAACCAGTGGATTCCCTTTCTGTAGAGATAATCAGTTGCAATTCTTCAGGAGTAACAGGTGGTCTCCAGCTTTGACGTGTATATTCAACGCCAAACAGCCGTAACAGCCAACGCGTTGACTGGTTGAGTATCCAGATAAATGGGTTGAAGAAGCGAACGATCGCTGTGACTAGAGGTCCCAAAAAGCGAGCGAGATCCTCAGAGTAGCTCATCGCTACTGATTTGGGACATAATTCCCCCAACACAATTTGAAGATAAGCAATAAAAAAAAAGGAGATAGGGATTGATAAAGAATGAGCTATCAATAAACTCATGTTATGGGGTAAAGACCAAGACCTGATCCATGAGTTCACCAGCACGACAATTGTACTTTCTCCAATCCACCCCAGCGCTAGACTGGAGAGCGTAATACCTAACTGGGTTGTGGATAGCAGTCGGTCAATACTGCGTTGCAGCACCTCAACTGTGATCGCCTGAATGTCACCTGCCTCTATAAGCTGGTGAATGCGCGATCTCCTGACTGTCACCATCGAAAACTCTGCTGTCACAAAAAAGGCATTGATAGCAATCAGTAGTAGGACTGATAACAATCGCAGCCCCACATCTGTCCAACTTAAGCTCGGAAAACCACTCACTGCCAAAGCACCCTAAAGGGATTTCGGACACTCGTCATAGCTAAAATCAATCTGACATAAGAAAGCAAATTTTTTTAGGTGTCAATTTCGAGTTTGTTTTTGCGAAAATAAAAATGAAGCGGAGCCAGCTCTCCGGGAGCGGGAAACCCGCACCAAGTGTTCTTGCTCTGACTTTCACGCGCATCTGATGCGCGGATTGAGGTTTGTTAGTTTTTGGTTTTTTCATTGACCACTCTACTAACCAATCTCTGACAATCTCAAATCTTTCTACCTTGCCACAGGAATATCCGACACTTCAAGCCGCAGCTTTTGAGCAGGATAATCTGTTAAAGCTAGTGAGAGGCGCTTCACATCATCAAGCAAAGCTGTAGGAATGCTGATAGTGCCAGAAAAGATTGGTCCATTTGCAGGTAATTCTGCTGGTAATCCATCCGTACTGGCACTCAGGGTTCTTCCTTTGTCATCAGTGACATCTAAAAAACTATACAAAAAATGCACGGAATCTTTGCCTTTGTTCTGCATTTTTACATTAAGTAACAAAGCAGCGCCAGAGTAACGAGTCGATTGTACAGAAAGGGAAATGCCTTCGCTCTGAGCTGCAACTGGAAATCCTACTTGAGGTTTTTCTTCAGCAACTTGCTGCGGCTTTTTCTCCAATGCCTTCTTCTTGCTTTTATCCTCATCATCATCATCCGATGAGCGCGATTTATCAGCCTTAGTTTTGCCCTCAATCCGTGCCTTGACAGTTTTTAAGATTTCTTGCTCATTTAAAAAAACTAGCCCTCCATGTTGGGGGCTAGTAGCCTTACTGTTAGCAAATTTAGTGGTAGGACGAGCATCTGGCGATGTTACGCCTTTAAGTGCTTTGCTCCCTACGTTAAATCCCAAAAACGCACTTACAGAACCCGCTCCCAACATCAGGGTTAACAAAATCAAAGTTAGAAGTACAGTAGAATTTAGTTTCATTGCTGAAAAGCTATCACAGCTATATTGCTAGTCTAAGTAGGTGGGCGGAATTAAATACAAATATGGCGGGCATGATCTGTCCTTAGTTCTTCGTCCAGTATGCCTGAGTTTTAACGATTGACAAATGACTTGTCTTCTGTTGGGCATTGCATCTTTTTGGAGAGAGTGTTGACTCTCCCCTGCCTAGAAGACAGGGGATTCTGAAGAAAGAATTACACTGGTATCGGACACTTTTTAGTGCTTTGCCAGAGTCTTATTCTTGCTACGGTGGTCAAACACCGCCTACACAGTCTGCTTAGGTCTATACCTAAGTTTCTAGCTACCTTAGAAAGGATGTTAGCCGCCCCATTCAAGTCGGCGTTTACCAAACTTTTGTCCTTTGTACGGTACAAACCACGTTTTGTCCTCTTACCAGATGCTTTCCAACCGATTGGTTTTTTACCATGCTCGGGTAGGGAGTCTCCATCTAGATAAGAGGCGGCTGAAGTGTTAGCTTCTTCGGTTTCAACGTAGCGTATAGCGTAAAGAACGCACAGTTGTTTAATGCGTTCAATTAATCGTGCTAATGGCATTTGAACAAACTGCTGGTTGTTCTGCTTACCCATGTCAGCACCATCTTTAATACCGATATTCCAACCCACAACGATTGTTCCAATCCCACGCGCTAAACAATGGTTGATGGCTACTCGTGCAGCCTTGTTAACCATGTCCCGCATTTGGTGATTGCGCTTACGAGTAATGGTGTCTAAAAACCCATCCCAATATTTCTGGGGTTTACCTTCCTTGTGGTTTGCAACTCGTTTATTGTAAAGCTGATTCATTGACTTTGCGTGCCTGGAATCAACTAGGAATGAGTTACCTAGAGTATCAACACACGCCATCAAATTTGAAGATGTTCCCAAGTCTATAGAAAGGGCTTGGTTGACATCTAATTCAACATCTATCTTCGGTGTTTCATAGCTACATTCAAGGTAGAATTCACCATTCTTAGGGATAATTGTCAACTCCTTTACCTTTTTGAAATCTAAATTTGCTGGTAATGGTAAAAGGAATTCTTTAATTTGAAACCACCGATTTATTTGGTTGCCTAAAGGAAATCTTATCTTTCCATCGTCGGTTAAAGTTGGTTTACCCGCTCCAATGTTAGGATATGAAACCTTAAACAATCCTCCAGATTCGCGATATTTGGGTACTTTCGGGTTCTGACCTAAATTGCCCAAGAAGGACAATTCTCGTAATTCTTTAAAAGATTTGAATGCTTCTGATACACTTAGCAGCGTTTGTTGTGCTGGAATAGAAGGCATAGCTTGAGCGTGAATGTTACCACCAACTTCATAAATTGGGTCAAATTTAGAAATTATTTTCCCAGTTTTAAAGAATAGTTGTCTTGCCCAGTAAACTCCACAGTTATAAAGACTGTTTGACTGCTCACACAAAAACGTGATTATCGACTTAGTATCGTTATCACAGTAAATTAGGTTTTGCTGAACACCCATTAATACTCTAGCCTTCTTTTCTTTCTTTTCTACTTTCGCTCTTTTCTTAACCAGTTAAATCACCTTCAGTGTTTTTCTCTATATATTTATGATAGTCTATGTGTACGTCAAATGTATGTAATTATGAAAAACAAAAGATTTAATTTTCGAGTGACTGAGCGCAGATACGATAAATTAACCTTATTAGCTCAACAGAAAGAGAAGTCATTAGCTAGTCTTTTTGATGATTGGATAGATAGCTTACCAGAACCAGTAAAAGAACCCGTCAAGGAGTCCTGAAGGACTCAACTAGCCTTCATCCCCTGCCTGAAGTACGAAGGACGTAGCTGCGCTACTGCTTCTCAGGGGTTTTCGGCATCTCCCTTATAATTATCTTTCCCATTACCCATCACCAGCAAACATCTATATAACTACTCCCTTTATTGATTGTAAGATTACCGATACAATTTCTCCTCTGCACAAGAACACATGTTACGGTCATTTTTAGATACCGAAAATGAGTAGTACACGGAAAGTGCAAATAAAGCTACTGATCGGAATTACTATACATGCCTACAATCCAAGCATTTTTAATTTTTAATTCCGCACCCTATCTAGTAGTAGACAGGTCGCGGAATTATACCTAGCATTCCGAATTTCTAAGTATGCTTGCATATTAAGCTTCTTTCTTTTTTCATTTTTCATTCCGCGAGCGCGGTACTAGCGACTTACGTTAATATTAATCTGGACTATTGCACTATAAAAATTATCTCGTATAATAATTTGGTAAATTACTTCAGATTACACACAAATGGCGAAATTACGCTATAATTAGTATTCAAACCAGGGTTGGCCGAGCGGTTGAGGCAGCGAACTCATAATTCGCGCTAGGCAGGTTCAACTCCTGCACCCTGGATTTACTTTATATAGTCCTGAGCGCTGAGTGCTGAGTGCTGAGAATTTAGTCTAGGCTTGAGAGTTTTAATTGTCGATTCTAAATCTAACCTTTTTTGATAAGTATCAAAGATAGTGCTTTCTCTTTACTGCTGATTCTTTCTCAGCAACGCCAGTCACCTCAACGGGAGCCAGTGCTGTTCATAGCAGCGTCTTTGCTTCTGAGAAGACGGGTTTCCTGTCGCACTCCTGTATTGCGTTGGGGAACCAAACGTAGTTCGTCCGGAGGGAAACCAACGCTCTTATCCTACTGAGGGAAACCCTCCTGCAGCACTGGCTCCTCCTTACGACTAGGAGTGCATGGCGCTGGCTCCTCAGCACTCAGCACTGATATAACATTATGGGGAAGTCTCAAACCGGAATTCAGTTCCCACTCTGAGTCTATTGGCATTAAAACGGGGAGACGACAGTAGTGATGAGTTATAAGGATTTGGCAAATCTGGAGTCCGAATATATGGATCGCTGCTCGTCTGCTGGTACAAAACATCGCGGTAAACAATATTCACCAACTCAGCATCTCGCGCAATTTCATTTTCTGGAAAAGAGTTCTGTAACAAAGATCCAGGTCCAAATATCAAGTTTATTTCACGCTTATATGACTGATTATTGTAGAAATTGGGGTCGTTTTTAAAAAAAGCTCGGTTAAATACATCATCCGGCGTTTCATAATTAGGTGTGCGCGTCTGTGCGGCGGCAATATTAGAAAAACTTATAGTTGTAAATAGTACTAATACACTACTGTATGCTTTAAATTTTAAACCCACGACCGTAACTCCTCTATGATTGAGCAAATTCTTAACTTATTTTTAATTTCCGAACTGAGAGATGCTGTTACACATACAAGCTTGCACATTAGTCATTAATCGTTGGGAAGTAGCATCAAAGTGGGGCAAACCCCGCAGGATATGAAAAGCGGTCATTTACGATAAATGGCTACGGACTAATGACAAATATGAGTTCAACCTCTGGTGTAACACAACTTTTAATTCTTTGTAATGACTTATCAAGCTGAAACTCTTACTCAGTCAAATTTATGGGCAACTACTGCTGATTTAAATGCAGTACGCCAACAGTTACTAAACTTATTTTGCCAAGTGGCATATCAAGAGGGTGATTTTGTTCTCTCTTCTGGGCAGCGTAGTTCTTATTACATCAACGGCAAGCAGGTGACTCTCCATCCGCTTGGTGCAGTGGCAATTGGTCGCATTCTCTTACCTTTACTCCCGTCAGATACCCAAGCTGTAGCTGGTTTAACATTGGGGGCAGATCCAATCGTCAGCGCTGTCAGTGTGGTTTCTGTCTATGAAAAGCGATCGCTCCCAGCGCTAATTGTTCGCAAAGAAACCAAGGGTCATGGGACGAAGGCTTATATTGAAGGTCCAACTTTACCTGAAGGTGCGAAAGTTGTTGTTTTAGAAGATGTCGTCACCACTGGACAATCGGCAATGAAAGCCGTCGAACGGCTAAGAGTTGCGGGTTATACCGTTACTCAAGTAATTTCACTTATAGATCGCCAGCAAGGCGGAGCAGAATTATACCAGTCAGTGGGGTTAAAATTTGAAGCGGTATTTAATATCGCTGAAATTCAAAAGCGATATCGGGAATTGGGGAATGGGTAGCAAGTAGTTAGTAGTTGGTGGCTATTATTGTTCCTAACCACTAACCACTAACTACTAATCTTTAACCACTAACCAGTTCTTTATCCTTTGCCAAGAACTTTTCTAGTTCTGTTAGTGAGTCAGCATCAACTTTGCTTTGCATGGGGCAGAACTTAGGACCGCACATTGAGCAAAACTCGGCAGTTTTGTAGATATCTGCTGGGAGAGATTCATCGTGGTATTCTTTTGCTCTTTCAGGATCAAGTGACAATTCAAACTGACGGTTCCAGTCGAAGTTGTAACGAGCATGGGACAGTTCATCGTCTCTATCTCTTGCTCCTGGACGGTGTCTAGCAATATCGGCTGCATGAGCTGCAATCTTATAAGCAATCAAACCATTCCGGACATCTTCAGCGTTTGGCAATCCCAAATGCTCTTTAGGTGTCACATAGCACAACATTGCTGTTCCGTACCAACCAGCTAATGCCGCCCCAATGGCTGAAGTAATGTGGTCGTAACCAGGGGCAATGTCTGTGACTAATGGTCCCAGAACGTAGAAAGGTGCTTCAGAACACTCTTCCATCTGCTTTTTGACGTTGAACTCAATTTGATCCATAGGCACATGTCCAGGGCCTTCTACCATGACCTGTACATCATGTTCCCAACCTTTCCTAGTCAATTGTCCGAGGGTTTTAAGTTCAGCTAACTGTGCAGCATCAGAAGCATCATGGGTACAACCAGGACGTAAGGAATCACCTAAACTGAAGGAGACATCGTATTTCTTAAAAATTTCGATGATGTCTTGTAAGTGAGTATAAAGGGGATTTTGCTTGTGATGATGCAGCATCCATCTTGCTAAAATACCTCCACCACGAGACACAATACCAGTGATACGACCTTTAACTAAAGGCAGATGTTCAATTAAAATCCCTGCGTGGATCGTCATGTAATCGACTCCCTGCTGGGCATGTTTCTCGATGATGTGGAGAAAGTCATCTGCGGTCAACTTTTCAATGTTGCCGTGGACACTTTCCAAAGCTTGGTAAACTGGCACTGTACCGATGGGAACTGGTGACGCGTTGATAATAGCAGTACGAATTTTATCCAAGTTACCGCCGCCTGTGGAAAGATCCATCACAGTATCAGCACCATACTTCACAGCTAAAAGTAGCTTTGCAACTTCTTCGTCTAAGTTGGAAGAGTTTGGTGAAGCACCGATATTGGCATTGACTTTACATTTAGAAGCGATGCCAATAGACATCGGCTCTAAATTAGTGTGGTTTATGTTAGCCGGAATAATCATCCGTCCTCGCGCTACTTCATCTCTAATGAGCGTATCGGGGAGGTTTTCCCGGTGTGCAACATAGTGCATTTCTTCAGTAATGACACCCTGACGAGCGTAGTGCATTTGGGTAACATTGCTCTGCCCACGTCGCTTGGCAACCCATTCTGTCCGCATATTTTGATTTCCTCTAAACGCAGCTTCCCTCCGCCGGTATTACCCGGACTCAGGTGTTAAGGGTGTAATCTCAGCCTTTGACAGGCACCCCTAGCATCTAAAGAAATTCTACCACCTTTATTTAAGTTGAGACGCATGAAGTTTCACAATTAAGACAAGTTGGCGTGAATAAACACAACTTTACAATGGGTCCTCGTATTTCGCACAGAATCCTCTGTCTGGACAATACGAAGTTAATAGTCAGTAGGGGCGAGTTTTATCCTTTGTTAAAATATCAAAATTTGGTTTGCTCATGACTATTACAAGTTTCCATTACGAGCAATAAGAAGTTCCAGATAATCTTCTTGCTTGGAAGAGCGCTCGCATCCTTTAATTAACCAAAAGGACTTTCACAGCAAAAACAAACATATACATTTATCATTATTTTCACTGTAAATTTTACTGAATACTCTTGTTATAAAACGTTAAATTGCTCGACTGAAATTCTCCCTGTTGCTGAACGAATACATCATTTTAACTAGCAATGACGCGTATCATTTAAAATCCGACCAACAGATTTTCCTTCAATTCTTTTGTTTTCATAATTTTCACCTTGGAAAAAAATACAATTTATTGACAACTGTTTATTTAAAATCTGAAGTTTGTGGTTCATGTTAACATTTATATTGGAGTCATAGCAAGCGCCTTTTGTCAATAAAAGCAATTTATTATTAATAATGTCATAAATAATTGCATCAAGCGCACCTTATTGACTTTGTACCAAGTTTCGATTATTACTGATATGTACTCAGATGAGAAATAAGCGCTACGCCTTTATGCGTCTGCGCTCCGCGTAATCGCGCTTAAATCTGATAATTTCATTTGCTTCATCAGCTTTGCTTTTTGTCCATGTATTTTTCTCATATTTAGATGTTGCTGCCTTTATATTTGATATTTATTTGCTAGCTATTTAGATGATAGATTACAATGAATTTTACAATAAAGAATCAGACAACAATCTAATGTGATTTGTAAGAATTGAACGACATAGATCCCCGACTGCCCAGAAAAGTCGGGAATTTAGTTCGATGTACGTTTGATTTAGGATTGCTGTAGAGAGTACTGAACTCCTAACTCATCACTCATCACTTATGACTAATAAATACAGATGTCTTATTTTTTACAAACCTTATGGTGTCCTGAGTCAGTTTACAAAAGATACTCCGACACGTAGCACACTAAAAGATTACATCCAAATTGCCGATGTTTATCCAGTGGGGCGTTTGGATTGGGATAGTGAAGGGTTGCTGCTGTTAACTAACCATGGACAATTGCAACATCGCTTAAGCGATCCTCGATTTGGACATGAGCGCACTTACTGGGTGCAAGTGGAACGAATTCCTGATGCTGCGGCGTTAACTCAATTACAAGAAGGTGTGAAAATCCAAGATTATCGGACTCGAAAAGCATTGGTAAAGCTGTTGCCACATGAACCGCTTTTACCTGAGCGCGATCCGCCAATTCGATTTCGCAAAAATGTACCCACAGCGTGGTTGGAAATGACTTTAACAGAAGGGAAAAACCGCCAAGTCAGACGAATGACGGCGGCTGTAGGATTTCCTACTTTACGTTTGGTTAGAGTGAGTATAGCTCACATGAAATTAGATAATCTACAGCCAGCTCAATGGCGCGATCTGACATCAAGTGAACTAAAATTGCTACACGATTTGGCGTTTAGTAATGGCAGAGTCACTAAACAGTGCTGAGTGCTGAGTGCTGAGGAACCAGAGCTTGGGTTTGGTTCCCATTGAGGCGAGGAGCGTTACTGAGGAAGAGAGGGGATGAGTTTCTTTTGACTTAAGGATTTATGACTTAGGACTTGAATGATCACTAGTTAACCGGACTTATATCAGGGGAAGGGAAGAGAAAAATAAATCTTGACTTTTGTCTGCTATTAGCTAATTATAAAAATTTAGCAAAAAGCATTATAATCTTTTTTTCTCAGCCTGTAGTTAAAATTAACCCTTGGGTGCAAGTTTAAGTATTATGAGCCTTGATCAGCAGCAATGTGCCTGGCACCATACTTGCCAACAAGAAGATATTGTGCAAGCAAATCCTCCATATTTGGAACTTGTGCCTTCAGCCGTAAACTCAGAACTCTGTACGGCAAAAACGGTGCTTCATCCTCAAGAGGAAGTTTTGCGGTTTTGTCGGATGTACGACAACATTCCTTCTATATATTTTAACTTAAATACAACCGGAACAATTTTATTTGTCAACCAGTTTGGTGCTGACTGTCTTGGCTATCTTCGTGAAGAATTAATCCAAAAGCCAATTTTTAACTTATTTGCTTTATCAGAAAGACAAAGATTATCTGATATATTGTTGGGGTTGTTAACAGAGACACCGATTACTGGGGAATTTCGCTTGGATTGCCCTGCAAGTCAGATTTCATGGGTAAAGGTTGTAGCACGGATATTGCCTGGTGAAGAGCAACCAGTCATTATGATAATTTGTGAGGACATTACAAAGTACAAACACGCAGAAACCGAGTACAAGGCTGTAGAAGCGGCTTTTCAACAAAGCCAAAAAGTAATGACGGCGCAGTTGGAGAAAATCGAAAGCCTCAATAGCCGAAAAGAGGATTTGCTCAGTACAGTTTCCTACGAACTACGCACGCCACTCGCCAACATGAAAATGGCAATTCAGATGCTTTTGATTGCAATGAATCAAGTGCAAAACTTTGGAGGAGAAATAGCAAAGCCACATATAGAACAGTCTAAAACAGCACGCTACTTCAAAATCTTGAGTAATGAATGCGATCGCCAAATCAACCAGATCAATAACTTTTTGGATTTATATCGGTTGGAAACAAACCCCAAACCTATTGTTTTAGAAAACATTCATGTACAGGAATGGGTTGTGCAAGTGGTACAGTTATTTAATACAGGTCATCGCCACTCTTGTGTGCACCAAGTGCATACTGATATAGCTGCTAATCTTCCACCACTCGTCTGCGATCCATTTAGTCTAGAACGTATCTTAATAGAACTACTTACCAACGCTTGCAAATTCAGCCCTCCAGGGGAAAATATTACTGTGACTGCCCAATTACAATGCGATTGTATCAAATTACAGGTCATTAATTCTGGTGTGGAAATTCCAGCAAGTGAATTACCACATATCTACGACAAATTCTACCGTATTCCCAGTAACGACCTTCGTAAACAAGGTGGTACAGGCTTAGGTCTAGCACTTGTCCAAAAACTCATTAAGCACTTAGGAGGAACAATTAAGGCTGAAAGTAAGTTAGACTGTACTTACTTTACGGTTTTACTACCATTGGGAAGAGGGAGAGTGAGAAATTAGGAGCACAGAGTAGGGAAATAGGATGCTGGGATGCTCTTGACGCAGACAAATCTTCTCTACTCTTTGGATGCCATTATTTCCTCTCGCTCACTAGAGTAACCTAATATCTAAAGATATATGCTAATGAATGCACGTAAGCCCATATTTGATGACAACCTAGTATCAGCACTTAGTTTGCCAAAGTCGGGAATTTTTAGTTATTTTACGTAACAATGACGATTGCCACAAAATACACTTGTAAAACTACAATTTATTGTATGTCTAATGCAAGCAAGGGCTGCTAGATTGTAGCACTTTGGAATGGGAAAGAAGGAACTTCCACAATGCTGATTTGCCCTCAGTGTAAATCTGAAAACTCAGATAAGAATAAGTTTTGTCAAAACTGTGGTACTTCCCTGATATCCAGGGCTTGTCCTCAATGCGGTACAATGGTAGCAGTGAATACACATCAGTGTGATAACTGCGGTGCGGAGTGCGGAACAGTTTGGTGGACAATAATTACCACTGTTGAAGTAGGAAAGGCTCTTCATGAGGTAGAGGTTGGAAAAGGCAGTGAGACAGCAAGTAGCTCGGTGGAGGGTTTCTCTCCAGAAGCAGCTACGGTGCCACAAGAGGGTTTCCAAGATAATTCACCTACTGTGGGTAGCTTACCTATAGTAGAGGTTCCAGTGACTACAGCAACTGTAGATTCAATGGGTGACGAGGAAAGTGAAAATGTGTCTGCCTCGCAACTTCCCCCAGTCTACTTGCCTTGTTCGACTTCATTACATGCAGGTTCTTTTTTAGACTCGCAGTACCGTTATCAGTTACTAGAGTCAATAGAGGAGATCGGTGATACTGGTGAAGTATATGTGAGAGTTTTAGACTGCAAGCCCTATCAAGTATCACCTCTTGAAGTGATAGTGGCAAATAAGCAACAGTCTCTGGTAATGCCGTCAACAGAGGTAAGCAGAATACCTAGTCTTGCCATACCTTATATTGCTCTCCAATCCCAGCTTCATGAAGGAATACCCAAAATTCACGATGCATGGCAGAAAGATAATGTACAGGTCATTCTTCTGGAAGACCGTTCACATTGGCAGCATTTACTGGATTTGTGGCAAGATGACAGCATCTCGTCCTTACAGATTGTACACTGCTTCTATCAGATGACCAAACTTTGGGTACTTCTGGAAACAGTGAACTGTCGTCAAAGTCTGTTGGAGTGGTCGAATCTGCGATTGGATGAAGACCAGAAGGTGGCATTACAACGGTTGTATGTGGAATCAAATAAGGAGAACATTCCACTGTCTCAATTATCAACAGAAACAGAAGCGCAAATAATTCCTCCGGAAGAGCAGCCGTCAATCAAAACTTTGGGACGAATTTGGCAAGCACTCTTTAGACAGTCCCAACGTACCCAATTCGGTGCGATGGTGCAGTTGTTGGGGGAAGTGGAAGTGGGTCAGATTCAGACACTGTCGCAGTTACAATTGCGCTTGCAGGCGATCGCTAACGAATTGCAAGGGATCACCTCCGTGCCTGAAATCAAAACTTCCTCGCCGACGACATTGCAATTAGATGACGAAGAACAAAGTCCTTTAAAAGTTGAAACTCTGCCAACGGCTCTTTTACCGATGCAGTTAATTAGCTTAGAAAATGTCGGACTTACCGATGTCGGGCGACAACGCGATCATAATGAAGACTATTATGGCATTGAAACCCAAGTTGAAAAGGTGGAACTGCCCAGCAGTTGTACTTTAGAGGCGAGGGGTTTGTATATTCTCTGTGATGGCATGGGTGGACATGCAGGTGGTGAAGTTGCGAGTGCCTTGGCAGTGAATAAATTGCGGCAGTACTTTCAAACTCACTGGGTTTCTAACCAACTGCCAACAGAAGCGGAAATTCGTGAAGCGGTGCGGCAGGCAAATCAAGAGATTTACGATCTCAATCAACAAGATGCTCGTTCTGGTGTCGGGCGGATGGGAACTACGCTTGTGATGATTTTAATCCAAGATACGCGAGTTGCTGTAGCTCATGTGGGAGATAGCCGTCTTTACAGTTTAACTCGCAAGCAAGGATTGAAACAAATCACCATAGATCATGAAGTCGGTCAACGGGAAATTTCTCGAGGAGTTGAACCCGAAGTCGCTTATGCCCGTCCGGATGCTTACCAACTCACCCAAGCCTTAGGTCCCCGCGACGAAAACTTTATCTTTCCCGATGTGCAGTTTTTTAAAATTAAAGAAGACACCCTTTTCATCCTGGCTTCCGACGGTTTATCAGATAATGATTTACTAGAAAGCCACGGTACGCCTAACTTAGAATCTCTACTAAGTTCCAGCGCTAATCTAGAAGACGGGGTCGTAGAATTAATTGATTTAGCCAACCATTACAATGGTCATGACAATATTACAGCTGTACTTATTCGAGCAAAAGTACGACCGAATGTGGAAGGAGGGAGATCGGGAGTATCAGGAAATTAGGAGCAAGTAGGGGCGGTTTGAATAGAAACAACATCACAAAGCAAACACAACATCTGACAAAACCCGCTCGAAAATGAGGACAGTGTCACGAGTTTAATCTATGTAACGTCTGAGTACATGCAATCTTTTTTCAAACCGGCCCTGACAGGAGGCGCAGAATTTTCAAAAATTAGGAGCAAGTCCAATACGGTTTCTCACTCCGCGCCTCCACTCCTTTTAACTCCTAACTCTTTGTTATGATCACCCTGACTCTATTAGAACCGCAAAAAAAAACAGCACTGAAGCAGTGGCGTCTTGAGGACGAATCGGTTATTCGGATCGGTCGTTCGCCGGATAATCAGATTGTGATCAATGATACTTTGGTTTCCCGGTATCATTTAGAACTGAGAAAAATCAATTCTGCTCAGGGCAGTTCTTGGGTTATAACCAGTCAAGGCACAAATGGGACTTTCATGGATGGTGTTCTAGTCACTCAGCGGCAACTTCCAGATAATTGCTTACTACAGCTGGCACTGGGAGGTCCAATTTTGAAGTTCCAAAATCTTGTGGAAACTACGCCACAACAACCTCCCTCACTCAATACTTGCACCCATCAAGGAAACGGTCCTAATAATTTGTTTTGTATTCACTGCGGTCAACCGATCTCAGTACAACGAACTATTCGTCACTATCAGGTGTTGCGGACGTTGGGACAAGGAGGTATGGGGACGACTTACCTCGCTTGGGATGCAGGCACAATGACAGGACATCCCCAACTCCTGGTGTTGAAGGAAATGAATGCGGATATGGCAAATATTGCCAAAGCCCAAGAATTATTTGCTAGAGAAGCACATACTCTGAAATCTCTCGACTATCCAGGAATTCCCAAGTATTACGACTTCTTTGTCGAACAAGGGAAAAAGTACTTGGCAATGGAACTTATCCACGGACAAGATTTAGAAAAGCTTATTTATATTAAAGGACCAGTGACACCAAAAGGCGCGATCGCCTGGATGATTCAAACCTGTTATGTTTTAGATTATCTCCATACTCAGACTCCACCTTTGATCCATCGTGATATCAAACCCGCTAACCTGATGGTGCGGAATTACGACAATAGTATAGTTTTACTGGATTTTGGTGCTGTCAAGGAAATTGGTACCGCGCCAGGAACTCGTATTGGAGCAGAAGGTTATTGTGCCCCGGAACAAGAACGCGGACAACCACTGACTCAATCTGATCTCTATGCTATCGGACCGACGTTAATTTTTCTCCTCACTGGCGAAAACCCTTTCAAGTTTTACCGCCAAAAAGGACGAGGTTTCAGATTTGATGTGGTCAAAATTCCCACCATCACTCCCCAATTGCGAGAAGTCATTGAGCGCGTGACAGAACCCATACCACGCGATCGCTACCAAACTGCCAAGGAACTTGCACTTGCCTTAGCAGCTTGTAAATAAGTTCGTGGGGAGTGAAGCTTCAAAGCAAAAGGATATAAACGAATACTGAGGAGTTAGAGAAGATTATCATTACGAGTCAAGACATAAAACTATATCTATGTCTTGCCACAAATCATGCTCCTCACCATGACAGTGGGAAACCCGACAATATACGTACTATGTCGCGTTCGGTTGAACACTTATAATGTTTGTAGTTGCGCTGTCTTCGCTCTTAATAATTTGATAGCGAAGACAGCGCACGGACAGATTCTTCCCTTGGGAAACCCCTGACGCTCGTGCCTCGCTACCGCTGCGCTAACGGGTGACGCTCGTTCGCCCTTGGCGTCTCCCCTTGGGAGAAGACTCGCTAACGCCAGATGCCTGCGGAGGGAAACCCTCAAAGCAGCACTGGTCTCACCTCGGACGTACTGTCCTCAACTACGAACCTATCTTTTACTTATAACTTATTAACCGAACATGATATTATCCCCTTAGAAAGGGGGTTATTATAGCTTAATGATTGCAGTTTCGTGAACAAACGGCATCATTCCCTCACTCTTCATTCCTGAGTCTTAACTAATCTTCGTCCCAAGTTTCTACATTTATCAATTCGCTGACTGGATCTTGCATACTAAAGCCAAAGTCCAAAAGTTCCTTTTTCCAATGCGGCCAGTCATTACCGTAAAGCAGAGCTATTTTCCAGATGCTATCAGTTGGCTTAATTATTTGAGAATCTATAAGTGATTGCACGTTTTTCTGCAATTTCACCATAGGGTGAATTACTTGCTGAGTCATAACCTCGATTGAATTCTGATTTAGGTTGGTAAATACTTGTTCAAAACTGCTTTCCGTTTGGTTGGGAATTATTGCCAATGCGTAGAGTGCTATACTTCTGGCAAAGCAAGTCTTAACTTTCTAACTATATCACAACTTAATTAAATCTGTTGCAATTAAATTCTGATTTGTACGGTAATCACCACTTCAACACACATATTCTTTTTTTAGCCGTAAGAGTGTAGAAGTATGGAATAATGGGAACAAAAATCTTTATTTTGTCTTCTATCTAATTAAATATGTAAGGGTGTATTCATATATATCCCTGTGACGGTGCGAATCTACTACTTCTTATAGAAGTATAGAGAAATACATTACAATCCTTCTAGTAATCAGAAAGCGAACTAATACTTGCCTTTACTAGGAATTAGATTGGTGAATATTTATACCTTTTCCTACAAGTTGTGTTGGAAACTATTAAACATTTTTTAAGTAAAAAATTGTAGTGTATTTCAACTAAATGAGGTACATTCTTAGGGGCGTTCGCCTTAAGGCGTTCTGTGTAAGGTAAAGCTACTCGCCCTGACAATGTGGTGTACAATTGCCAAAAGAAACTGACAATAATTTGGGGTAGGTTAAATCTGGTGAAGTTTATTAGTACTTTAATACTAATGAACAGGCATCTTGTGTTAAAGATCCGACGCCAGTCGTCAGGTGCAAAGACACCCTCCAGCAGCGCAGGTTCCCTCCGGGTGACGCTCCTGACGCTCGTGCCGACGCTCCTCCGTCGCTACCGCTGACGCTCGAGGACTCGCTAACGCTTCGCTAACGCTAACACCAGTCGCTTACGGCGGGAAACCCGCCTGCCACGCTGGATTCACCGCAACGTACTGCCTTTTATTGGCGGTTGATCATATTAGTAATGTTGTGCTGGTTAAGGAGTAGAACACGAAATTTTAAGGGCGAACAGCCCTTTCGCAACCGCCTTCAATATCTACAGAAAAGGGAAACGTAGAACGCGACAACATTGTTAAGGGCGAACAGCCGTTCGCAACCGCCTTCAATATCTACGGCAAAGGGAAACGTAGAACGCGACAACATTGTTAAGGGCGAACAGCCGTGACGCTCGAGGACTCGCTAACGCCCCTACTGTTAGTGAAATCCGCTCTCATTAAGCCTCATCTGTCGCTTTGCTCTAAAAGACTATTGCCTGCTTGAAAAATTTGCTGAACAGTTAAAGTCAGATCTGGAAACGTCAGAGACTGGATGCGATCATTATCCCTAAACTTGCTAACCCGATATTCACCTTCGTCTAAAGAGCAAACCAAGATAGTCGGTTGTTTAGGTTTGCCAATAAATTCCCTGCCGCCCAATGCAGCATAATCAACAATCCAGTACTCAGGAATTCCCATTTCTTCATAGTCAGCGTATTTTTTGAGATAGTCATCACGCCAGTTGGTACTGACGACTTCAACGACTAAAGGAATGGAAGCAGCCTGAGTAACAGTAGATTCTTTTTTCCACAAAGGTTCGTTTACCAAATTAGGACGATTTAGTATCAGTACATCTGGTGAATAACCCGATTCGTTCTCAAGAGGCTTGACTAGGACAGTTTTCGGGATGCCATAAGCCTTATTAAGACGACTATACTCTAAAGTCAATTTCTCAACTAAAAATACGATAATCTCCTCATGATCGCCTACTGGTTGTGGCCTTTCAACAATAGCTCCATCATGTAGTTCATAACGTCCACCGTCTGGTTTCCATTTCACAAACTCTTCAAAGGTTACTAGTTTGGATACAGTTTGAGTCATCAGAACTCCTTTAGATCACTTTTGCTGTCATTGGTGTGAGCCATTTTCACAGCTTTTAATGGTGTATTCACTATTTTGACCCAAATTTCTATGCGATGCTCTTGGGAATGGCTGCCAAGAGCATCGCCCAATGTGCCATCTTGTCGGAAGTTTAAAGTCAGCATCATATTTTCCGCCTCCCACCTCTCAAACTCACAAAAGACGATACACGTATCAACAAAGCTTGTAGTTGCGCTTCAGCGCTTCTTATTACCAACCACAAACATCACACCAAAAATTGGTGTTTAGCTTAGCACAAAGGGCGCGAAAATAAAGCCATCATACGCGCAGGGAAGCCAGTGTGCATACACAGAATTGCTTCTTACCTGCTTAATTCTCCCTCTTCCTCAAAAATCTTTTTGCCAAAATGATAGTTTTTCTTAAAACCGTGGGTATTCTCATAACCAGAGGATTGCTGAAATCTAAGTAATTACCACAGTAAATAAGCAAAGATGGCTAGTTCAGAACAAGAATACTTTACTACCCGTCGCAAGCAGATTCAGCGGCGACAAAAGCTGATAACGTGGGTGTCCATTGCATCATTTGCTGGATCTGGAGTGTTCGCAGTTGTTCCTACATTGCAACAAGCGTTTCAACCTCCTAAATTCGCTGTGTCTACGTCTGCTGAATCTCCGTTACAACAAAAAATGCGGGGTTTCGAGTTAGTTTTACAACGGGAACCCGAGAACCGAGTCGCACTCGAAGGATTAGTAACGGCGCGATTACAGTCGAAGGATACTAAAGGTGCTATTCCTCCTTTAGAAAAGTTAGTGAAGTTGCACCCTGAACAGAAAGATTATAAAGCTTTGTTAGAGCAGGTAAAGAAACAAGTGATTAAGGGCGATCGCTAAATTTTTACTATTATCAAAAACATATTTTTTTGAATACATACTATCAAAT
>JAQYWO010000520.1 GCA_029379215.1 Rhizonema sp. PD37
CATTAAAACCACGGGTATGATTGGCTGCCTCAATTCTGCTTGTGATAATCCTTCCTGCCTTAATGTTGTAAAATTCTGTCCCAAATGCGGAATTCCTTTGGTAGTACTAAAAAATCGCTATCGCCCAACTAAATCGTTGGGTGGTGGCGGATTTGGTAAAACCTATCTTGCTGAATATGTTGACAAATTAAATGAACAATGTATCATCAAGCAATTTGCGCCTCAATTTCAAGGGATTAGTGCATTAGTGAAGGCGACGGAGTTATTTGAGCAAGAGGCTAGACGGCTACAACAGTTAGGAGAACATCATCAAATTCCCACTCTACTAGCATATTTTCAAGAAGATAATCGTCTGTATTTAGTATAGCAGTTTATTAATGGACAGAACTTATTAGCTGAGTTGCAACAGGAAGGGGCTTTCAAAGAAGCCAAGATTCAAGAATTGTTGCTTGATTTATTGAACATTCTCAAATCTGTTCATCAGTGTCAAGTTGTTCATCGTGATATTAAGCCAGAGAATATTATTCGCCGTGATTATGATGGCAAAGTAGTATTAATTGATTTTGGTGCGGCAAAGCAATTAACGGCTACAGTTATCAGTATACCAGGAACAGCAATTGGTTCTTTTGGTTATGCACCTTTGGAACAGATGCAAGGAGCGAAGGCATATCCAACAAGTGATTTGTACAGTTTGGGTGTTAGTTGCTTTCATTTATTAAGTGGAATTCATCCTTGGGATTTATGGCAGAGACAAGGGTATAGCTGGGTGATGAGTTGGCGTCAATATTTGAAGCAACCAGTAAGTCAAAAATTAGGGCTAATTTTAGATAAATTGTTGAAAGAAGATTACCGAGAGCGTTATCAGTCAGCAAATGAAGTCATAAAAGATTTGAATGCACCATCTACAGCCTCATCAGTACTCTCATCCCACTTTTTAGTTCCAACTTCATGATCGATACCTAAATCAAGGGTAGCGTCTAAAGTACCTTTACAGAGTCAAAACACAGAGGTACTGGACAACGAGTTGAAGCTCCCAAATTTCACATCACGAATTAGCCTTTTGAGCTTAACTGAACCGTATTGACGTAGAAGCATGGAAGAATTTTGGCGATACGGCTTAAGCCGTTGCCAAAGGCATCGCACTGGTTGGCGAGTTAAAGGACAATGGATAAAATATGAGTCTTTAAAAAATATTAATTTTAGTACTTCAGCGCCTTCTGGACATTTACCTTATGAAGCTCATCTTACCTTGAGAGCTAGAAGATTTAATGATTTAGGATTTTTCTCTCGCCTTTCTAGCTGTAATTTATAACATTTAGTATTGAAAGTTTGCAGAAAAAGCATCGCATTTTTTTATAAATGCTGAGTAGGCTAATCAACTTAAATCAAAGCCCAGACGCGTATTTACCCTGGGCTTTTTATTAATCTTAAAGCCGAAATGCTTTGACTACAGCGCGTTTAGCACTGCAATATGATGGAAAAATTTATCACTAAAATAGGATTGCTATAATTCTATTGTTCAAGTTGCTGTTGAATTTTATGAAGCAACTCTTTATCGTTTAAAGACTCCTCCCAGTTATTATTGAGTTCAAGTCGCACTGATTTAGCACCACCGCTTGGAGTACAGACAACCCAGTATGTGTCACGCTCCTCGCTAACTAGAGCAGCTGCCTTGTTTTCCTCACCATTAGAAAGACCTGCATAAGCCTGAATGCATGTCCAAGTAATTTCGTTAGCATCCTTAACTTCTCGCTGCATTATCTACCTCTAGCTCATTATTGCTTTTAACGTACTCTTTTTCTCACTTTTAATGCGTCTATCCAAATTAATAATCTCTGACTTACAGGATTTACGCAACTGGCAGCAGATTTTAGGGTAAGTGCGATCGCATAATCTCCTGTTCAAGAAGGATTGAGGTCCAAATATCTAGAATCTTCTAATCCCTAATGCCCTCAGTTTTGAGTTAGATGAGCGCATTTCTCACCTCATCGGTTTTAGAGGATGGGGCAGTATTATCGTTAGACAACGCCTCACTCAAGCTTATTTGTTATAGCGATCGCCCCTCAACAGAAGTGAAATATGCTTGCATCCATAAGCATGACAATTCTTTAGGAGAAAGTTGGATTTATCAATCTTGACAGAAGCTTCCGCCCCCAAGACTTAGCACGAATAGACATCTGCGGGACGTAGAGGCGTTAGCGAGTCTTATAGCGTCACGGCTCTACGTCCCTACCAAGGATTTCAACGATCGCATAATTAATTTTCACTTCTTTTCTAATGTATGATTTTTAAGAAAATTAGCTTCTGCGATCAAGCCTCACCATAGCTCCATATTGAGAATGAAATAGCCCAGGATGGCAACCGTTGCATTCGTAGCGATGCCAAAGGCGGGCGAAAGCCAACGCCATCCCGAGCAAAACATAAGTAAAGCTGATAGCTCTCATTACCAAAGCTGATCAAAAACCCCTTGATTTTGTAACGGAATGTAAACTAGTATAAGTATAGGCGAAACAAAAACCCGCCCAATATACATAAAACAAATCCAGCAATCATAAAACAATGACAGCAACCTTACAACAGCGCAGTAGCGCCAACGTATGGGACAAGTTTTGCGAATGGATCACCAGCACCGAGAACCGGATTTACATCGGTTGGTTCGGCGTTCTCATGATCCCCACCCTACTTGCCGCCACCATCTGCTTCTTAATCGCCTTTGTCGCAGCACCTCCAGTAGATATTGACGGTATCCGCGAACCAGTCGCAGGTTCCTTAATTTACGGAAACAACATCATCTCTGGTGCTGTTGTTCCAAGTTCTAACGCAATTGGTTTACACTTCTACCCAATTTGGGAAGCAGCATCCTTAGATGAGTGGTTGTACAATGGTGGTCCGTACCAGTTAGTCGTATTCCACTTCTTGATTGGAGTATTCTGCTACATGGGACGTGAGTGGGAACTCTCCTACCGCTTAGGAATGC
>JAQYWO010000101.1 GCA_029379215.1 Rhizonema sp. PD37
CTTTCCTGGACTCGCATTAATTCCTCTCACACCGACAAAATGAGCGAACGTACAGTAATCACATCTGGAAGCCCCTATATTTATACCAAAACAGCACCAGAGTGCCAAAAATAATAGGCTAAACCCAATAAAGCAAGTCCTACGAGGAGGATGACCAAAGTAAAACGCGATGACAGAGGAGGTAAAGTATCAGTTACTATGATTGTTTTTAGCGGAAATTGATTCAGTAAATCGTTAGCTTCTACCTGATTTTCGACAACTAGCTGGAGGCCTGGCCAGATGTATTGATAATTATAGGCGTTTGGTTGATCTTTGACACCGCCAAAATTATTAAACAAAGCATCGTTGAAATAAGTCGTGTCGGTTACGGCTTGATTGTGAAAAGCAATCAAGGGGGGATTATTCTGTTTTTTGGAGAGGGAAAAGTAGATTTTTTTCTGGGAACTGACGATAGAGTCAAAGTTAGTTTTTTGATTCCATAGCGATCGCCCAATCCAAGATTGGGGTTTGACGATATTATCATCTGCTCCGTGCAGGATACCGACGGGAATATCTAATTTTACGCCCGTTTTGCGAATTGTAATTGGTTCTAAGGTAAAGGGAGAGCGGAACAGTTTCAAAATGAATACGGCTATCTGGGGAATACCCATCTCAGTACTGGGAGCTGGATCGGCTGTGATAATTTGTTTGGGTAAAAACTTAGTTTCGGTAATATAAGCAGGCCAGCTTAGGGCTAACAACCCTCCTAAAGAATGCCCGAAAATATAAAAATCGAAGTCTACCCCTTCAAATTCAGGATGATCTTGCCATAGCTTGTGCCAAGAGTGAGAGGTCAAGCTAATCGCCCTTTCCATCCAGACTGAAGGGCTATAGAGAAGACTTAATCCAACTGTAGAAATCAATTTGACGAGATTCTTGCTATATTCGGGACTAAATAAGTAGATAAGTCTGACAATTAAGATAATAACCACTAAAGCCAAACCAATAATCAAGCAGTTTAGAGGGCTAGGTTCATTCTGATCTTCTCGAATTCTATAAAATTCCTCAGCCTTTCTTTTTTGTTGAACAAATTTTTCTGTTGATGGTGTTTTCCTTCGGGTGATTGTATCGATCACCATTTGATACCAAAAATATAGGTGACGTTTATTTTGACTAGGAATCAATTTGTTTTGATCTAGCTCATTGGGATAGTCACTGTTTTGGAAGTCGGGAAAGAACACATAATAACCTTTTTTGGCTAATACTTCTAAGTGCGCTTCGTAGAATTTCGGCAGACATAAACCGAAACCGTGCAGGTAAGTAATTAACTTCCGTTTTCCCTTTTCGTCATGGTAAGGAGAATCAGGAACGAAGACTTGAATAAAATCCCCTCGGATATGACTACCGCTCTGATAGATAGTGTATCCTTCTTGTTTGCTAGTATATTGCCACTTAAAATAGGTATCTGGATTGGTAGCATTTTCCATCGATTTATTTTCCTATTACCAATAAGACGTTTGAAGATTTGAAATTAGGGATGGCTACGCCCGCCGCAGACAGAGTATCTTACTAAAAAAGAATTCAGGAGTCAGTCGCCAGGAGTCAGAATGATATCATGTCCGGGTGTTTACCAATAATACTTATTATGCAGAGAATTGACATGTAAAGCATCTAAAGATATTTTAATACGGTTGTGCTACCGGACTTGAGATGACTCCTGTGCGACTGGTGGATGAATCGTGGTTTAAAGCAGAACGTTTTTAATCGTGGAGAATGAGCGAAAATTTTCCTTGCTTGAAACCCCCTATCGCATGGGGTATTCTGACTCCTCTTCATTAAAAATCCAGTCGTTGTGACCAGGCAATTGTTAGGCTATATTCCCTTATTATTAAGAGACCATCTTGTAGGAAAAAACATATATCTCGGCTCAATATGGTTTTGGGATCTATAAATGTTGCGCGTGTTTTTGGTGATATCAAAAATTCTCCAAAAGCATTACCAGCAATTTTATTCACTTCTACGAATCCGTGTCAAAACTCTGAGGCTCAAACAGCACATTTTTCAGAACCGTAGCCAGTCTTATCCCCGAAAGTTGTTCCTCCTTGAGTAACAAGAAAAAATTGTGTGCGCTCCTCAGTTAACAACAAACTTATTGCCATTACCAATTCAGAAAAGCTTCCAGCAAGCGTACCTACTGCTGAGGAGGGCATTTGAAAGAATGAGATTGTTGTAGCTAATGCTCACTAGCACTATAGGTAACACAATCATTGCGAGGCTGGTTGATTGCTGCCACAGACGAATTGCCCAGCCTATTAATGCCCATTCGCTCAAGGCAAGACTTAAATGTGTTAAGGGATAAATTATTGACATAAGTAATGTAGTCACATCGCTCTATCTATTCCAAGCACAAATATTGAGTGCTGAATTTGATGCAGCTAATTTGTGCTTGGAATAAAAGTTAGATAAATTTATTTACCAGACTTGCGGCTGTAATTCCGGTTTAAAATGGTGTCTAAAAATCATCCGATAAAACAACTGTTAGATTGGTGTTAAGTTTTGGTGCAAAACTACTTCCTTCAGCTACATAAGTAATCGCTCCTCCTGCTTCTAAAACAGCAGGACCACCACAGGCTTTAATTAAATCAACGCCGTCCTTCACCTTAATATCTTGACAACTAAATTCAAGTCCATTTGGTCCAGTAATTTTAATCTTATTGATTGTTCCAGTTTCACCAGCAGCCAAGGAAAGTTTAGCAGAGCGAATAACTGTTGTAGCTGGTAAAGGGGTAGTTGTTGTGTTGATACTGAAATTACCTCCGGTAATTGGAGCTTTTTCCGTGATAATTAAAGTAGCAAAGGTACTTGGCGCTGCGATCGCCTCTGTGGTGAAACAGAATATAATAAATGACAGGGCAAGTGCCAAAATCTTTGCAGGATTTCTGAACATCTTCAATGAATTCATGATGATTCTCCTTGTTTAACTTTTACTTGGACTTTGAACAAATTTGTCTCTGAAGACAAATTCTCAAAAATTAAGCATTGACACAAGTTTGATTTTGTGTAATCCCTATCTTATTTACTTTCGTATTTTGATAGATGCACGTGAAATCAACTTATGCACTTTTTCGAAATGAGTTTGTTGGTAGTCGTAGAGAGGGTCACGCTACACGAAGTCCGACTAACGTGGAACATACCCATGTTTGCGGGTAGGTGTTCGACGGCGAGCGAAGTCGAACACCTACCCGCAACCAAAGATCAATCTAATAGCTGCTTCCTCTCTCAAACTACAGTTTACACATTGTTTTTTTCGTCGAGGTCCAATTTCAAAAAGATGAAGCCCTCTACCATCGGTTTTTTACTGAGTTGATGATGTTTTTGAATAGAAATCGTTCTGAGTATGACGACTGGTTCTGTGTAGTAATTTTCCCTAATCGCTTTAGTGAACCGAGCGATCAGAAAACTCATCATATCTTTTTAAATAGCGACCAAGTTCAGCGAATTTATTTAGATGAGTTGGGCGCTCCCAATCAGCAGCCAATAGGCATTAATTTAATGCAATTGACGATTGCGCCGGATGAAGCGATGGCGGAGCAGGCGCGTCTATGCGCAAAGGTTTGCAGTCCTTACTGGAACGCCTTATGCGCGGAGATAAGTTCACGCTTGTTGTTGCCTGTCGTGACAGACTCGCAAGGTTTGGATTCGAGCTTTTTCAGTTCATGGTTGAGCAAAACGGTGGACAAATCGTGGTTCAAGACAAAACTGTACACTGTCCCGAATCTGCAGCTTACCCAGGATCTACTCTCAATCCTTCTCTTCGAGACGCTTCGCGAACACGTCTTCTCATGTCGAATGCACGGACTCAGAAAATATTTCCAAAAGATCAACGAAGATCTATCTAAGCCGTTAGCTGGACTGGTGAAATCGTCAAAAATTTAGGCGGAGCTAAAATCATCAAGTCTTTATCTACAAAACAGAAAATGGATAGGGATTTGAATGGTGCGCGAGGGATTTTCCTTCGTGCATTGGTTGATACGCCTTGGTTAGTTGAAAACTTGGTTCGCCAAGTGGGATGCTAACTTATGTATTTGTTAACAAAAGTTAGCACAAAAGTATCGGAGTAGTAATTCTCGATTTACACACAAAAATTTAGAAGGAAAAAACTGTCCGGAAAGTTCATGTATAAATAGTGTTGGCTTGCAAGTTTCCAGGGTCAGTGATCACCTGCAAGATTGGCGAAACTGATATATAATCGTTGATTCGTAATCAGAACGCAGTCGCGGCGATCGCCCTCTCAATGCGGTGTACCTCATCCAAACGAAACCCGCCATATATGAATTCCAAATAACCCTCTGCATTACTTTAGAAAACTCGGAATCAGTATGTAAACTGGGTATACGGATGATAGGAGGAAAGGCAGAATGTTCCCACGCGACTTTTTAGCTTAAATGGCTCGTAACTCTGAACTGTCCAAATGGCAAGAACTAAGAGATCCTAAATAGGTGATGCTTACAAGTAGACGATCGCGATCATGACCGAAACGACAAAATTTTATCATGCACATTATGAGCTGTTTGTACAGTGCATAACTCCTAATTTATAGATAAAACAATATAAATAAAGTCGGAAAATTACGAAATCGCTTCCAACACCATTTGCGGAATCAACATACCGTTTTGCGATTGAGAAATTCCCAAAAAGCGTCCATCTTCCTCATAAACCCGCAAGAGTCCAGAAATGTCGTGATTTGCTGGAACATGCTGACCCTGACACCATTTAACAGCAAGAATTGCTGGTAGGATGGTAGACGGCAAATGCTTTACTGGTGCATCCGGGGGAATCGGTTGAAATGTTCCGGCTTGTAGTTGTGTTTCTAAGTCTTTTAGGGTGAGTGTATCTGCTATATGGAAGCTGTTGCTTTCAGTGCGTGTCAATGCGGCAAGAGTACCGTAAGTTTGTAAAACTATCCCTAAATCGCGGGCGATCGCCCGAATATACGTACCACTACCACAAGCGATCGCGATATCCAATTCCGGAAAATCCCCATCCCGCCAATCCAAAATTTCTATGTGGAAAACTTCTACTATCCGCATTGGGACTTCTACATTTTCCCCTTTCCGTGCCAAGTCGTACAAACGTTGTCCTTGCACTTGAATAGCGCTGTAACTTGGGGGAATTTGCTCAATTTTGCCCTCAAATTGTGGAAGTGCTGTTTTTACTGCGGCCAAAGTCAATCCAGAACAGGGTTGACTCGCAATGATTTCGCCTTGTAAGTCATCAGTTGTCGTACATATCCCCAAGCGAATTGTGGCTTTGTAAGCTTTTTTTCCGGGAAGATATTGCAATAATCTTGTAGCTTTACCAAATGCGATTGGTAATACTCCAGTCGCTGCTGGATCTAAAGTTCCAGCGTGCCCTACACGCTTGAGGCGCAAGAGTTTCCGTACCCGCGCCACACAGTCATGGGAAGTCCAGTCAAATGGTTTGTTGAGATTGAGGAAACCTTGCACTTCAGTAGTTATGATTTATGAGGTTGACATTGTATCATCTCCTTATACAAAAGACAAACAACGACTTATTTGTTTTTTCCCAAGGCGATCGCCACTGAACCTGATACAACGAGAACCGCCCCGACGATTTCTATCAGAGTTAAGCGTTCTACTGCGATCAAACTTGGTGTCATAACTGATACAACCCAAACTGCTATTAAAGTCACAATGGGAGCTATAGCCAAGACAGCACTTACCCGTGATGCTTCCCAATGTTCTAGGGATTCAGCAAAAGCACCATAAGCAATTAGAGTATTCAAACCACAAAAAAGTAACATTCCCCCATGCAAAAAATCTAGTGTAAAAATGACTTTGGGTGTAGCGAAAGGAGTAAATAATAAAGTACAGCCTCCGTAAATAATGAGCATAATGTTAGTAGAAGATAAAAATTGCAACAACTGTTTTTGTGCTAAAGCATAAATAATCCATACGACTGCTCCTATTACAGTTAAACCACTGCCTAGAAGATATTTACCGTGTGCTGTAATTAAATGAGAGAGTTGCTCGTTAAAAAATAAGGCAAGCCCGAGAGTTAGCAAACTAACGCCAATCCATTGATGCAGCTTGTAACGCTCTTTAAAAATAACTAAACCACCAAAACCCATTAGTAAAGGTGCTAACTGAATAATCACTTCGGCGTTAGCGGGTGTCGTGAGTGCTAAACCTTGTAAGAAAAGAATATAGTTACTTGCCAAAAATACTGTGGCGATCGCTAACAACTTCCAAGAAGCAGAACGCAGTTGTTGCCGCGTTGGTAATTTCCCCTTTACTCCTAAATAAATTGCCAAGATAGTAAATGACATTAAAAAACGAAACCATACTACCGTGTAAACATCCAGCGCTTGTAACGTTACCGTCAGAGCAATAGGTAGAACTCCCCATAAAAAAAGAGTTAATGACGACAATGCTAGCCCTAAACGCCAGCGATTAGAAGTTTGATGCATCTTTCAGATATATTTTTAAGTATTTTAATTTTCGCGTAAGTAAGTCGAGGATTGTTATTATAATCAAAGATACACAATGTGTATCAAAAAATTTTGTGCTAGTCTATACGACCAAAGGAGAATAGTATGCAGCCCCACAGTAACCCCAATATTCCTACTCATGCCGTTAATTTGCGTATCCGTGAAGATGTGCGCACGCTCATTGACAGAGCCGCTAAAGCACAAAGTAAATCACGTTCTGATTTCATGATCGATGCTGCACGACGGGCGGCAGAGGATACACTGCTTGACCAGACCTTCCTGTGCGTAGATGAACAGACCTATCAGCATTTTCTGAATGTTCTGGATAGCTCTCCTCAAAGTGAAGGATTTGAACGCCTGATGAATGCTAAAAAGCCGTGGCAATGACCTTTCAACCCCCTGCTCCTCTTTGTGATACCCATTTGCTGGATGATTTTGATTGCGGAGTTGCCAGTCTCAATGACTGGTTAAGACGCCGTGCAGTTGCCAATCAGAAGAACAACGCATCACGCACCTATGTGGTAGCCAATGAAAGTAAAGTGATTGCCTATTATTGCCTCTCTTCCGGAGCATTGGCACTAAATGATACGCCATCCCCGATAAGACGGAATATGCCCGACCCTATACCTGTAGCCATTCTTGGGAGACTGGGAGTGGATACTGCATGGAAGGGGCATTCCTTAGGTGCAGCATTACTGCAAGAGGCCGTGCTTCGTACTATGCAGGCAGCAGAAATAGTAGGGATTCGTGGAATAGTCGTACACGCCATATCAGAAGAAGCCAGACAGTTCTACGAGCATTATGGGTTCTCTCCTTCACCCACGCAACCTATGACCCTTATTCTCTCCATCAAAAAAGCGCGGCAAACGAACCCATAATGAAAATTGCCATTGAGCAAGTATCGCCCGTGTATTTTACGCAATTTAGCGAGAATTTATAGCATTTTTGTTTAAAATTCTCAAAGTAAACCAAAAACCCCACCCTCTTATAGGATACACCTAGCGAATAAGGGGTATCACCCCTCATCAACGATAAATCAACTATTTCGTTGCTGTTTCAAGACGCGATCTGCCTTTGGCAGCAGCGCTACCGCTATCGCACCCTCCGTCTAGTCTCTAAAAACTGATAAAATCGTTGGGGTCTGGGGTCAGACCCACCATTCGCCTGCAGCATCCTTATAGGGTGGGGAAGTTCATAACATCTCTACATAGCGTTGGCACAATTAACTATGCCACTTGCGGTTCTACCAAATTCTCTACCCCCTGAATGACTTTTGCCGATTCAATTTTGTCACCAGCTTTGAGTTGATCCAAAACTTTTTTCCCTTCTATAACATAGCCAAAAACAGAGTAGCGACCATCAAGCAAATTGCGTCCTGCTGGAGTCAGTTCTGGTTCAAAGAGAAAGAAGAAAAATTGTGAAGAACCACCATTGACTTTTTGCTCAGGACGTGCCATTGCTAAAGCACCAAAAGCAGAGAAAGGTAAAACTGGCATATCGGTGTAACGACCAGCTTCTTCTAAAGTAATACCGTAGGTAGGTACTTTGTCACCTTCAACTAAGATTTCTAAAGGAACAGCACGATATTTGCCTGTTTTAGGATCGATGAAACCCTCTTCTTTACCTGCTGGATCTCCAGTTTGCAAGACGTAGGATTCTTCAGAACGGGTAAATTTTAAGCCGTTATAAAAACCTCGCTGTACCAAATCAACAAAGTTCCCAGCGGTTACAGGGGCACTGTAGCCGTCCACAATCATGGTAACATTACCTTTGTTTGTTTGAATTTCTACAGTGGCACGACCTTTAAGTTGTGGCAAATTGCTGTATTCTGCTGGCACTTCAAAGGGGAATTTTTTGACCATCGACTGTTCTAATTCAGTCACAAGATCTAGTAGATTCCCTCGTTGTTGCGAAATTTTTTCCTTATCTTTGGTTTTTGCCGTTTCTTGCATAGCTTCTACGCCAGATTTTAACTCGGCAATTAAAGCATTGGCTTGGGTTTGGCGTTCATCTGGGATATCTGCTAAAATTTTGGCTGGATTTCCCAGCACCCGTGATGCTTTGCTGAGATCTTGGGAAATTGCACCCCAACGTCGATTTGCCCGCAGTTGACTGGAAATGTCTTCTAAACTAGTTTGCAGTTGTCTGACAGGTTTGTTCTGGATGGGAAATGCAAACCGCAACAGCGATCTGCCATCAGTAATAGCATTTCCTGCAGGTAGTGCGGCATTACTGGAGGGCGTCCACCCAGCCGTACTTATCCCTAGGAATAGTGTGACAATCAGCAGTGTAAATAGGCTTCTCTTTAACCAGGATAAGCAGAAATTGAGCCAGAATTCCTCGTTTTTTTGCGGACTCTGATGAAGGCGAGGCGCTAATGGATTGAACATGGGATAGCTAAAATGCAGCATTAAATTATTGATTGGGCGTAACCCATCAATAATTTTCCCACAGTACAGTTCGTTAACAGTTATTTTCAAGTGCGTAGATGATAGTCAAAAAAAAGACTGTGGTGTGAGTCAGTCAGCACTACAGGTGGGGAGCAGAGCTAAATGCTGATCTTAATCTTGCCTAAACAACCCAAACAAGGGTGCGAGAATTAATCCGATCCCAAAGCCACCAACATGTGCCCAGTAGGCAACTCCACCTGTTTGTACACTCATGTTGGCGGCTGCTTGCAGACTGGCAAGACCAGATATTACGTTTTGGATAATGAAGAATCCTATCATAATCCATGCGGGAATTCTCAGTGTGGTGATGAAAAAACCTAAAAAGACTAAGGTTCTAATTCTCACTTGAGGAAAACGGAGAATGTATGCTGCCAAAACACCAGCGATCGCACCGCTTGCCCCTAAAGAAGGAACCGCCGAAGTCATCCCCACAAACCACTGGCACAAAGCGGCGAAAACACCGCAGCTTAGATAAAAAATTAGATACTTAAAATGACCTAAACGTTCTTCAATATTATTGCCAAAAATCCAGAGAAACAGCATATTTGAAATTAAATGCCACCAACCACCGTGTAAAAATTGTGACGTAATTAATGTTTCCCATTCTGGCACTGGCTGATTGATTGGAATACCCGCAAAACTAGCAGTTAATTCTCTAGGGATGACTGCATACAGATGTAAAAACTGTTCTAACTGTCTATCTGATAATCTAAATTCATGAAGGAAAACTAAAACGTTGATGCCTATCAACCCGTAGTTGATAAAGGGAGTGGTTCGTGTCGGGTTTTCGTCGTAGAGAGGAAACACAGGTGTTTTTCCTAATTTATCAGTTAACTGCAACACAAGTTGATAGTTGATTGTTGTCAATACAACTAACAACCAACACTCCAACTCTACTCCCTATTTTTACCTATAAAAATAGTCTTCTCTAGATTTATCGTTAAATAACCCCAACAACGGTGCAAGAATCGCCCCAAATACAAAACCGCCAGCATGTGCCCAGTAGGCAATTCCACCATTTTCCATCCCAATATTGGTAGGTGTTTGTAGACTTGCAAGTCCGTAGAATGATTGCTCGATAAACCAGAATCCGAGAAACCAATATGCAGGGACGCGAAATGTTGGAAAGAACAATCCTAAGGGAACGACACCAAGAATTTCTGCCTTGGGAAATCGGAGTATATATGCTCCCAACACGCCTGCGATCGCGCCACTCGCACCCAAAGAAGGAATTGCAGAAGATTGTGCAAAGTACCACTGAGTCAAGGATGCCAAAACACCACAAGTCAAATAGAAAAATAAATATTTGACGGGGCCTAACTTTTCTTCAACGTTATTGCCAAAAATCCATAGAAATAACATATTACCCGCAAGATGCAAGATACCCCCATGTAAAAATTGGGATGTAATCAAAGTCAGCCATTCTGGTACAGGCTGATTTACGGATATACCCGCAAAGCTGGCAGTGAGTTCTCGCGGTACAACCGCCGCTAAGTGCAAAAACCCATCCAATTGCTGTGGAGGTAAGCTGCCTTCATAAAGAAAAGCTAAGACATTAACAGCAATCAGCCCAAAAGTCACATAAGGCGTAATTGTTAAAGGATTATCATCTCTGATGGGAACCACAGGCTTTTTTCCCTATGTTTGAAAAACCAGCCTCACATTACCTGATTTTTCCAAAAGTTTCTTCTAACCTGTGGGTGAAGTTGACATCTCCCCCGGTTGAAACACACTGAAGGTTCCCCCTACCAACTACCATCATCAGTAACTTTTCATCACCCGTTGAATATCGCGCTGATCTTGGCGTCGTTTTAGTGTTTCGCGTTTGTCGTGAAGCTTTTTACCTTTGCCAAGGGCTATACTGATTTTCACTAAGCCACGCTTCATGTACATTTTTAAAGGTACTAAGGTTAAACCTTGCTGTTCTACCTTACCTATCAGCTTGCGAATTTCCTGACGATGTAGCAGCAGCTTGCGAGTACGGCGCGGTTCGTGATTAAAGTATTGTCCACTGGCATTATAAGGTGAAATGTGTATATTGATCAGCCATGCTTCTCCTTCACGAATCAAAGCATACCCATCTTGGAGATTAACCTTACCCGCACGGATTGATTTAACCTCTGTTCCCGTCAACTGGATTCCAGCTTCATAGGTTTCGAGAATTTCGTATAAATACCGCGCTTGCCGATTATCGCTGACAACTTTGTAACCGTCACTGTTTTCACTCATTGAGAATTTTACTTATATTAAAGTGTATATAGCAATCCTAGATGATTCACGCTCCTTTAAGCATTTGCTTTAATAATTGCTCTCACGCTAACAGAGGAATAGTTTTTCCATGAGGTATGAGCAGCTTTCACAAGTTTTGCGGATCTTCAATAGGAGTGCTGTGGTTTGGCTTGGGTGATATGACATCTTCCACACTGTAGTGGTACTATTACCGCTCTTCGTCTTGATTGGGGAGATCCACTTCTTCAAATATCTCCTTTTCGTTATGCGGAATGCTTGCTATTTGCACTGCCGATGACAGTACTTGTAGAATATTTCAGCATACATCAATAATACTACAAACATTGCAAGTTGATAGGATGGCTATCCCATCGCTCTCAAGGTGACTTTAGAGGTACACTAGTAGTATAAGAAGACAAGGATAAGACAAATGCGCGTGGCATTTTTGTTTAGCACAGCAGTTGCTTGCTTGGCAGCAATTGGGGGATACAGTGTCGGCTCAAGTCAAGCCGTTCAGTTACAAGATGGTACAGTCTATTTTGTCCAACCACCAAGTCTTGAGGGTGCGGAGACTACCTACAACGATGTTTATGTTTGGGGTGCTACGTACTACTTCACTATTAACCTACCCGCGAATGCTGGAGAACCTTTGCAAAGAGTAACGATTAACCAGCATGAGGGAGTAGATCGCATACACTATAACCTCAAAGATACTTCCGCCACAGAAACAGGGAGTTCTCACAAAAAACACAAGTTGGCACTCAAAGATGTGACAAGCGATCGCACGACACGAACAATATCCCTCACATTCGATCCACCCGTACCTCCAGGTAGAACTATCAAAATTGCCTTAAAACCCGAACAGAACCCAACTATTCCCGGTGTTTATCTATTTGGAGTCACAGCCTTTCCACCTAGTGAGAAATCTCACGGTCAATTTCTTGGTTACGGAAGGTTACAATTTTACAGTGCTCACTACTAAGTATGAGAGTGAACCAATCGTAGATGTTGATGTGCAATCAGCAAATACTCTCGAATTTGGGTTTTTATCCTTTTTTCTCCTTCAGGATAGTTGCCTTACCCCAATCAGGATCACCGAAAGTGAGTAAAGACCCAAATAATTCTTCACTATAAAGGGTTCTTAAAGCCTTAACCTGTCAAACATTCTGGAGAAAAAGCATACTCTCCTTTCAGCCATTGGACAACTTCGCGAGCATAGGGACTGTCAAAAGCTTCATACTTTCTGGTCAGACATTGCTTAATATCTGTATCAAGTTGATCAAGTCCAAGGTCTTGAAATAGAGATACATCTTCGATTAAAGCATGAGCTAGTTCGGCAAAACATAGTTGCTCGACCGCTTCCACAAATGCATCTGAAGACGAATAAGAGTTCTGACGCTGATAACTCATAGTTAATGTCATCAGCGGAATTTGTGATAGATGAGCTTGATTCATAGGATTAATAGCATGACCAGACACCCACTCCAACATTTGATGAGGGCGATTCTCAAAGGCTCTTAGGTGCAAATATAGACTAATCTTCGCTCCATCATTAACTGGATAGTTATCCCAAATGAAGGGCCGACGACCAAGCCGTTCTCCAACCTGTTTTAAGTGAGATTCTGGATAGGATTTTGAACAAACTTCAGGACCAGTCCAAAAGACATGAATTGCCGGATCTAACTCCTTACCTAACGTTTGTAAATAATTATCTGGCTTTTTCCCAAACAGTTTATCCAAAATTGGATCATCTGTGTAGTATGTAGGGCACATGATAAAAGTTTTAGCATTACTCAACTCTGCAATTCTATGCACAATTTCAACTTGAATTTTAGAGATCTCACTACAATCTCCTCTCATATCATCAAATAAAACTGCTAATATATCTAGGTTGAGATTATTGAAGTAATGAATCTTGTTTTCTAAATCTTTAATGGCTTGAGCGTCATAGTTTAAATAAATCTCAACCGGGCTAAACCCAATTCCCCATTTTAGTCCTTCTTGTTGATAGATATTACCAAGCTGAATCAATTCTTGCAGATTAGCATTTGACCAATCTTGTCGCCAATCTTTGCGTAGATTTTGATCAGCTTTGGGGGCATAAATATAGTAATCATAGGAATTATCTTTTAGAAAATGAGCATAATTACAACGCATTTCCCAATCCCACGCTTTGCCAAAAAAGCCTTCAATAACGCCAAGGTTAAACTTAGTCATTTTAAATATTACTTACTAACTATAATCTACTGAGTTTTAACAAAATCGTTACTGTTGATTAATCATCATCAAGGAGAAAGTAGCTTATTTGCATAAATTTCAAAATCCTTGCTAAGCAGAGGTTTTAGCTGATTTCTAATCTGCGCGAATAGTACGTGAAATCTCTAAAAGACAATTACCAGACTACTAGTGCAGCACTTTTGCCTACTCAAAATAAGCGGAAAAAATCAAATCTAGACTAGTTATCACACTGATTCAGTGTGATTTCACCTCTGACATTTTTGCCCCCCCGTGAACGGTTACAATTTTCATATCGGATTGCTATAGTGATGTTGTCTTAGAGTAATTCAAGAGATTCAACTAATAGGACTAGAATACCTCATATTTTGCACAATGTAGCTCAAACTGACGATATTCACGACAAACACGTCACGATTATAGGTCAACCAGTCAAAAAATAGATAAGGCATCAGGAAAAATGCATCAAAAATAAATCTAAATGTGCGAGCGCAGGCTTTGGAATAAAACCAAAGATTGAACGCTTTTACATTAACAGTTTAGAGGATATGGTAGTTTTAGGTTGACTAAAACTGCTTTTTCATGAAAACATTATAGTAAATACACAACTGAACAGTCTGATAAATTACAAAATATATTTATAACTTACAATCCACATAATTGGTTATTTGTCAAGTAAAATTTGGTGCGTTTACCCTGGGAAACAACTATGTCCACGACTCTAGTATCTGTGATACTGCCTACGTTTAATATGGGTATGTACATCAGTCGAGCGATAGATAGCATCTTGTCTCAAACACTTGAGGACTTTGAGTTAATTATTCTTAACGATGGGTCTACCGATCAAACTGCTGATATCTTAGCTGAATATAAACAGCGAGACCAACGGATCGTTGTTGTACATAATCCGAAAAATATGGGATTAATTTGTACACTTAACAAAGGGTTGAACATTGCCCAAGGAACCTATATCGCACGTCAGGATGCAGATAATTATAGTACTCCAACTCGACTGACCGAGCAAGTTTGCTATTTGGAGCGGCACCCGCATATTGGTTTGGTTGGCACGCGTGTTTTTGTTATTGACGATCATGAGCAGATGATCAGCAACAACATCTACCCCTATTTTGTTTTGCCACCAGCGTTAATTCCTTGGGAGTTACTCTTTTATCCATATTTTTCGCATGACACAATTGTCGTTCGCCGCGATTTATTATTACAGGTAGGTGGTTATCGGCTCGATAGAATTCATGCCGAAGATTATGATTTGTGGTGTCGATTGAGTCGAATTACACAATTGGCAATGCTGCCAGATGTGAGGGGGTGTTTGTATATAAATCCAGAAGGTATCTCACAAAAGTTTGCAGATACACAAAATCAAACAAGCAAGCAAATTATTCGTGAGGCCATGTCTGAACTCTTAATCAAAGATGTCTCATTAGCAGATGCCCATATCATGTTTCAAATCGCAAAAACAGCGGTGTTATTAACAGCGGATGAAATGCACCGTTCCGAGATATTGTTGAGCCAGCTACATACAGCTTATTTAAACAAATTTACATTGACAAAACAAGAAAAATCCTTTTTAGAAGCTAATTTGACGAACAAGTTATCTATGGCAAAAATGTTGTTTATTGCAAAACAGTTCTATTTATAGTCGATATTTAATCGTATTTTCAAAAGCTATTGTAGCATTTATATAGTACTTTGACAGATGACAAAAAAGTGAAATGGTAGCTTGAAAGTCATGAAATGTTGATGAGGGTAACCGAGTAGCAAAAAATGTAACGTCATTCCTTTACACTCATCATAATTCATTTAACTCATGCTCCTGGAAATTTTGACTAGAATCTTTAAATGTATCCTAGTATATTAATAGCTAATAGTAGAAATTATCTTTTGTCGTATTATCAGTTACAGATTGATATTCTTCGAGCAGATGTCGTATAATTTGACGGTAATAATTTGGGTCTTCCGGGTGCTGAAGAGGGGAATTGGTTTTAGTTACAATATCTGTGCTTGAGTGAGTTTTAGAATCAATTTCTTCAACAAGGCTACCTTGTAATGAGTAGCCAAATTGCAACATTTGTTTTCCCGAAATTTTGTTGAAGAGAGCATGTTTTGCATCATCCCAATTATGCCAGCGTGAGAGGGGATTGAATTCGGTTGTTTTCTCAATGGGTTGCCAATGAATTGTAAACTCCTGTGGCTCATTTTCGCGACCACGGCATATAATATCTGAAGAACCTATTACTGGCGCGTTTATAGATTTGGCAAAATCATAGCTTTGTTTATCAAGATTGAGAAATTCTAGAATTTTTGTCATTGTTTCAACTGTTTTACTATAAATATCCTCGTACTTCACAATCATGTATTGATGGGAATGATGCTGATGTTGTTGAAATTGGATAATTTTTTGTGCAGCTTCCGCCCATTGGTGCATAGCTGATTGGTAATCCCAGTTGAAACTTGTTACTCCTGATTCGATAACGGAACGCCCATCCCGAATCAAAATCAGTAATTGAGCGTTGGGAAAGAGTTTGAAAAAAGAAGGTAAATTTCTCACCCAAGGTGTTTTGGTTACTAGCCTTTGTGATTGAGGTTGTTGCGTATATAAAAAAGAGAGCAGCCCCTCTCCTAAATGATGTAGAAGAGAGTCAAGGGGTGAATCCATGATATTTTCTAATTTTTTTGTACTCAAGGGCAACCATTCAGTGTAAACTGCATGAGCATAAGCCTCTAATAAGGGGGCGGGGTAAAGCATAAAATCTTCCCATAAAGCTGACGAGACACAATCAGGGTGCAGACAAATGAGGTTTTGCAAAAAGTTTGTCCCGCAGCGTGGCATTATACCTAAAATAAATATGGGTGTTGGGGATTTTGTACAATCTAATATCATATCTTTCAAGCTTATATTTAGATATTATGTTAAATAAATGTGGTCTAAAAGTAATGAACAAGTAGACATCTTCATAATATTATAAAATCGCATTCCCTCAATACCTTGGAGTATACACTTATTCTGGTTGCTACGACCCGCAAAAACTGTATGCATTTAGGGGTGTAAAAACGAGACACAAAATATTCATGTCCTGAATTTAACAAGTAAGTTGAGCAGCTTTCAACCTGACTTTGCATAGCATCTGGAAAAGTCACTTTAATAAGTTAGAGAGCGCCCAAATTCAATTTTTCTAAACGCTAATTTTCTCGTGATTTATTTTCATTTTTCTCAAACTATTGACATTGAACGCGCAGAAAACAGACGCTGTTTCATTGTCTAATCAATTGCCGTGAAAAGTCAGGATACATTCCATTCAATATTAATCAGTATTAATTTGGTCCTTTATGACTGGTTATTAAGACTTCAACAAAAATTAAGCCAAAATTTGCGGATGTGGAGGAATCCGGGTTAAAGCTTCTTTTTCACTCTGCACATAACCAAAACGTTTCAACTGAGTTACTACTTTTGTCACACTTTCTGTAATTGTTTCACAGTCAGTTTGACATTCAACTTCCGGATTTAGTGGTGGTTCGTAGGGATCGTCAATACCTGTAAAGCCCTTGATTTCTCCAGATCTTGCCTTCTTGTATAATCCCTTAACATCCCGCTTCTCACAAACGGACAAAGGGGCGTTAACATAGACTTCCACAAAATCTCTAATCTGTTGTCGTACTTCGTCTCGAATCTCTCGGTATGGTGATATAGCAGAAACAATAACAATCACATCATTACGAGTTAGTAGATTTGCAACAAAACCAATGCTACGGATATTCTCATCACGAGCTTCTTTGCTAAAACCCAAACCTTTGGTTAAATTCTGGCGCACTATATCACCATCGAGCAGTTCTACTTTGTATTTTTGCTTTCGCAGATGCTCCGCCAAGAATTGGGCAATAGTAGTCTTACCTGCACCACTTAAGCCAGTGAACCAAATTGTAACACCACGCTGCTGTTCTAAAACCATTTAACTGCCTATATATAGTTTACAGTAACATTAACTATTTAAATAATTTTAAAGGATCTCTACGACACTGTTAGGGTTCATATAATCACATCTGGCACAATTAACGTTTCCGTAATCATCTCAGGGAAGTACGTTTCTATATAGTTAGTAATATACGTGGGTAGACTAGCTCTAGCCTGTCTAAGGTTTAGGTGCAATCTCTCAAGAATGTCAAACGAATAACCAGAATTAGCCCATTTTTCATAGGAAACGCCAAATCCAAGATATTCCCACAAAAGCCCATTGTTGTTTTCATAGTCACCGTAAGGGGCCAGCCACACCAGTGGAGTTGCCGCAGAGAGGGAGTCAACAAGAGTTCCACCACCGGGTTTGCTAATAATTCCTCGACTTTGCCGAATCAAGCTGTAAACTTCAGGATATGGCTGACTGTTTTGAAAAGCAATGTTGCCATTATCCTTAACTTCACCAAACGGTGGAAACTGGTGATGCCCTTGTACATCTTTCTCCCATGGTTTCCATGTTGGATCGATCAAAAAGTATCGGCTATGCTCTGTTTTGTTTTCAATATCTTGCTGTTCATAGGCAATCACGTCTAGCTTGATTCCCTTATGCACTAACTCCGGAACCTTAGTTTTATATGTCCCAACTCCCCACCCCCCACCGTGGATCAAAAAACGGTCAGATCGCTGATTATAGGGTATGGGTTCATCATCTGAAACAGAGAAATTGTATGATAAGTACTTGTCCTCCCAGTTAAAGAACCAAACATGGCGAAACGCCGAATGCGTCGCATCGTACATTTTCCACGAAGTAGAAGCAGATGCATCCATGTGACAAAGATCAATAGCGATGTCTTGACAATCAGTTTCCTGGAGATATCGGTTTGCAATAGGCAGCCAAAATCCCGAGAAAATCATAAATCGTTTACGTCTTTGATGCTTCCAAGTCGCTAATAGATTAGAAGTTAGATCGAAATCTATACTGGGTGTAATGTCCTTTGCCAGTTTCTGAGCCATCAAGGCAAGTGAAAAATTCCGATGAAAAGCGAACTTCGTTTCCGGAACATTATTTCTCTTTTTCTCAAGAAGGATATTTTCCAGAACAACGACATCTGAAGCAATCCCTCGAGCGCTTAGTTGACGACTGGCAATTAATGCAGGAATGTATGCACCTAGTGAAGCCCCTGAGCATAGTATTGTTACGGTTTCTTGTTTCATTTCTCTCGACATCGGCTGATATTGCAATATCATTAATTAAATCTTTGAATATCAAGCTCGGCAAAAATATTGTCCATTCTGTTGAGAATTTGTTTCTTCTCCTCGTCATTATCAGATACAATAGACCCATAAAGCCGACCCTTATAGAAGGGTTTTTCATCATTAACACTAGCTTTGTGTAGCTCTGAATTCACATTGAAGGTGTTCGATGCAAGTGGTAAAATGCCGCTGGGTCTATTTTTGAGAAATAGAATTTCGGCTTGCTGCATTCGTTGAAGAATCTCGGAAAACGCTACATGACGTGAAAGATTTAGCGAAAAGAACGTCAGACTACCCTGTCTTGAAAATTGGGCAAGGAAACGATCAATATAGTGGTTGATGAATCCCATTGACTTCCTGGCATTAATTTCCACCACGGGCACGATTTTTCCTTCTTGAAGAACCATTGAATCAAGGCAAACAGGACCTAAATACCCCACTCGATGCAACTCAGCTGCGATCGCGTTAACTTGTTCAAAATATCCTGATGTTTCCAGGAACTCTTGAAACCATAACTCAGCAGTTTGGATACTAGAAAAGGCAAAGCCAGAATTTTGCATCTTTTGAATAGATAAAATTTTTGTTTTGCCTGTGCCGTCTATCTCAAGCTGACAGGAAAAATCGGTTTGCTTATTCAGCAAAGGTTCTAGCAAAAATCTTGTGTGTTTCCCGTCACGCTCCTGTTTTAAGATATATGTCACAATTCGCAGCAAGATTTGCTTTGAAGAAATTAGAAGATTACCCTTACCAGAAACTCCAAATTCATCCTTAATCAGGAATGGAGAGAACTGAAGAAAACGATGGTTCCCCGAATTTAACATCGGCAATCTTTATGAGCAAGGTGTTTTAGAGATTTGGCAAAGTGATGCTTTTAAAAGAGTGCGGGAAACCATCCACGACAGCTTAACCCCGATTTGTTCTAAGTGTGTGCTCCTTTATCGGCACGGACTCTAAGACAATATTCAGAGATCACTAAGTTCTCACCACCGGAGTATATCGATGAAAATTTTAGGGTTCATTGGACGTTCAGACATTCCCCAAGCCCACGACGGTTCTGCTAGCTTAATCATAGATAACAACATTAAGTTTGCTCTTGAACAAGAACGCTTGACCCGCCAACGGTATGCTGAAGGTCAAGGCTGTTTTGACGTCACGAAAGCGTGTTTAGACAGTGCTGGTCTTTATCTCTCAGACATAGACTGTATTGCCTATGGCTGGCTTGAGAACTTAAAGTCGGGTACTCAAGTTTCAGACTACGTGGTTTCATCCAACGAACTAACACCAATACTCTTGCCGCAGAAACTGTTTGGGTATACCAAGCCGCCAAATATTCATTTTGTTAAGCACCACTATGCCCATGCTGCTGGCACATTTTTTACTAGTGGTTTCGACAGTGCTGCCGTGCTAGTGATGGATGGACAAGGGGAGGGTGTTTCGGTTTCTCTCTTTCATGCTAAAGGCAACACTATCGAGCTAATTGAAACCTATCCCGTAAATACCTCATTGGGAATGTTCTATGGAGCAGCAGGAGCCCGTGCTGGACTAGGTTGGCACTCTGGTCCTGGTAAGCTGATGGGGCTAGCGCCCTTTGGTCAAGTCAGGCAGTCAATTGATTTTCATTTCGACCCAGACGCTGGACGCTTCACGCTACCTACAGCCATACAAAAAGCGATTGATGACTCTCCGACACCCCCAACAGCAGGTGACATCGGCACGTTTTGGCTCCAATATTTCGAGGACTATTATTATCCCTATCGACAAACATGGACATCATCAGGTTGGGAAGCGGTTCAAGCTTACCATGTCGCTCATTATGCCGACTTTGCTGCATCCGTTCAGCATACCCTGGAAACAATTGGTCATAATCTGGTACTCCGTCTCAAGAAATTAACGGGGGAGAAGAATCTAGTTCTCAGTGGTGGTTGTGCATTAAACTGTACTATGAACGAGGCGTTGAGTCGGCAGAAAATTTTTGATCGCATTTACGTCTTTCCGGCTGCCAACGATGCCGGGTGCAGCATTGGTGCGGCACTAGCAGTATCTCATCTATTCAATCAACCGACTTCAAAGTTGGAGAGATTGCCCAGTCCCGCTTTTGGTACTACGTACACCAGAGACGCAATCATCGCGGCGATTAAAGACTACGGCTTTATCCCTGAAAAACTGTCTTTAGAAGAACTGACTGAGCGTGTGGCTTCGGATTTAGCCTCTGACAAAATTGTGGCTTGGTTTAGAGGTCAAGATGAATTTGGTCCTCGTGCTTTGGGGCGACGCAGCTTTCTAGCTAATCCCTCACACAGAGAAACACTGGGGCGACTCAATAAAATCAAAGGCAGAGAAATGTGGCGTCCTTTGGCTCCTAGCGTTCTCAGCGAAAAGGCAGAGATAGTGCTGGAAGGTCCGTTGGAGCCGGGTCTACATCGCTATATGTTAGGGACAGCCACTATCCGACCGGAATGGCGAACTAAAATTCCGGCTGTTGTCCATGTTGATTTTACAACCCGCTCTCATCTGGTGGAAAAAGATCAAGATGGCATTTATTGGTCTTTGATTGATTGCTTCTACCAAAAGACAGGTATTCCTTTGGTCTGCAATACGTCGTTGAACGTGGCAGGTCAACCCCTTGTCCACAAGCCAGAGGAGGTGTTGGATATTTACAGCACTAAAGATGATGTACAAACTCTGGTGATCGAAGACTTTTACTTAACTAAGCCAGAAGCTATTGGTACGGAAATCGTCGATCATGCCTAGATCCATTAGTTCCCGTTTATCTGTCTGAAGTCATGCGGTTCTCTCTAATTGTGCCTACAGTCTATCGAGTCAACGAGTTAAAGCGGCTGTTTCAGTCCCTAGCTATCCAGCATCACAATGACTTTGAAGTCATTCTTGTTGACCAGAATTTGGATGATCGATTGGTAGGGGTGGTTAATTCCTACACTCAGCAGCTTTCCATTCTACATCTTAGGTCAGACAAGCGTGGACTATCGCGTGCCAGGAACCTGGGGAAGTTACAGATGAAAGGGGATATCATTGCTTTTCCTGACGATGACAGTGTGTACCCGCCAACAGTTTTATCCCAAGTGGCTCATTTTTTTGAGAATGAGAATGGTTGGGATGGGTTAATTGCGAGAATCTTTGACTTGAATGATGATAAAAATGCTTTTGAATTTTGCGGTGGCGACGATTATTCAGGAATGGTTGATTATTGGAAAGGATACACGGTTGGCATATCCCATGCCATGTTCTTTCGTAGTTCTGTTGTGAAATATCTGCATTTTGATGAAGACATGGGTGTGGGTTCACAAACTCCTTGGGGGGCAGGTGAAGATGTTGATTATTTATTTCAATGTCTCGATGCTGGCTATCGGTTTTACTATGATTCTAAGTTAAATGTTAGACATCCAAGCCCACTTAAAAAAAATAACTTTCGCCAACAGATTCAACGAGAATATTCCTATGGACTGGGCAATGGATATTTGCTAGGTAAGCACAATTTACCTGAGCCATTAATCCATTCTGCTACACGTTCATCGTACCAACATACAATTCTGGAAATTACTAAAGGCAACCTGAAACGTGCCGCTTATTTCTTTGCCTACGGTCTGGGAACCTCGATTGGATATTCCCAGGGGATTAAGATATGCCAAAGGGTTCATCCATCGAGTGGTCAGCCAATCTAGGACAGATAGAGTATATTATGCAATTTTCTCTAATCTTAGCAACTAAAAACAGAGTAACAGAAGTTGAGCGTTTTCTGCAATCGCTCACAACTCAAAGCCATACAGATTTTGAAGTGATTGTTGTCGATCAAAACCGAGACGATCGCCTAGTCGAATTAATCGAATTATATAGTCAAAAGTTTTTTATCTTGCATCTGAAACAACTAGAACCTGGATTGTCGCGTGCTAGAAATCTGGGGCGATCGCACATCAAAGGAGATTTGGTTGCTTTTCCAGATGATGACTGCCTGTATCCACCTGAGTTGTTAGCCCAAGTTGTACATTATTTTGAAGATAGCCAGACAGAAGTTGCCATTGCCAGAGCTTTTGATATAGATGAAGATAAAAACGCATTTTTATATTGTGGCGACGATAACTCAGGTGTAGTGGATCTAGAAAGAGCATTTCGGATTGGCATCACATTTGTCATGTTTTTCCACGCCCATGTGGTGAAAGAAGTTGCCTTTGATGAAACCGTTGGCCCAGGTTCAGGTACGCCCTGGGGATGCGGAGAAGATATGGATTATTTGTTTAGATGTGTTAGGGCAGGATACAGCATTTACTACAATGCCAAATTGATTGTTCGGCATCCCAATCCATTCAAAATTTATAACTTCCGTCAACTCCTGTGGCGGGAATATAGCTATGGTCGTGGAAATGGATACTTGATGGGTAATAATTTTTCTTCTTCCTTTGTCAGGGCTGAGATTTTGCCTAATGTACCCTATGTCATTACATATATGTTCCAAGGTCGGTTCGACTATTCTGCATATGTTGCTGCGGCAATTCTTGGTATGTCGCTAGGGTATTGGGATAGTGTCAGACAACCCAAAAGTGTTCAGACCATGAAAAAATTAACAGGTGGTTTGATCGCATGAAATTTTCACTAATTGTAGCCACTAAGAATAGAGTGCATCAGGTTGATCGCTTTTTGCGATCGCTAGTGACTCAAAGCTATAGCAACTTCGAGGTGATAATTGTCGATCAAAATTTAGACAATCGCCTGATGAATGTAGTCAATTCTTATATTCAGACATTCACTATTACACATATACAAAAGGCTAATCCTGGTACATCCCGCGCTCGAAATCAAGGGCTTTTACTCGCCAAGGGTGACATTATCGCTTATCCCGATGATGACTGTCTTTATCCTCCTGATATTCTTGCTAAAGTTGCCCACTTCTTTCAGACTAATACAACCTGGGATGGCTTAACTGTCAGAGTCATGGATTTAGATAGTGACAAAGATGCATTTGACTATTGTTTGCAAAAATCAGGGAGAGTTGACCATCTTACAGCATGGAGCTTGGGAATAGGTCCGTCAATGTTTTTCCGGGCGGATCTGGCAAAAAAAGTTGCCTTTGATGAACAAATGGGACCTGGAGCAACATGGGTTGGGGGAGAAGATACGGATTATTTACTTCACTGTCTTGATCGTAATGCTGCGATTTACTATGATTTTGAGTTATTTGTTAGACATCCTCAACCTTATGCAATTTATACGATTCCTCAGCTGGCATGGCGGGAATTCACCTATGGTCGAGGATTTGGATATTTACTGAAAAAACGGAATATTTCCTTATCAATTGTTTTCTATCAACTAGTTGAACCTATTATCCTGATAGGAAAATATATAGCTACTGGTAAATTCAGCTATGCATTGCCTTGTCCTGGCATAGGATTAGGTAGGGTACTTGGATATTGGGAGGGCGTACAAAAATTTAATAAGAGGAAATGTTTATGAGTTTGAAATACGTTCAAATTGAAACAACTAGTGTTTGTAATCATCGCTGCTTTTTCTGTCCTGTATCTATGGATAAACGGGAAAAAAGTGCGCTATCTTTGGAGAAAATAAAGAAGATTATTGAGGGACTCCATGACTATCCGATTGAGACAATCGCTCTCAGCGGCTTTATGGAAGCAACTTATGATAAAGATCTCGTTGAGAAGATTACTGTTATTCGGAATGCAGGTTATAAAGTTTCGCTTTACAGCAATGGATCGGGGCTGAAGCCCGAATTAACCGACCAACTGCTCAATTTAGGGATAAGTAGTTTTACATTCAACCTCTCAACGTTGGATGAAGCCCAATATCGCCAAACTCGTGGCTCGCGAGATTTACCCAAAGTTTTGTCTAATCTTGACTATCTATTAGCTCAAGTACCTGTTCAAGCGCAAAAGGTGAAAGTAGATTTGGTAGTAGTTGGGGCTTTGGATCGGCAACATGCTGCAAGCTTTCAAATGATTCAAGACAGATTTGCAAATACAGCGATCTCTAGTATTTTGATTATTCCGATGGTTGAATTTGCTGGAAAAGCAAACCAGGGATTATTACCCATTAGACCCAATCATCAAAAATTACAGGGTTGCCTTTGGCATCGTGACAAAGAGTGGCTACATTTTGATGCTAACGGTGAAGCTATTTTATGCTGTCACGATTACTTCTCTAAATATAAAATGGGCAACATCGGTGATGCCAGTGTGAGCGAGATTTATCAAGGAAATCCCATTCAGCAATGGCGACGTTGGGTTAGCGGAGAAGAAGAAGCGCCTGCAGACTTTATCTGCCGTAGCTGTGCTTATGCGATCGCGGATAATCATGTTGACAGTTTACGTGAGTCGTTCTGCGATCGCTGTGAGTTGCCCGACATATTAGGAGTAGATAATTCTTGCAAGAAATGTGGCGATGTTGGGCTTGTCATTGATGCCATTGAGAAACATCCTGAACTCCTGTCTTTAGCATAATTAGGAAATTTAAAGATGCGGTTTTCTCTCATTTTATCAACAAAATATAGAGTACAAGAATTGGAGCGTTTTCTCGAATCACTTGCAGCCCAAACCTGCACTGATTTTGAGCTAATCTTAATTGACCAAAATGCTGATGACCGATTGGCAGAACTCGTAAAATTCTACAATCAGAAATTTCCAATTATTCACATAAAACAACCATCACCTGGACTATCTCGCGCCCGCAATCAAGGCTTGCAGCATGTCAAGGGTGAGTTATTTGGCTTCCCTGACGATGACTGTATTTACCCTCCCGATTTTTTGGCGAAGGTGTCCCAGTTTTTTTATCGTGATTCAGCTTGGGGCGGATTAATCATCAACGTTCTGGATTTAGAGTCAGATAAAGAGGCGATGCTCCATAGTCCAGAAAGTGCTGGAGTTGTTGATTATGACAAAGGATGGATCGTTGGCATGACTGCTGCCTTATTTTACCGGAGCGAATTTGCCAAGGTTCAGTTTGACGAAAATATGGGGCCTGGTACGCCTTGGGGAGGAGCCGAGGATGTTGATTACTTATATAGCTGTCTTGATGCCGGAGCCAAGACTTACTTCGATCCAACGATCATTATTCGACATCCTACTCCTACTAAACTTTATTCTATTTCTCAATCAATTCGCAGAGAGTATAACCACGGTCGTGGGGCTGGATTCTTAATGAGGAAATGCAACTTTCCATTGTCAAAGGTGCTTTGGCTAGTGACTAATCCATTAATCTTTACGCCTATTTTTATTTTTCAAGGCAAAGCCCGTGCGGCAATTTGCTTTCCTGGTATAACTCTAGGTAGAGTGCAGGGATATTTGGGCATGCAAGCACGTTGAAACAAATAGGCTTAATAGTATTTAATGCCAACATAAAAATCTTCTGATAATGTTTAAAAT
>JAQYWO010000102.1 GCA_029379215.1 Rhizonema sp. PD37
GATCTAGCTGATTACTCTCGCTTCATTCAGGCAAAAGCTTCTAGCATACAAGCACGGCTTGTTCTTTACCACTGGAATCAACAAGATCAATATCTTGAATTACAACAAAAACAGTTGCACAATCACTTTTCGGAAGCTTTATCTCAACAGCTTCGACAACTAGAAGCACAACATTACAAGGATGCTGACGATATTTCTCAACGTTTTCCTGAACTCTCAGAACTTTTTGAAACCACTCCCACAGAAATTACTCAGATCAAGTCTTCTATCCCTGCTGGTACTGTTGTCATTCAACCCGTATCACTTCCTCACTCTGTTGCCATCTTTGTCTTATCCAAAGAGCATTTGAATGTTGTTCAAACACCTGTTACTAGTACTAAATTCGACCAACTCCTTAGCAACTATTTAGAACAACTTCAGGATGATAGCAAAGACAATTATATTGAAACCGGAGGTAGGCCGATTTACGATATCCTGATTCGCCCAATTGAAAAGCAAATTCAGGCTCTTTCACCAAAACAACTCAGTATCATCGCTACTGACAAGCTACGCTCTCTTCCGTTTGAAACTCTTTATGACAAGACAACACAACGATTCTTAATCCAAAACTATCCGATTAATTATCTTACCCGTATTTCTACTCGTTCCCTACAATCTTCTCAATTATCACATCTACAGCCACAAAAAACTATCCTACTAGCATTTGGCAATCCTCTCCCTTCTCCTCAACTCCTTCTTGGGGCTGAAAATGAGATTAACCAAATAACTCATTTCTTCCCCGGTAGTCAAGCTTATGTGGGTAAGGATGCAACTCTCGCTCACTTTAAAGCTCAAGCTTACCGCTTTCCCTTTATACACTTAGCGACTCATGGTTGCTTTCAAGATCATGATTGCCAGAAATTCAAGTTGAAGCAAAATACACTGCTGTTCGCGGATAATATTCAGTTTAATCTTGCTGATGCAGCGCTTTTGGGGTTAAAAGGGACACAATTACTAACCCTTGCTGCTTGTCAAACTGCTCAAGAAACCAAATCTTCAACCGAAGGGATTGTGAATGTTGCTTACATCTTTGAGCGTGCTGGTGCTCAAGCTGTCATGGCTAGTTTGTGGGCTGCTGATGACAAAGCCACTCAACAACTCATGATTGATTTTTACAAAAACCTCCAACACGGTATGACGAAAGCTCAAGCTTTACAACATGCCAAGCTTAACCAACTGGATCGTCACCCTTATTTTTGGTCTTCATTTATTTTGATTGGTGATGCCTATTGAAGAGAACTGTGCTTTCAAGCTATATATTGATGAATTAGAGTATGAGTTCACGCATAAATGAAAATTTGTCGTATATTTTAAGTGAAAAAATCCTGCCAAATCAGCGGACTAATTGAAAGTTTCCGTAGAATAGGGGCTAAAAAGACTGAAATTTAGACGCTGTAACCCGGATTTCTCACAAAATCTGAAAAAATTGGACTTATAAAAAACTATAATCCAATACGGTTCAGTTAAGAGAATAGTAGGTTGGGTAGAGCGTAAGCAAAACCCAACAAACGCTTAATTTTGTTGGGTGAGGTTCCTCAAACGCCAGTTCTGTAGGGGGGTTTCCCTCCTACAGAACTGGCTCCCCAACCTACGTCAGTATTAGTTTTTAGCCTTATCTGAACCGTATTGAACTATAATCTATAAATCACAAAATTTTTTACAAGTCTTGCTACTTAGACATTTCAGCACGACGCTCTTATCCGCAAGGGAAGCAAGTTCTAATGAGCATTTCAGCCACTGCCAATACCTTCAGCTTTGCGATCGCTATTAAACGAATGCAATGCGCTTGCAATAGTGGCGAGAGGTAAAACCCCTATTTTTAAGGATCTCCCTAAGCTCAAAGAAGCCCTATTAAAGTGATAAAACTCACCCGTAAGTATTACTTAGTACAGCATTTCATAAATCCGTGACGAATTGAATCACCTGTAGCTAAAGCTTGAAGAGACTCAATAACGCTACGAACTTGTGAAATCTTGTACTTAGTAAGCTTTCTGCCGCTTTTTCATACTTCTAAAAGCTGCATGACATTTGTTACATTCTCCCTGTTCCCATAACGCTGGGATAGCAAAACGTTCTTTGCAAAAGGGACATTCTGAAAATAGACGTAATTTGTGGCGATCGCACCCCACTGTTGATTGAAACTGCCACTCTAATCGATGATATGGTTGCTCTGCATAACACGCAGCACATAAACGTATTGGCTCCATTTTCATTTTTTCATCCTTGGGCGGGAGCATTTGAACGATTCTGTCTGCATCCAAGCCAATTAATTTCCCAATTGCTTCTAATTCTTTTTGGCTAGGAAACGGATTAAACCGAAATTTCTCCCACCTTGCTAATACTGGGCCAATTCCTGCGGCTTTACTTAAACTCCCAGGCGATGATACGCAAACTGCTTCGTGTCGCCTAAATCGACCAAAATAGTGACTGATACTCTCCCCTTCATTGGGTTCAATATACCAAGGCGGATGATGAACAGCTTCTGGCTCCATGATTCCATAACTTACGTTTCACTACCTAAAGACTTGAACTCAAAGCAAATAAAATGCTTCAGTTTTTTCTTTTAAATTTAACTTTTGGTTCTTTCCGTCTACCAAAACGCTTAGTCAAATTATATTGATTCAGTTCAAAATTAGGTTCATCAATTTTCAGTATGGCAATCTTACGAAGCAAATCATACAAAGGCTCAATCAAACCTCCTGATTTTAGTCGCAAATAGGAGACTATGCTCTCAGTTTGAGTAAGATTTAATCGATAATTTTCTGGCAAAAACGTTTCTTCCCAATCGTTTATAACTTCAATTACCTCTTCTTCATTTAAATTAGGAAACTCGTATGACTCTAAAAATGAGTCATGAACGCGCACGTATGGGAGGCTTTTCCGTTCAAGAATATTATCACCTAGATAGTAAGTCCCAACTAAGATAACGGGGATTCGCATTTTTGTAAAAATATCAATTAGCTCATTAAAGGCTTCCAACGTTAAGTAGTCGGCATTACCAATGATCAGTATTTTGACACCGTATCCTTTAAGAGTTCCCCATGCACGCGATCGCAAATCTCGCAATGTTCCAACATGAGCAAGTGGATGACCTATTTCTTCTAGAATAGAGCAATATAAATCCGTTGGGCCACCATGCTGTTCAATTTCTGCATAGATAACAGTCGCAGGAATTTCTAACAGAGTCCCTCGCCGTTTCACATATTTTGTCCTGTACAGTGGACAGGCTTTTAATAAGCCAGAACCCGTAGCGGAGGTAACATAACCACAAAGTTTGGCATCACGTTGGTCATCAAGCCAGTCAAACAGTTCCGTATCGCGGTCTAGGGTATGATAAGTGTTAGCTTTACCAATCCGTTCCACCTCAGCTTGGGCTTCTGGCGATCGCCTTGATTCCTCAGCAGATTGTAAACTTGAATCAAACGGCTTCTGAAATTCTAGATTAGCATGGGCTAAGTTTGTATCCGACATTGTACTCATCAATTATCCTTCATGAATTGGTTCCAATCTTTCACATCTACTCTAGGGCGTCGTCTAGCTTTGGCTGTTTGATTGATATCAGGTTTATTCTGTGTAACTTGCTTATCTATTGAATTTACAATGTTTTGTGAATCTGCGTCAAAGGTAGTAGATATTAAACTTTCTTGTGAAGTTGTAATTTCCTCTGGTGTTGCATTTTCGGGAAATAATTCTACTACTCTTGATTTATTCGACTTAACTTCATGTTTTTTCTGGGCTTGTTTACGGCGTCGTCTGCGTCTCTCCTTACGGTTTTGTTCAACATCCTCAAATCTAGATAATCGCTCATTCAAAATAGAAGAATTATCAACTTCTTTACCTTCATCTCGCAATTTTTTCTTAATATAAATCAATTCAGCTAGAGACATTCTTTCTCGTTCACAATCCCTAGCTTGTATAGTACCAAGAAATTCTCCGGGTTCACCGTTAATAGGTCGAGTATAAGCAAGAACAGTTGTAATATTACGTTTGTCATATCTTAAAGAGACTTGCTTACCTTGATAATTTAACAACCCATCTCCTTGATATACCCAACCTAAAAAGTTCACAGAACCATATTTCTCTACATTGCGATACGCAACTTTCAATAAACAAATGTCTAGTTCACGTTCATCGATAAGTTCAGGTTCTTCTAGTAAAAAAAATGATTTCCATCGCTCAATACGTTTTTGATTTTTTACTCTTGGATAATCATGACGATTAGAATGGTCTACAAAATATCTCACTAATATTTTCTCCAGATCATCAAGTGTTAGACAGGCAGTTCTTTCAGCTTCTGGAGGACGTTCCTCAGTGTTTGAAGCAGTATATCCACCATATAACGACAAAATTTCTTTATTAATCTTGTCAAATATCGATTCAATTAAACCACCTGCTTGAGGAAAAGCACGCAACCTTCGTATAAAACCCAATTGCAGTGAAATTTGTTTTAAATGTGCTGACTTAAATTCCTTTGCACGGTCTGTCACCATATATTCGGGAATTCCACAAATCTCCCATGCTTCTTGAAGTTCGTATTCTGTCCCGTAATGCTTTGGCATAATTGCGTGACGCAGAGCCAAAGCAACTTCATGTGAGCCAGCAGCTTCAAAACCTAGATGAAAACCTGTAACACAACCAGAAAAACTATCCATTACCAACGTGATGTATGGACGACTAATAACTTGTTTGTCTTCCTCATCAATTAATAAAATATCTAATGGAGTATGGTCTATCTGCCAAATCTGGTTACTGTGGGTGATTTCTAAAATACCTTCTGTTGTTTGAATAATTTGTCCTTCTATCGGTGAGCCTGGATGGCGAACTTTATTATGTTTTTCTTCTAAATAGGAATTAATTACTTTATAAACAGTGACATGAGAAGGATATTTTCCTGCTATCAAATCCTCACGTACCTGAGAGTATTGCTTAAATTTTTCATCATATTTTTTTTCTTGTAGTTTCTCTCCTTGGAAGGCTAAAGCTTTTAAATACCCAAAAATCTGATTGTGATTGATTCTAGAACCTTCTGTGTTACCCCATTTATGAAGGCTCACAACAAAATCATGCCACTGCTTGGAAATACGATATTGTCCCTTATCCTTGCGCCCAACAGCTAAAGTCGCAACTCCTACCTGCTCGACTTTTTCAACCATGCGCTTAATAGTTCGAGTACTTTTACCCAAAGCTTTTGCTGCATCTGCGATCGCATCCCTACGATCTGCCTTGTTAGGTGCTTGACGGACGGCATCTATCAATTCTACCTTTTTTAGATAATCTGCTGAATCTATGTTAATAAGCGGGTGCTTTGTTGATTCTTCCTCCGTTTTTGCTGCCTCTTCAACTTCCAATGCTGGAAAGTCTTGGCTTGTAAGCTTCCTAGACATAAGGTCATCTCAAAAAATATGTCATCATTTACTTTAAAATTTTATACCATTTGTGTCATCATTTGCTTTAAAAATGAAAAAAGCTTTATTTTTAATAATAAATCGCCAGAATGTATACTTGATAAGGGTTTTGGCAAATAGTGCTATTGATAGCAAACTGGACAATAATTCTTTAAATTGTACATTAAATAATTATTGTCCAATTTAAAGAATTATTGTCCAAATCGACTGAGTTAAAGGACATAACTACGTATAGTCCTGACTTTCGGGACTTAAACTATTGGACTTTGGACAAAATGAAGTAATGTCTACGGATAACGCAATGTCAAAATAAAGTTAAAAAGCTATTATTAGCTTGATAAATTACTCAAAAGTAGTTCTGCATTCTTCATTCTTTCAAAGGAGACTTAATGTCCTCTATGGGTAATACTTGGCGTCAGTTATTGGGAATTGTTCTTGGTGGTGCTTGTGTATTAGGAGCAAGTTGTGCAACTGCCCAGATTGCACCTGATAGGACTCTACCGAATAATTCCAACGTCACAATCAATGGCAGCGTCTTCAATATCACTGGGGGAACACAGGCAGGACGTAACTTGTTTCACAGCTTTCAACAGTTTTCTGTACCAACTGGCGGCATGGCTTCATTTAACAATGGGTTGGATATACAAAACATTTTTACTCGCGTGACGGGTGGCAAGGCTTCTACGATTGATGGGGTCATTAAAGCGTTAGGGACGGCGAACCTGTTTTTTCTCAATCCCAATGGAATTGTTTTTGGACAACATGCCAGTTTGAATGTTGGCGGTTCATTCGTTGCTAGTACTGCCAATAGTCTAAAGTTTGCAGATGGGTTTGAGTATAGTGCAACTGCTCCTAAAACTTCACCATTACTAACTATCAGTGTGCCGAGTGGGTTGCAATTTGGAACAAATCCAGGAGGAATTCAGGTAGAGGGTGATGGTCAGGGATTAAGGACAACATCAAACCTGATTGATACTACCACTGGTCTACGCGTACAGCCAGATCAAACTTTGGCTTTGGTGGGTGGTGATATAACTCTTAAGGGAGGAACGCTAAAAACGGCAGGAGGACGGATAGAACTAGGCAGTATTGCTGGAAATAGTTTAGTTCGCCTCACTTCTTACAACAAAGGTTTTTCCTTGGGCTATAGTCACGTGCAAAACTTTGGAAACATTCAACTATCCCAACAAGCAGCAGTTGATGCTAGTGGAGAAGGCGGTGGCGATATACAGGTTTGGGGTAGGAATATCACCCTCACAAATGGTTCCCAGATCGAGGCAAGTACTTTGGGATCAAAACCTGGAGGCTCTTTAGTCGTAAATGCTCAGGATTCAGTACAACTTATTGGTGGTACATCTGCTAATTTTCTCAGTGGCTTACTTGCTAACGCTTATGAAGGTGCGACGGGGGCGGGGGGAAACCTTACAATTAATACCCATCAATTGGCTGTACTGGGTACGGCACAGGTTAGTACTAACACTTATGGTGCTGGAAAGGGAGGAGACTTAATAATTAATACCCGCCAATTATCTGTACAGGGTGGGGCACAAGTCGATGCTGGCACTTTTGGTACAGGAAACGGAGGAAATTTGACTGTCACAGCTGATTTGATACAACTGACGGGAACTTCTACTGATAGTCAGTTTCCTAGCGGCTTGTTTACTCAAGCTGATCTTAGTCCTACAGGAAAGGTGGGAGATCTCATAATTAATACCCATCAATTGGCTGTACAGGGTGGAGCACGAGTCAGTGCTAGCGCTCTTGGTGCGGGAAACGGAGGGAATTTGACTGTCACAGCTGATTCGATACAACTGACAGGGGCTTCCAGTCGCTTGTCTGCTCGATCTCTTGGCTCAAAAGGAGATGCCGGAAACCTCTCAATTAATACTCAAGACCTGACAGTTCAAAATGGAGCAAGTGTGTCGGTAGACAGTCCACAAGGACGTGCTGGCAATTTGATCATTACAGCTAAGAATATTCGTTTAGATTTTGGAAATCTAACTGCTACAACCGCAGTTACTTCCCCCAATCAGTCAGGCGCAAACATTATACTACAAGGCTTGGATTTATTGTTCTTACAAAAAAATAGCCTCATCTCTGCTCAAGCAACAAGTAGTGCAGCTAACGGAAGCAATATTACCATTGACGCTCTCAATGGTTTTGTTGTCGCTGCTCCTTCTGAGAGTAATGGCAGCAATGACATTGTTACTAGCGCATCTGGTGGAAGGGGAGGTAATATTCAAATTACAGCTCAAAGTATTTATGGACTAACTCCAGGGCGATCAATTGTCAGAAATGGAACTAACTATATTGATGCGAGTTCTCAATTTAACCAAGCAGGTACGGTAAATCTCAACACCTCATATCTTGACCCCAGTCAAGGGCTAGTTGAATTACCAACGAAAGTCTTTGATCAGACAACGCAGATCGCTCAAAATCCCTGTCGGAAAAATGCGGGTGGCTCTCTTACCATCACCGGACGCGGCGGCTTACCCCCCAATCCCGAAGAACCCCTTACCAGTGATGTAGTATGGACAGACACTCGCCTACCAGTAACCACGTTGCAGCATCAACACAAGACACACGCTTCAAAACCCAAACCCCAACTAATAGCAATCATACCTGCTACTGGCTGGGTGTTCAACGATAAAGGTCAGGTTGTTTTGACAGCATACGATCCCACAAACACTGATTCACAACCTTCATGGAGAGAACCTGCTAGTTGTGTTCAGCATTGATTTTTCCGGATCTCAGAGCTTGCATCTTTTCAATAAGGGGTAGATCCCACCCATGCGCACCCACAAATGTCAAAGGCGGTTATTATGGACATAAATGAATTGGGAAAGAATAAAATAATACATAAAAAGGTATTTGAGAGGGAAAAGTCGTACGCATCTGGATGTGGTCAATACTTGTTGGTAAGAGAGACTTCGTTTAATACATTCAGTCTGATGATCAATCGTACAGGGCACTTCTGGGAACAGCGGTATTTTTGTGATGGGTTTTTACCCACCGATACATAACGAGCGTTAAATACTCTTCGTTATATTCATTGCAATCCCAAAGCTGCCCAAATACGAGGCAGTTTTTTCTACGATTTCAGCAAATAGGGAACCGACAGTTACCATCACCACAAAAGCGGTTGTGGATTGGTAACTCCACTCCAGTACCCCGGAATATGAATATGCTCCAAACCGCCACCTGTGCAGTTGGGAGGCTGCCACCTGCGATCCCTAAAATTTCCTCATCTGTCAACTCCCACTCACCCTCACCATCGTAAATTCCAGTACTCATTCTATCAGCAACATCAGTATCCATCATCTCCATAGTCCTTTTTTTACTATATCAATTATCACTACGTGTACATGACAACAAGTTATTAGCCAGATATTCCGGAGAATTATCCAAAAAGAAAACGTAACCGTTCAGGGGGGTAACGAAAAAATGAGGTTTTCAAGCGATTTAATCGGATAACTTAGGTAACTGTTCAGAAGGGATGAGCGCTTTAGAAAACAACAGTTGCTGAATTAGTCCGTGGAGTTGAGATTATTGAACGAAAACGGACTTGGCAGTTTGACAAATATTGGGTGGTGTGATCGTTAACCAAAATGAACGCACAAGTTTAAACTCAGCTTTACCGAAAAGTTTTCTGTGAAGCCTTATCAGTCCTTTATTTTCATGCGGGGAATTCCATCCGCCGAAATCAGCTGATCATTTACCTTTCTACGATCTTTGTTCTAGATGATCGCGTATAGCAATCCCCTTGGTCACTCCTGTGCATCCTTGCTTGGTCTTATATTGCCTCTATGATTGGTCAACGGTCGCAAGGTTTAATAACGCCCCAATTCAGATATTAGTGGAAGAATTAGTGCTCAATTGTGAAATTTTGCCAGTTTATTGAAACCCTTCAGTCTGTTGTTCAATTACGTTTCACCTAAAGAATATCTAATTTGTTTAACCGCCAAGACGCCAAGAACGCCAAAAAATTTAAAAAGAAAAAAGGTAATCTTACATCGGGAAGGGAGTAAAAACCGCTATAATACCGAGACCGAAGAGGAACGCTCATGGAACACGAACTGGTGTAAAATCACCTATCTTACTTCTCTGCATCCTTGGTTCAGAAGCGGTTTTGTAATCGGTATTCATGTATAGCGGTTCGGGAGTCATAATCAAAAATTCAAGAGAGCCAATTACCAATTAAAATAAAGCCAGACCAGTAGTATGGGTGAGAATACTGCTGACTCTCAATAAGTGCTGTTTGTGCTGCTTGCAAAGCCTGTGCTTTAGTCACGTTGCGCTCGCGCTGCGTTTTCAAAGAACCATCGAACAATTTGGCATAAAAGTCTGTAACAATTTGCACGGTTGATGCATCGTTAATTGCCCAAAGAGAGGCTAAGACACTTTTTGCTCCTGCTTGTACGGCAACACCAGCTAACCCTAGTGTAGAGCGCTCGTCCCCGACGGCTGTTTTGCAAGCAGTTAAAGTTAATAGTTCTAGTAGCTGTTGATTGCGAGTAACACTCCGAATCTGCCGATCCAGTTCTTTGAAGCTAAGTTTCTCATTGTTACCTGTAACAATGAAAGTATCTTGTGGTTCGCTGCCAAACTCGCCATGAGTGGCAACGTGGATGATTGAGTAAACTGCTTCGCTAAGTTCTGTTTTTAAACGAGAGGTTGTAAACTCATTATCAAGTAACTTTTTACCCTTAATCTTCTGAGTAACTTCAGTAATTTCCTCGACAACATTGGGTAGAGGCGGAAATGTTTTTCCGTCAACTGTGGTAGCTTGACTGACACCCAGTGCTAATACTCGCAAATCTTGGCGATTCAAAGAGCGAGTATCAGTCAGGTAAATGCTTGGAGTTGTGGCGATCGCATACTGCTGTATCAAAAATTGCTTCTTTTCACTATCGTAAAGTGCTGCCATCGGTATACTTTGCAAGATACCATCTTGGATAAACACCAGCGTTTCGATTCCATGTAAATCTTTGACAAAAGGACGAATCAGCCAGTCGTAAACTTCCTGAGCTAATGCAGTGTCGTAATCATCCCGAAATCTTTCCAATCCTCGGCGATATTCATTAATTTTATTAACAAGTTCTTGACGTTTGATATAAATCCAAGAAAGCTTTTTCTGTCCATTTGGAAGACTTAATATGACTGCAGTCTTATCTTCCAGAATAATAGTGTTAAAGAATGCTGTTGTTGCATCCTTGCGGTTATCCAATTCCTGTGGAACAAGCGTCAGGATGCAATCATTCCCAAAGTAATTTTGTAATTCCGCCAGTTTCAGCGAGTCGATGGTTTTGAGGATAAAGCGGAAATTATCCTTACTTTGTTTGAACGAAAGTGATTTGTTTGCTGTCTGCACTGGTTGCTCAACACTCAGCAAAAGTGCCACTAAATCGCGGTAAATTGGCTCAATCGTGTCCCGAAAATCAAATTGAATGTCTCTATTTGCCGTTAAGATGTCACGGCGAATCGATTCTAGAGTATCGATTGACTGCTTGTAAGCAGAAATTGCCTCTGCTGTTTTGCCTTGCGCTTTCTGTATACGTCCTGTTTGCCACTCCCACAGATACAAGCTATCCTGTGCTTTTAGGTTTTGTTGAGCCGCGAATATAGCTCTATTCGACATCTTTAAGGCTTGTGGGTAATTTTGGCTACACTCATATGTATGTCCTAGTTCTCCCAATGCAAAAGACTCTGCACGAGAATCTTGAAGGCGCTCAGCAACAGCGACTGCCTGATTGAGCAGAGACTCAGCTAGTGGTAACACAGAAGGTGTGAGACACTTCGTTGTAAATGTGACCTTTGGGACAGGTTGCAGTAACCGTACCAAGTCAATAGTGGCATACACTCGCGCTCGACTATCGGGTAAACTTTCTAGCAGATGAGTTGCTTGTTGTAAGCTACTTGCCGCTTGGTCATTTGCATTTGTGCGGTAATATAGGGGAATCATCACCAGAAGCGATCGCACTTCATTTTGTATATCTTTCTGGCTGCGGGCAATGTCTATGCTTTCTTGCAGGTATGAGAGTGCTAAAGCATCCTCGTGTTGAGCTTGGAATCTTCGTTTTTCCGCTTCAAGACTATCCCCTCTTTGTAAAGCCGAACTTGCTTGGCGATACTTAACCCGCGCAAGACTTACCTTGGCGTTACCCAAACTATTTAAGATTGAGAGGTTGATAGCCGGATTATTGAGTTTTTTAGCAAGTTCTCGACTTAGTTCCAAATTTTTGATGGCTGACTCGTAATCTCCCATCAGCCTTGTTACATCACCCAAACTTCCTCTAGCGGCGACTTCACCCGTAATATCAGAAGTCTGATGGGCAATTTGTAAAGCACTTCCACGGCGGCAATTGCCATCCTTGTCGGGACTACATAATAGTGCGATCGCCTGTTTGGGTTGCCCTAAGCTACTGTATGCCTGCGCCTGTTCGGTTAGCGATCGTCCTAAGAACTGCAAATTCCCTACTTGATGATAGTAGGCAACAACTTGATTCCAGTGACGAATAGCCTGTTCAGATTGTCCAAGTTGTTGATATGTCCGCGCTAAATTTTCTTGAACAATTGCTGCATTGGCATGATTCTTATTTTGTTGATAAATATTTAAAGCTTTCTGCCAGCGTTCAATTGCTCCTCTAAAATCGACCGCTTGGTAGCGCTCAATACCTTGCTGTACTAACTGATTAGCGTTAGGAGATTGGGCGTTTACTGCCAAGTGTGTTTCTGTGAATTCGCCTAAAGAAATTGGTAAACCTAACCACAAACTGCACGTAAAGCTAATCAAACAAAGAAAAACGTAAAATGAGCGTGTGTGCATGCGATATCGATTTGGCACAAGTTAAATTCAGTAGATGTGTGGAATTGATTTTAGACATGCCATTTAGTTTACCAGAGAGTACTAGCCATCATGCACAGTGCTGTATTAAACAGCCTAAGTCATGTGATAATATCCTTAACGACCATTAACTGTTGTGGTTGTAAAGAGTCGTAAGCTTGACAATCAATTCGCACGCGGAGACTGAATATACCTCAAGAAGTCCTCTTTTAGCAGATTGATCGGGAAAAGAGACATCCCTCACTTTTCCTCACCCTGTAAAGACGCCGTGATTATTATACCAACCTATCCATATACATATGTATCAGATGAAAATTTTAATTATTGATGACCACGAGTTAGTTAGATATGCAACTATTAACATATTGAGACAGCAGTATCCGGATGCGGAAATTTTTCAAGCACAAACGTCACTTGAAGCAATCAATCAAGTAAGAAGTCTCGAATTTAACCTGATTGTAATTGATTTAGTGATACCAGAAAATAGGGGAAGCTCTCCACGCTCTGACACAGGGATTCAACTACTCAAAACGCTTATGCAGCACTATCTGACTCTTAATATTGTGGTGCAGAGTTGTTATTTACGCTCTTTGTTGCAGTTAAAACAAGCTATTAGTGATCATGAAGGTGGTTTCACGGTGGTAGATAAAAGCTTGCCCATGAATGAAATGTTAACCAAAGTTGAGTGGGCAATCAAGGGTGTGATTTACACTCCTAAAGAAATACGTTCTGGATTGGAAGTTAAGCCGGAATGGTTAAAAGTACTACATCTGGCATTTGATGAAGGGTTACAGGATATGACTATTGCCAAACGAATGAATGTCCAAACAAGAGCCGTACGGTACTATTGGACAAAAATCCAGGATGTATTAGAAGTGTATCCTGTTCCAGGTCAAAATCTCCGGATTCAAACACATATCCGAGCAAAAGAGCAAGGATTGATTCATTAAAAAATAAGCTGCTAGCACTTAAAATTAAAAAGCTGATGCTGCCAATAATCCGGAGAATTCAAAAGGAAACTACGACTCGGCACATTGGATTATTACCGGGAATTGTCGCAATTACATTTCTAATTGTACTGCGTATATCTGGTTCGCTGCGATTTTTAGAATGGGCAGCCTTTGATACATTGATGAGATGGCGTCCCTCAGAATCAATAGAGGAAAGAATTCTTATTGTCGGCATTAATGAAAAAGATATTAATCATGTTCACAATTACCCAATACCTGATAGAAATATAGCAGCTTTATTGAAGAAATTAAATTATTATCAACCTGCTGTGATCGGACTAGATATTTTTAGAGATTTACCTGCAGAACCTGGGTATAGAGAACTTATTAAAAGTTTAAAAGAAACTAAAAACTTAATTGGAGTGGAAAAGGTATTACCTGATCGTAGTGATTATACCATCAATCCACCCCCCAATTTACCACAAAGGCAAGTAGGTTTTGCTGATGATCTCATTGATACTGATGGAAAGCAAAGACGAAGTTTGTTGGGAACATCGAATCTTCAAAATCAATGGCGGCTTTCTTTTTCTTTGAAGTTAGCAGAAACCTATTTGGCATCTCAAAAAAAAATAACCTTGGAAAATGTAACTGGGGATTTATATGGGATGAGGTTTAATTCGACAGAAATAACCCAGATTAAGCCGGATGGTGGTAGCTATGGACAAGAAGATGCGGGGGGCACACAAATATTAATTAATTTCCGTAATAGCTCTCAACCTTTTCACACTGTTTCACTCTCAGATATCGAAACGGGAAAAGTTCAACCGAGTTTAATTCGGAACAAAATTGTACTCATAGGCATGACTAGCCCAAGTATTAAAGACTATGTAGATGTAGTGGCAATAAAGGGTGAGAATCCCGCCCTGATTTATGGGGTGGAGGTGCAAGCGCATGTCGTTAGTCAAATTATTAGTGCGGTGCTCGATGGGCGATCGCAACTCCATGTGTGGGCGGCTCAATGGGAATATTTGTGGATTATTGCTTGGGGTATTGTGGGCATAATTCTTGGGCGTACTATCCGTTACCCATTAAAGATGTTGCTTTTCGTCGCTACCGCCAGTATCTGCTTGATTGGGATTTGTTATGGGTTACTGATTCTTGGCTGGTGGGTTCCACTTGTGCCAACTGTGATAATTTTAGTATTTAATAGTGCGGTGTTTGCGGCTTTCTATAAACATGACGAAGCATTGCGATTGCGCATTAAAGACCGTCAGTTAGTTATCGATCAAACCTTCGATGCTATCCACAGTCGTCCATTACAAACATTAAGCATAATTTTAAGAAAAGTCAAGGGTGACGAAGAATTAGCACCTCAACAGTTTTTGTTAGATCTTCAACAATTTAATCAGGAACTACGCGGTGTTTACGACTTCATAAGCAAAGAGATTGTCTGTGAGGAAAGTAGTTTTCATCTACAACAAGAGCAAAAATTAGACTTAGTTCAACCACTCCACGAAATTCTTCACGAAGTTTACAACAATGCTTTAGACAAAGAACTTCCTGGTTTTAAAACCATCAAAATCAAGGTAATTGACTTTAAGCCGATGGATGAGCAAAACTTGAGTCTCAAACACAAGCGAAGTCTTTGCCGCTTTCTGGAAGAAGCATTGTGTAATGTGGGTAAACATGCCGATTCAACGACTAGACTTGATGTGACTTGCTGTGAAGAGCAAGGTACCAATATTATTCGCGTAGTCGATAATGGTTTAGGAACTAATGTCACGGCAAAGTCTCATTCAGGGTTTGGAACACAGCAAGCCCATTCTTTAGCTAGACAGTTACGAGGTAAGTTTAAGCGAATTAGTAATACTCCAAAAGGGACAATTTGTCAACTCACTTGGTCAGCGAATTTGCGGTTGTGGCGATTTTATTCTTAGATCTCCGACTTTTTTAAGAAGTTGGGGATTTCATTTTTTACGACTTCTTAAAAAACTCGTTCATCTCTATCCACTTCAATAATTTCACCCATCCAACTGCAAACACCAAGCGAACTAGTACAACAAGGCAAAAGTAAAAAGTAAAAAGAAAGAACATTTATTATATAAGCTTTTTACCTATTTCAGATGGGTGGGTTATTTCCCCCGCTCTGTACTAGTATCTTCGAGTCATTTAAGTTCAACAAGATTGTACTTTAGTACAATCGATGATGTAAAAAAAACAATCTAATTAGCACAAAAAATTAACAAATTATCTCCTGAAATTTTTATAATTTTAATTAGGAACAATTATTTAAACATAAATTTCGCAAAATCGTAAACAGGAAAAGATTTAGTATGTCTAATAATTGTTTCTCAGAAGAACAAACAGCTTTTAACATTTTTTATCTGATGGCATTGGAGATTGATATAAGAGGAACTTAATTATGATGGTGAAAAATCTGTTTTTCACAACAGTAGCTGTTGTAGGTATACTGAGTGCGATCGCTTCTCAAACCAAGGCACAACAACAGCCGCTCATGCAGCAATCTATCAAAATACCATTGGCAGGCTACGCCTACGCCAATGGCATCGCGTCAAGTATGCCAAGTCGTTCTCTTGCAAAAGCACCAATTCAGACAAATCGTGCTGTACCAAATGGCTTTAATATTATTCCAACTCAAAATTCACAAGGGCATGGAAAACTAAAAATCATCAATGGCACGAATACAGATGCGGCAGTGAAGCTTTTTGACAATAGCTCTAAAAAAATCTGGAGATTCGTGTATGTTCAAGCGAATCATGAAATGCTGCTTGAAAAGATTAGTCCCTGTAATTGTACTCTTCGGTTCACTTTAGGAAAAGATTGGGATAAAACAACGCGAAAGTTTTTACATGAGCCTTCTTTTTTTCAATTTGTAGAGCCATTAAATTACAGTGAATCCTCTAGTTTCACTAGTCCAGATAAGCTATGGTACAGTAAATATACTGTTACCCTAAATTCTGTACCTTTTGGAAATACACAAGCAAAATCGCTTAGCGAACGTGATTTTTAAGTTGAGCGGCTGTAGTTACTTATAGTAAAATTAAATACGTTTAAAAACGCCGATTTCATACAAGAAGTCGGCAATTTCACAAAATAATGTGTGCAACTCAAAGAGCCTTCAAGCGATCGCAATGCGCCTATGTTTGAAAGAGCGAATAATTTAGTATAGAAGTCAATGACAATTTACACGGTTGAAACATTGCTAATTGCCTAAAGAGAGGCAAAGTACAGCATTTCATAAATTCGTGACGAATTGAATCACCTACTGATAAAGCTTGAAGAGACTCAATAACGCTACGAACTGATGAAATCTTGTACTAAGGCACTAATTACTCCTGTCTTCGGCACGCTGCTGAAAGAATACTTGTGCTGGAGAATGTATAATTAAATGCATTACAACTCCTACAAATAAATTCAGCTTGATTGATTCATGCGTCGAGACTCAATATTTTACAAACTGTTCCAACAATGCCCCACACTGCTATTTGAACTTTTGACTTATCCTCCGAGTGATGCTAATTTATACCGATTTGATTCGGTAGCTGTAAAAGAACCAAAATTTGAGATTGACGGGGTATTTCTACCACCAGAAAACGAAGGTGCAGGAGTCGTCTATTTCTGTGAAGTGCAGTTTCAGAAAGATGAACAACTTTACGAAAGATTATTTGCCGAATCCTCATTATATTTTTATCGCAACCGTGCCAGATTTAGTGATTGGCAAGCAGTGATCATTTACCCAACACGCAGTATTGAGCAAAGTGATATTCATCCTCATCGAACGTTACTCAACGGAAACCAAGTGCATCGAGTATATTTGGATGAGTTGGGAGATATTCGCTCGTTACCGTTATGGGTAGCGCTGATGGTACTAACTACCCTAGAGGAGAGCCAAGCACCTGAAGAAGCAAGGTATTTGTTAACAAGAACCCATCAAGAAGTACCTTCGACTTCAACTCAAGCCATAATAGAGATGGTGACGACAATCATGGTGTACAAATTTACACAATTGAGCCGAACAGAGGTAGAGTCTATGCTAGGGATAACATTACAGCAAACGCGAGTTTACCAGGAAATTAAGGAAGAAGGAATACAACAAGGACGACTCTCTGAAGCAGCTAACCTCATTATTCGGTTGATTACTAAGCGGATGGGGCAGAAACTCTCTGATGAAATAGTCGCGAGAATTTCTGGTTTGCCATTGCCTGTTCTCGAAGATTTGAGCGAAGCACTGTTAGATTTTACCAGTTTGGCTGATTTGCAAGTTTGGTTAGATGAAGTCTCGGCATCCTGTTGAAAGAATAGCTGTGTGGGAGAATGTATAATCAAATGCATTACATCTCCCATAAATAAATTCAGCTTGATTGATTCATGCGTCGAGACTCAATATTTTACAAACAGCTAATAGCTATCAGCTAATGGACACTCTCTACCTAACACCAATTCACCATTAGCCAATCGATAAATACCTTGCGCGGCAATAATCGGATCGCCATTTTTCCAAGGGCGGACGGAATTAGTTGAAGAAGGTAACGTGGCTTTTTCACCTTCATTTGGTATAGTACGTATCGTCCCAGTAGAATAACGTGAAAGAGTAGCTTCCCCAGGACGCTCAGGTAAACCACCATTGCCGATTACGAAAAAAGTACCACCAGACTGATTGTGGCGTCTAGCTATGCAACTATTGGCAACCAGCGTGTTAGCATCAATAATATTTTCCGGTAGTTGAGTCAGGTTGTCTCGCAGAATATTTGGATCTGGGATAAAAATATTCACGACTCCTTGCACACCTAAGGTAGAACTAGCAGTAATATCACTTTCTGGAGTTGGCTGTGAGCGATTCTGGATACCAATTACACCTTGAGCATTAATTTGTACTTGCCCACCGTTGCCTGAGTAAGCGTTTGCTGTGATGTCACTATTTTCATCTGGCACAGCAACGATAAACGGTGTATTGATGTTAATATTACCACCATTGCCACCAGCTTGATTAGTACCAGCTGTAGTAGAAATGCTGCTACCGCGACGCAGCAATAAAATATTCCCCAACGGCAAGTTAATATTACCACCTTGAGTACTAGCAGTTTGAGCGAAAATTAAGCCGCCATTATCAAGCGTGAGAGTGCCTGCAAATAGGTTAATATTGCCTGCATTACCTGTACCAGCGCTACTCACTGATATTCTTGCCCTATCTCTAATAGTGGCTTGACGGGGGTCAATAAATATGCTGCCTCCATCTCCTGTGGAATCAGGATCGGTATTAGCGAAAATTCCACTGAAGCGTTGTGGAGTAAAATTCACGTTACTTCCTGCTAAAGTTAAGCTGTCTTTAAGATTGAGGTTGATAGTTCCTGCCTTACCAGATCCCGCAGTACTGGTGGTCACTTGTCCACCATTCAAGGCTTCAAAAGTGTTAGCATTAATCGTGATCTTGCCTCCGTTGCCAAAACTTGAAGTACTTGCTGTGACTATTGCGCCATCTGAGACGTTAATTTGATTAGTGTTAACCGTAATATTACCAGCAGGTCCCAATGTCTCTGTGTCTGCAAGAGTCAATAAACCACTAGAAAATCCTGTAGAACCGATGCCAGAAAGAGTGACAGAATCAGTTGTAGTAACTCGAATATTTCCCCCACGCCCTTGCGCTGCTGGCAGATTTCGTGCTGCTCGGAAAAGAACTGACTGGATTTGAGAGCCATCTGTTACCAGTAGAGAACGAGCAAGTATGTCAATATCACCAGCTTTGCCAACACCTCCAGACTCCACAGAAGTTCTAATTTGACTGGAGTTTGTCAGTGAAACAGCATCATCTACTTTCACGGAAATGTTACCTGCATTGCCCTGCCCATTGGTGCTGGAAAGTAGTTGAGCGCCATTGCTCAGTTTAAGGGAACCTGTTGTTACAAAGATGTCTCCGCCTTTACCAGTAGTACCTTCGGGTAAAAATGAGGAAACACCACTAGAGGCTCCATTGCTGCCCACACCATCAATGCTAATGGTATCATGGGCATTAATGGTGATATTGCCTGCATTCCCCACTGCAGAGCTAAACAGTCTCCCGCCATTAGTCAATGAAAGGGTTCCCGTTGTTAGTTGGATATCTCCCCCATTGCCACTATTACCTAAAGTGTATGCTGTACTCCCGAATCCATTGCTGTTTACGCCATCAAAGGCAACGGTATCGCTAGCATTAATGATGATATTGCCTGCATTGCCCTGCCCTAAGTTACTAGCACTAAGTTGACTATTCTTTTTTAAGAACAGCGTCCTAGCATTCACGCGGATATCTCCACCATTACCTATGCCTAATGGTCCTACTTGAGTGCCGAGGCTTATTGTACCGTCAAAGGTTATGGTATCGCGGGCATTAATGGTGATATTACCTGCATTTCCTCGCCCACTATTGCTAGCGAACAGTAGAGAACGATTAGTCAATGAAAGTGAACCCGTTGTCACTTGAATATCTCCTCCTTTGCCCATACCTCCAGTGAATATACTGCTTTCCACGCCAGTAAATTTATTGCTTGCTCCGCTATCAAAATTAACAGTATCGCGGGCATCAATGCTGATATTTCCTGCGTCACCTTGTCCGACAACGTTAGTAGTCAGTAGAGAGCCATTTTTCAAAGACAGCGTTCCGGTTGTCAGATGGATATTTCCCCCTTTACCCACAGCATTTGTTAATACACGGCTTGAGGCAAGACTACCACCGTCAAAGCTGACAGTATCGCGGGCATCAACTGTAATATTACCTGCATCCCCCTTCCCTGACGTGTTGCTGAAAAGAGAGGCTCCATTGGTTAATGAGAGAGTACCTGTTGCTATCCGGATATCTCCGGCTTTGCCTACCGCACCTAATTCTACATTTGCGATCGCACCACCATCAAAGTCAATGCGATCGCGGGCATTGATGATAATATTTCCTCCATTCCCTTGTCCATAAGTGCTGGTGTTCAGGTTAGGACTATTGCGTAAGGAGAGCGATCCTGTGGTGATATTAATATTGCCACCTTTCCCTATAGCTTGGGATTGCACCACATTAGCAATCAAGCTGCCATCATTTAGAGAGGTTTCTCCTGTAGCATTGATTTCAACATCTCCCGCCTGACTATTCAGCGTACCCAATCCTGATGCTATCCCTGCACGCAGTACACTTGCTCCTGCTAAATTGAAGTCATGAGCATTGATAACAATACTACCACCATTAGCACCACGCACATTGACTTCTGCTCCATTGTTGAGCAACACGTTTGCTCTGGCGACTCCAACTGGCATATTCAAACTCAGAGTGTTATCTGCCAAATTTAATCCTACCGTTCCTGGTGCAGCCAACCCAGCTAACTCGATACGACCTTGAGCAGCTCTAAGGCTACCACCATTTACGTTGACATCGCCGCCAACTAGCAGTAGACTTTGACCATCTGGCACTCTCAAACCTGTGACTGCACTTGCTGGATTAAGTCCGGCGTTATATGTAATTGAAGCTGGAGAGAGTTGATTGAACAGCAACGCTGAAGGATTGATTGTCAGTAATGGCGAGGGTATATCTGGATTGGAAGCACTGAAAATACCCAAGTTTCCAAATTGAATTGCGTTAGCTGTGGTTCCTACAAATGAACCTCCTACATTCAATGCCGCATTTGGACCAAATACAATACCATTGGGATTAATCAAAAACAAGTTGGCGGGATTACTAATTGTACCCAGAGTTCCGAAAATATCTGAGCGGTTATTACCTGTGACTCGTGTGAAGATATTTTTGATATTAGCACTAGGATTCTGGAAATAAGCTCCTCGTCTAGCATCGACATTAAATTCCCGAAAACTGTGGAACAGATTTGCTCCGCGAATTGCTCCACCAGTAATTGCTTCTATTGGCAATCCTTGAACATTGGGTATAACAATAGAAGACTCAGCACCGAGTGTATTATCTGGCACAATTCGGCTTTGGGCTAGCGTACTGGTAGCACATGCGATCGCACCTATCCACCCTAATAGTCCCACCCATCCCAACTGCAAACACCAAGCGAACCAGTGTCTTTGTGTCATTAGCTGCACCCATTACATATTTATAGTGTCTAGTAAAACCACAACTTTCGACACAAGTCAAACCAATTTTGCACTTTATGTTCTTGACTTAACATAAATTAAACCAGATTGTACAAAAGTACAATCGATTATGCACAAAAAAACAATTTAATTGGCACAAAGATCTAACAAATTATTTCCTGAAAATTTTATTGTGTTATTCAAGCACAATTATTCAAGTGCAAATTTATAAAATCCTCCTCCCATAAAATGAATTGAATAGAGATTCTCTGACGATTTATGAAACAAATAGATGCATACTCTAATTATCATAATTTAGTTAACTAGGATCAAAAAAATCGATATTTTGGAGAAAAAATCGTAAAACAAAACTGAATATATCAAAAGAAAAGTTATGAACTGTCCTAGTTGTGGCTACGAAAACCCTCCTGAAGGTAGACAAGACAACGTCTGCGATGAGTGTGGGAATCTTTTACCTTCAAATGATGCAGTCAAGAGAAATATAATCGATACATCAGGCGATAGACGTTTTGTCAATTATGTTGGAGATCACATAATTTTTAGATTTGTTTTGAATCCATTAATTTTACTTTTTTCCCACACGGAATTCATTCAGACTCTTGCAAAAAATCCTATCCAGGGTTGGATATTTAGCATATGTTTATTGTTTTTGTATTATTTTATGTTTGAAGTATTTTGCCAACGCTCACCAGCAAAATTTATTACAAGAACGAAGGTTGTTACAGAAGACGGCTCAAAACCAAGCGTCACTCAAATATTTTACAGAACACTCTGGCGTTTCATGCCATTGGAGCCACTTTCATTCTCAAATGGCAGATGCTGGCATGACCGTTTTCCACATGTACGTGTAGTAGATGACCGTTGAGAATTATCCATCACACACAATTTTCGACAAAGGTGAAGTCTTAACAAAGATCCGGGTAATGGATAGGTACGCATCCAAACTTCGCCTCTATACATTACCACTCTCAGAACGGAAAATCGTGTGTCTGAGGGGTCACACCCCTGAATGACCAGCTGTATCCTTTGAGAAGTCGGGCATCTGTATCTTCAAGTTTTACAAATCAACCTGTAGGATAATTACAGTTTTTCATTGCCAACCCGTAATTATGAATACAAAATCATGTGTGCAAAAGCTATTTATTGGCTATATTTTAACACTCTTTTTGTTAGTTTCAACCACAACCTTTGCAGCTTACAAACCGCCTACAAACCCTTCTAGACCAAAAAGTCCTACAGGTTCAAATAGTACCAGAACTAACGGATGTATTGGTACAGCACAGACAACCCTAACAGCCCTGACTCCACTTAGTCATTTTGGGCAAACTGTTTCTTCTCAACCCACATTTGTTTGGTTTGTGCCAGATACTGAACCCCATGAAATGGAATTTAGTCTTCACGAGTATGGTGTCAGTGGTAAAGGCAAGCTCATTAAGAAGATTCAATTGCAGAGTTCATCAGGAATTATGAAACTCTCTCTCTCCAAAGAAAAAATTAGCTTATCTACTGGGCAGAAGTATCTCTGGCAAATTGCTCTTTTATGCAATAAAAATAACCCTTCAGAGGATTTGCTGGCTAAGGCTGTTGTCGAAGTTGTTCCAAAGCCACCGCGTTTGGCAGATGCACTCTCACGAACAAAAGAAATTGTGAAACAAGCAGATATATATGCTGAAGCCGGATTATGGTACGATGCGCTATCCTTAGCACTCCAAGAGCCTCAGTATAAAGCTTTCAGTTTAAACTTGTTGACTCAATTGAGCAATTTAGAAGCAGAACCGAACAATACCAAGGATGTTCAGCAACATGCCTCGCAAATCAAGCAAATTATCGCTGTTGAAAGGCAACGGAGATAAGGTTATTAGAAAACTCAACAGACACCTGTTTTCCCCTACCGACTTACTAGAAAGTTTTTACTGACTACAGTCAGCACTACTGAGATTTTTCTCGACAATCCCTGCAGTGCTTTGGAAACTAGAAATGAGAGAGATGAAGTCTATTTCTACCACTTAACAAGTAGACTTACGATATCACCAGCGCTTGTCTAACAAATATTTACTCAGCTATATCAACTAGACTGGAGACTTGAGAATTAGCCAGTGTTGGTTGCGTAAAAATACGGGAATATAAACTTGACTCTTGCCCATGAGCAAGAACTGGTAGCACTTGGCGAACATGACAGGCGACTGCAACAGTTGTCATATCATAAGTCTGCGTCACCAATTTAGGATACAAGCCGATGCCGACGATGGGAATTAATAGACATGCAGCAATGAACATTTCGCGGGGTTTGAGATCTTGAACTACCGCATCCAAGACTAAATTTTCCTCTTGCTTACCATAGAAGACTTGACGTAGCAGCGACAACAGATAAATAGGAGTCAAAATCAAGCCAACCGCACTTAGCAGCACGATGATAACCTTGAAACTAGAACTGTAAACATCACTTGTGGCAATACCGAGAAACACCATCAACTCACCGACGAAGCCACTCATTCCAGGTAACGCTAGAGAAGCCATCGCACCGACAGTAAACAGTGCAAATGTTTTCGGCATGACTTTTGCCATACCACTCATTTGATCCATCATTAAAGTGTGGGTGCGTTCGTAAGTCACTCCAGAGAGGAAGAATAACGCCGCCGCAATCAAACCGTGGGAAACCATCTGAAGCACCGCACCGCTGATACCAAGTTCTGTGTAGGAGGCGATACCAATCAGCACAAATCCCATGTGAGCAATTGAAGAGTATGCTAAGCGTCGTTTGAGGTTGGTTTGAGCAAAAGCGCAACAAGCACCATAAATAATGTTCACTACACCCAAAACTGCCAGCACTGGCGCGAAGAAAACATGGGCATCACTTAACATTTCCATGTTGATGCGGATAAGCGCATAACCACCCATCTTTAACAACACACCAGCTAAAATCATGGAAACAGGTGCTGAAGCTTCTCCGTGAGCATCGGGTAGCCAAGTATGTAGGGGGAAGATTGGCAGCTTGACACCAAAGGCAATTAAGAACCCTGCATAAACAAGCAGTTCAAATGCTTTGGGGTATTGCTTCATTCCCAAAGTTGCCATATCAAAGGTGACAGTATCTCCACTGAATGCCATTGCAAAACCTGCAATCAAGATAAACAGTGAGGCAGCAGCAGTGTAAAGAATGAACTTCGTGGCGGCATAAGCACGCTTTTCACCTCCCCAGATGGAAATCAGCAGGTACACTGGCACCAACTCTATTTCCCACATGATGAAGAACAACAGCAAATCTTGAGCGACGAACACACCAATTTGAGCGCTGTACATCGCTAGCATCAAACCATAAAATAATCGCGGCTTGTTAGTTACTTTCCAAGCCGCGAATACTGCGAGTGTATTTATTAAACCTGTTAGAAGTAAGAGCGGCATTGACAATCCATCCACCGCTACAGACCAATTTAAACCTAATTGCGGAACCCAAGGATAGCTTTCAACCAGTTGGAAGGCATTGTTGTGAAAATCGTAACTTCGCCAAAAGGCATAAACCATGAGCGCAAAGTCCGCGATCGCAACTCCCAAAGTGTACCACCGGACGGTTCTACCTTCTTTATCGGGAATTAAGGGCATGGCTGCCGCAGCCATTAGTGGTAACACGATTGTGGCTGTTAGCCAAGGATATTCAATGGTATTCATCTTCAATAATCATTTCACATGATTCTATTTTGGTTACATTATATGAAGCATATTTTAGTTTTGTAAACAGATTTTTTCCCTAAAGAGTCAAAGTTTCCAGATATTTTAGTCATAAATACTTGTTTCTTCTCCGAAGAACCCTCCTAACGTGAAGTTTTCCGAAGCAAATTGTCACGAGGGTGTGGCTTACCGTTACAATTTGTCATAATGCAAATTCCCTAGTTAAACCGAAAGATGCTATTAGATGGTTGAATATAGTTTGATAATGGTCACACCCCTAAAGCTGGAGACAAAATCGTTGTGGCTACCAATGACATAGCGCTGCCACCGACTATCCTTAACGGTCTGATAATTGTCTTTTTTGGTAGACTGAAACTAACCGCTTTTACGCAAAAAATATTGCATGCCTCAACCATTGCTTGGTTTGCCGTTCAGCAAAATGAGGTTCATCCCCACACCGAGTCAGGTTTGCTCAAAGCCTCTCAATTACAAGCAAGCAGATCACAGTAAGAATGATTACGAATTAATGACAATCTACAACACTACGTTAAGGCTCTCCTGCAACAAGATGTAGCCTTGTGCTACCTGGGCTGAGAAGCATAGAGTCCGCTCGAGATTGCCAGAGCGAAGATTCGCAACATAGCTTTAGTATCTGCCTTCTGAGCTGTAGATGATGGTGGAGTAATCACTATGAATCATTTGATTTGGGCAACTCGGCGGGAGGAGCAAAAAATGGGTAAGGTTGTAGCCGGAGGCGAGCTTATACCATTTCACTTTAAAGTTGATACATTTAGGTATCAACTTTAAAGTGAAATGGTATAAGCT
>JAQYWO010000103.1:0-4979 GCA_029379215.1 Rhizonema sp. PD37
TATCATGTTCGGTTGAACACTTATAATAATGTTTGTAGTTGCGCTTCAGCGCTCTCAAACTGTTACTCGCGTTATTGAGTGTAAGATTACCTATCTTTTTGACTTCAAACTTGGCGTCTAAAGCCCTACCCTTGTCCTGACGGACACGCTACGCGAACACCGAACGGCTAGCCTGCGGCTTCTCCAACGGAGTACGCTGAACGGGCATGGCTTCTCTTCTTATTCTTCGGAGACGCTGCTTGTCACGCTTGCTTCTCCGAAGGGGTAAGCTAAGGCGGTTTAATATATCGGTATTCTTATAGCGCGAAGGGAGTAAGAGCGCTAAAGCGCAACTACGAACCTATATCTTATTTATAACTCATTTAACGAACATGATATTAGACGCCTATACTCGACTTTTAAAAAACTTAGTGTAGGAGAGATGCTTCTTCCTTGGGGGTTGACAAAAATACAATAATGTGTATAAGTGACGAGGCAGTGGTGGCATGAAGTGCTTGCTCCGCATGGCGACGCTTCTTCAGGAAACGCTTGCATGGTGATTGCGGAAGCTGTTGCGATCGCCAGTTTTTTGAGAATAGGCGATCACAACACGGGCTCTCTGGAAATTCGTAATCGTAATTGCAATATTGAACATCTGTGGAGATAAGTGTAATCATGAAATGCCCTCGAATTTGCAAGGCAAAAGCAATTAACGATCGCACGTTGTTGATTGAATTCACAAATCTTGAAGTCAAGAAATATGATATTCTCCATCTTTTAGAAAATCCCATGTTTGCTCCACTACGTCAACCTGCATTTTTCAGGAACTTTAAGGTTGAGCAAGGGGGCTACGGGATTGTGTGGAATGAAGATATCGATATAAGTGAGTATGAGCTTTGTAAAAATGGCATGACGGTGGCAGAAGGCGATTGCTCAGTTACGCTCTCCGGATGGTAACTTGGTTTTTGTATTATTCGTAGTCGTGATCGCACTACTTGAGGTGCGATCGCATTGGCAGTTAATTGGTGTTTTTAGGGCGAAAAATCTGTGTAATCATCCAAGGTGCGATCTCCTGACTTTTAAAACTGTCTTTACAAGAGCGTGCGATCAGCAATGTTGACTAGAAGGTTTGCCGAGAATTGGGGAGCTTCTGGAAGTTCGTAAGCCAAAAGAAGCCTGTATTCTGGTAAGTCTTTCCGGCGAAGTCAAAGCTTTTTACTTATGAATTGTCAGCAGCAGTGTAAGCGGATAGGTTGTTAGTTATGATTGGCTGATAAAAAGAGCTAGAAAATGGGCGAAAATCATCATGCCATTCAGCAGTCATGTTACATAACAAACGAAACTGAAGCGGTGTTGGAGCAGGATTGATACGCTCAACCTGCACGTGTACAAGTTTTGGATTGCGTTGGAGCAATTTCAAGACATCGGGTGCAATGTAACGGGGACAATACCCCAAGATGTAATGATCCTCTGTTTGCAAAGTTAATGCATTGGAATCATAGGAGTTTTGAGCCTCATGAGCTAACCACAATACATCTCTAGGTTTTAAGCTACTGATACGTTCAATTGAGCAAGGCGGGAAATGTCGCAGTCCATGTATAAAGAAGTGAATATGATATAAGCCATTTTCATCAGGTTTAGGACAGGGAAAAACTTCATAATGATCCGTTACCTTTTGCCCACCACTGCGAGAAAGAATGGCAATTGGATCATCTTCGTGTTGAGGAATGTTTAACCACTGTACAAAATTGTTATATTCTGGACGAGAACGTTGCATTAATCGATTAGAAAACAATGGGAACAGTTCTACGGAGGTGTACACCTTGTCAAAAATTGGGAATGAAAACATTGGTTGAAATCCAAACTGAGACTGAGCCTCTTTTGCACCAACAGTATAAAAAAATTGATACTTATCCCCATCAAATGTTAATCGACCGATAGGGAACCAAGCACGACTATCTGGATCTTGCCAAGCTAAAAATAGTGTTTTCATGCCTTAGGTGTTTCGCAACTCGCGTAGTCTATGTTGATTTAGTTCCAAGATTTTCTGTGCAAACTCAATTGCTGTTTGTGAGATTCGCTCTGTAGGGATACGTTGAAAAAGTTCTAAAATATCATTGTTCGACACCTTGTTAAGATGTTCTAACCATACATTTGCTGCATTCGGATAGCGTTGCCGCGCTTCAAGAAATGCATCAAAAGTTTTAATTCTGTTTTTTCTCACTATCTTTAGCATACAAGGCAGACCTGCATTTTGTCACGAATGCTTGGACACAATAGCCTTTGTCTTTTGTAATCAGTTTTTGTTTTCGTTTTTCATCTGTCTCATTTCTACCAAGACAAGAAGCATGGTCATAGGTTGGCGCGAGATAGCTCTGACCACTCAAACTGACGAATGCCCAGTTTTCATGATGACGATCACTATTTCCTACCAAAGCGTCTAAAAGTAAATAGCCAACAAATGTTTCCTCTGCATTACTTACCCCTTCTGGTGCTATCCAATTCATAAGCAAATTCACTGAGGAGTTTTTGATGGCATTGAATACGTTTTCAATTGTGTGTTGAGACACACTGTATTTTTCCTTTGTTGGATAGCCTGATAATATTCCTGAAAGGATTTCATTGCCAGTGGTAAGATTTGCCCCTACAGGTAAAAAAGTTGGTGTAATGACTCCACGTTCACCGTCGGATATTGCAAGATGGTACTCAGCATGAGGTAGTTTCAGTAACTCGCACAATTCACACGCTATTTTTTCTGCCCAATCTTCACCTGTGGGAATTTTTTCTATCCCATCGTTAAGGGTGTTATACCTGATTTTCTTATACAGACATAAACCTTGTTCCTCATCATAAAACCAGAACTTTTCTCTAGTTCCTATTTCCTCAGTATACTGAGAAATATTTGGCGGGACTGTAATTATATGAAACTTCACGTCACCATTCACACAGGCAGAGGATTTGCTAAAAAGCTTTAATATTTGATTCAGTGAGCTTTTTAGCTAAGTTATTATCATATACTGACTAAAATTAACCACCCGGTCTAAAATAATCGAGGAGGCGATCGCCCGAATCTGCCCGAATCAATGCTACAACAATATCAGGTAAAGCACCTAAGCTGGGGTAAACTAGGTAACGCGGCTCCCAGCGAGGGTGAAATTTGTCTTTATAAGCGTACAAACCTTGGAAGTTGTAGAACCGTTCCAAATGCTTGTATAAATAGTGCAATACTTTTTCTAAGCGGCGAGACTCTGCGGTTTCACCAACTCCAGCAAGGACAGAAAGACCAATATTAAAGCTGTCGTACCCTCTTTCCTTGTAGTATTGAAACATAGAAATAAATAAAAAGTCCATCATGCCATTCTCAATCGCACGACGATAGCGCATGAGATCGTTCGTAATTTCGTTGAGTTGGTACTCCGGTAAAAGGTTGGTAAAAGCGACAATTTCTGAGTCGGGAGAATGTACTACAGCAATTTCACATTCCCGCAGGTAACTTTCATCAAACCAACCTAAAGAAAAATGTTTTTCTGAACCTTGTACCATTTGCAGCCATTCGTCGCTGACTGGTTTCAATTGGCGCAATAAGTCATGGGAAATTGGCGGTTGGTAAAATTTGACTTTGTACCCCATCTTTGTCATGCGATTCAGAGGGGTTCGGAGATTCTTGCCTGCCTTTCCTTGTAAGGAAAAGGCGTTCAGATCAACCACCCCTTCTTTGCCAATATTCAGAACTTTAAACCCTAAAGACTTGTACATGTCTATCTCATCGGGCAAAGTTTGGTAGAACGCCGGGTACCAGTCATTCCGTTGGCAAAATTGCTGGAAAGCAATAATAACCTCCTGACGATCTTCAATAGGGCCAATGGGATCTCCCAAGGCGATCGCACCTCTCCCTTTTGGAACATAAGCGATGACACTACGACCGGTAGGACTAAAATAGTAATTTTTGTCACTAAGTAAAGTAAATGCGGCTAATGAAGAGCAGCCGTACTGTTCGACAATTTCTCTTGCCCTTTGCCGTTCTCGCGGTTCAGTAGAATTCCGTACGAAAACGGGCTTTAAAAGCATCAATAACGCATAAGTAAACGTACTTGCAGCGATAACATAGATCGAATTAGCGAAAAAAGTGCCAAACTTACTTTGTGGCTTTAGTCCCAGATTATCTTCGGTAAAGAACATTGCCAGAGTTTGACCTACGGCTTCCCGCCAATTAAAATCCTCCGAAAATTTGCCGTCTAATAAGTAAAACCCAATAGTTCCATATGCCAAGGTAAAGAGTAAAGCACCTATCAATACCCGGACTCCCTGTGCTATCGAAGGAGGATCTGATTTTGCTGTAAAAACGTGTCGCATCAAAAGTAATTGCGCTAGCAGAACTCCAGACAGAACACTTTCTTCAAAATCCAATCCCTTAAGTAAGTTACTGATCATGGAAATAATGAGTAAACCAATGGTAAGCAACCAGGCGACTCGTTTCCGGCGCAACAAATTTGTTGCGAGTGTCAGCAAAACAAACCCAGTTAGTGCTGCGAATATATGACCACTGGCAGTAATCTCAAAGGGCAAAAAGTGCTTCAACCAGTGATTTCGCCCATGTTGGTTTGGTGTCACTGATGACACCAAGTTCACAACCCCAACTAATCCGGTTAGGAGTGCTGCACTCCAAAGTCCGAGTCGATTTCTGAAGTCATTAGTCATTAGTCATTAATTAAGAGATAGGAGGCAGGGTCAGCATCAGGGCAGTTAGCATAAAAGTCCGTCGTGTAAACAAAAAAGCAATCTATCAGCCTAACCCTTACAGATAATACATCCTGATGATTGATAACTAATAGCTGAATGCTTACACAGGGAGCAGAAGTTAGGATAACGTAGATCGGCGGGGTTTTACTTATTCTTTATATTAGTTTTGTTGTAGTACACCTAAATTTAATACTAGTAAACGTTTGAGTAAGAAAATTGCCAAGACAGGCACTTCATTAATTAGAAATAAATGATTATTT
>JAQYWO010000103.1:4989-25664 GCA_029379215.1 Rhizonema sp. PD37
TTTGTTCTAAGCTGATGTCCGTAGCGTGGGCTATCTGCGAGAGTTGAAATTGTTCACCGACAAATGTTAGAGAATCTGCCAGGTGTTCGCGCCAATAGGTCCAAGTATGACTTCCGGGATACTTACGAAACATATTATAAATTTTTTGTTGCTTAAGCACCTGAGTAAAATCTTTAGCTTGTTCAAGTTCTTCAGTATCTGAAATACCTGAATCCAGGTAAACACGCAACCGTTTTTTAGCTTCTGGCGGGATGGTGTCAACATAACTTATCGGACTATTTTGCGGACCGCTCTTATCCTTAAAATAACCACTGTGACTAAACAAAATAGAGAAGTTATTTAAGTTATGCAATCCCACATTCATTGCGCCCCAACCGCCAGAAGATAGTCCTCCCATCGCCCAGAAATCAGGATTGGGTATCGTACGATAGCGGCTTTGAACGATTTTTACAAGTTCGTTCCCAACTGCTGTAGAAACTTTACCGTGAGGACCATCAATATATTGAGGGTCCCAACGAGCGCTTGAACCACGATCATCATTACCATCGGGTGTAATCACAATACTAGGTGAAAGCTTGCCTGACGCATACAGTTTTGTGAGGGTTTTGAGTGCAGCCCCCTTCTGTTCAAACCAGTCTTTGGGATTCCCGTGTCCCCCATGAAGGAGAAAAATCACCGGATAGCGCTGAGTTGGGTTTTCTACATATCCTGGAGGTAAAGAAACGCCATAAGTCCGATTTTCTCCCATAATCGGGCTATAGTAAGACTCAATTTCATACGTGAGGGCAATAGTCTCGTTGGCAGTTGGTTGTGGCGGTAGGATGTTTGGTGTTGGTTGTGCTTGTAAACCTGGTAAATAATCGCAGCTGGCTAAGGTAAGTACAGAAACCAGCATCAGAATTTTCGGTCTAAAGGAGTTCATAAAGATTTTCCCTAGTTAGTTTACAATAATTTAGCTAAGAGTATATACAATAATTTCAGTAAAAATTAAAAATTATTAGCAATTTATGATACTAATAACTGAGAAATTAGGGCAGGGAGTCAGAGTAGCCTGTGGTATGGGTTGTTAGTGTACAAATAAAACTAACCAATTGGCAATCAGCTCTTTTTACTGTTGTCGGCAAAGTTTCAAACTGGCAATATACCTCGTTGCTCATAAATTGTTAATCTGGAAAAAGCATGTTGCTGTCATTGTCATCAATCGCGAGTTATAGTTAGTAGTCTCTATGTGCCAGTTTTTTTGTTCCCCAATCACCTGGTAAACTTTTAGTTTAGTCGTTATGGAAACTCTCCAAAAAGCAACTAAGTGTATGGTTGGGTTATAACCCATGAAATTATCAATAATAGTTATTTATTCTCGTTAAAAGCCGTTTCTCCGCATAGTTTTCCAGCTTACCTGTTCATTCTTCATCTCTATTGCCTCCTTTGAGGAACTGAGTCATACCAGAAATTACGAATTACGGATTATTGACACTGTCTTTATGTTTAAAAAGCTTCAACACAACTTTAGCTCTTTGTTCGGTTTACTGCTCCTAGTGCTTTCTCTATGGGCGATCGCTCAAGAACTGCGAGGGTATAGCTACCGTGATGTGTTAAACTCCCTAGAGGCAATTCCTAAAAACCGCTTAAGTTGGTCAATTTGGTTGACAGCTTTGGGTTATATGATCATGATTGGGTACGACAGTTTAGGTTTTCGCTACATTGGTCGTTCCTTAAGTTTAAAAAGAATTGCATTTACTAGCTTACTAAGCTGTGTATTCAGCAACACTATAGGTTTCGCCCTCCTGACTGGCACTGCTATCCGCTATCGTTATTACTTGAGTTGGGGAGTCTCAGCACTGGCGATCGCCCAAATCATTGCTTTCGCCAATTTCACTTTTTGGTTGGGAATGTTTGCTGTTGCTGGGATCATGTTTCTTGCCAATCCTCTCACCATTCCCCCGCAACTCCATTATTTACCTTTTGCAACAACGCGTCCCATCGGTGTCATTTTTTTATCATTAGTTATTGCCTATTTGTTAGGAAGTATTTTTATTAAACAACCGCTAAGGATTCGTTCTCAAGAGTTTCTCTTTCCTTCCTTCAACATATCCTGTTCACAGATTTTAATTTCTAGCTTGGACTGGATTTTGGCTGCCGCAACCCTTTATGTCCTCTTACCCGCCAACACCACATTATCCTATCTGGACTTTTTGGGAGTTTACTTACTGGCTATGTTTGCAGGTGTAGTCAGTAATGTCCCTGGTGGTTTAGGAGTTTTTGAACTCGTCATTTTAGAGATTCTCTCTCCTCAAGTTTCTAAAACCGCCGTTTTCGGGTCAATGCTAGCATATCGCGGAATTTACTATTTCTTACCTTTGATTGTAGCAGCAGGTATACTGGGAGTCTATGAAATGAGGTATCGTTCAAAGGGTAATCATCAGCAAAAACAGTGAAGACAGAGGCTCTGTCGTCTGTTTTGAACCCCAGTCTTTAATTATAACGAATGCAAGCGGTAAATTTCACTTCGGTCTAATGCATAAAGAAACGCATTGAATGTATAATATACCTAACACTCGATCAAGGATTGAAAGCATCGAGGACTAAAAGAAATAAGATTTCCCTATGCCTCTAAATTAATCCCTATATGGGATAGAAAAGAAGCCAGGCCTAGCCTGCACAGGTGTCAATCCAAGTACCATTAATCACATGAGATAAGGGTTATGGCGCTCATAGTTCAGAAATACGGTGGAAGCTCTGTCGGTTCGGTAGAGCGTATTCAGTCTGTTGCACGACGAGTTTACAAAACTGTTCAAGCAGGAAATTCTGTCGTCGTGGTTGTTTCCGCAATGGGTAAAACTACTGACGGACTAGTTAAATTAGCGCATGACATCTCGCTAAGTCCCAACCGTCGAGAAATGGATATGCTCCTTTCCACTGGAGAACAAGTATCCATCGCCTTAGTGAGTATGGCATTGCAAGAAGTTGGACAGCCAGCAATCTCTCTAACAGGCGCTCAAGTAGGAATTACAACAGAAGCTGAACATACCCGCGCGCGTATTTTGCATATAGCAACTGATCGCATAGAACGACATCTTAATCAAGGTAAGGTTGTCGTGGTTGCTGGATTTCAAGGTATGGTGAGCGCAGAAGATTGGGAAATTACAACCTTAGGACGTGGCGGTTCAGATACTTCAGCAGTCGCTTTAGCAGCAGCATTACGTGCAGATTTCTGTGAAATTTATACAGATGTACCTGGTATTCTCACCACCGATCCCCGTCTGGTTGCAGAAGCACAACTTATGGATGAAATTACCAGTAATGAAATGCTCGAACTCGCCAGCTTAGGGGCAAAAGTTCTACATCCTCGCGCTGTGGAAATTGCCCGAAATTATGGTGTTTCCCTAGTGGTGCGCTCAAGCTGGACGGAAGAAAAAGGAACTTGGGTAATTTCACCACAACCCATACCGCGAGCACTCATCAATCTAGAAATTGCCCGTGCTGTAGATCATGTAGAATTTGACACTAATCAGGCAAAAGTGTCACTACTGCGCGTACCAGACAAACCAGGCGTAGCAGCTAAATTATTTGGCGAAATTGCCCGTCAAAACATAGACGTGGATTTAATCATTCAATCAATTCACGATGGTAATACAAACGATATCGCGTTTACTGTAATTTCTTCAACATTAAACCGGGCAGAAGCAGTAGCATCTGCGATTGCTCCGGTTCTGCGTTCGCATCGCGAAGCTGATGAACAAGCTGAAGTGATTGTAAAGCAAGAGATTGCCAAGGTTAGCATTGCCGGCGCAGGAATGATTGGGCGTCCCGGCGTGGCGGCAAAAATGTTCGCTACCCTTGCAGAAGTTGGTGTAAATATCCAGATGATTTCCACCAGTGAGGTGAAAGTGAGTTGCGTCATTGATAATGCAGATTGCGATCGCGCAGTGGCTGCACTTCGTCATGCTTTTGAGATCGAACAACGCGGATCTGAGGGAGCAGCGATATGTCCCCTTTCTTCCCCCAACGCGGAGCTAGGTGCGATAACCGATCCCTTAACACACTCTAATGGGTTCCGTTATCGCACCGAATCAAATGCTGCCGATACTCAGACGATGGGCGTGCAACTCCCCGTTCCCCCCGTTCGTGGTGTTGCCTTAGATATGAACCAAGTACGTCTCGCAATTCGCCAAGTACCAGATCGTGCTGGTATGGCGGCAAAGATATTTGGATTGCTGGCAGATCATAATATTAGTGTTGATACGATCATCCAATCGCAAAGGTGTCGGATCATTGATGGTATTCCCCGACGAGATATTGCCTTCACGATTGCACGGATGGATAAACAAGCTGCAATGGAAATTCTGAACGTCGCCGCAACAGAGTTAGGATGGGGTGAAGTTGTTTTGGATGATGTGATCGCGAAAGTAAGTATAGTTGGTGGAGGCATGGTGAGACAACCAGGTGTTGCGGCTAAAATGTTTGAGGCATTAGCACAGCACCAAATCAATATTCAAATGATTGCCACATCTGAAATCAAAATTAGCTGTGTCGTCGCACAAGAACAAGGTGTGAAAGCGTTGCAACTTATACATGCAGCGTTCGGCTTAGCAGGTAGTGAGAAGATGCAGGTATCGGTATAATTTATTACTAATTTATGTAGAGATGCTTTAATCATGGTGTCTCTACATCGGATTGCTCCCACTTGCTTTCATGTGAGGCAAAGAATCTTAAATAATATCAGTCCAACATTCCTTATTACTTTCTTTAGCGTATCTGGTGTTTTTTATCCCAACTACGAATGCTCGTTGCGCGTTTTAGCATATTGCCAAGAAATAAATGCCCAGCCGTCAAACTAGATCTCTAGTCGTAGTCGCAATATTCCCCAATACGGCTGGGCATTTATTTTTATGGATCACTCTTAAGACTTAACAGGAAAAGTCAGGTACTTCATCACCGTCAATGTGGGGTGATGCACCACACCCTCATTAAAAATAATGTGAGTATGATTGTGAGATAAATTTCATTGCTGTTGTGATTTAAACTACCTACATATAAGTTTTGTAGAGCTTTTTTTAAGTATATTTGCTGTAAATACCATGTTATTAATTAAACTTTGACTCAGGATAATCAATGAAAAGCTTAGTGAATTCTCAAGACAGCACAGCGTCCATTCAGACTTTAGCAAGGACAATTAAACTTTCCCAAGGACAGTTTTCACTGCTGTTAGCGTGTTGTAACTCCACGGTAAAGCAGCAACAAATACTGCGTTTGTTAAAAGAATTTTCAACGGTAAAATACCAAGAAATTCAGCTTCCATCCTCCGCTGAAACACTATATACAACAATCGCGAACACATTAGGTTCCACTCAGCCGGAAGCTGTGATAGTAACGGGTTTAGAGTCTGTGGTGGCAATTAACCAACTCCTGATCTCTACCAATCAGATGCGTGACGAGTTGAGGAAACAGTTTATCTTTCCTCTTGTGTTGTGGGTGAACGATGAAATTCTGCGAAAACTAGTCTGGCTAGCACCTGATCTAAAAAACTGGGCTGCTAGCACGATTAGGTTCGATCTGCCTCATAATCAGTTAAGAGTGCAGCCAATCTCTGCATGACTATTAAGTAAAATTATTGATGGTGAAATTACTTAACTCAATACGGTAATAAGTATTCTCCATGCTAAAATTTATCCTGAAAGACGAAGGAACAAACAACAGTTACACTAGGTCTATATTCATATCAGCCTGATGATTTTTCGTATAATAATTGACATAAATACTGGAATTGACCAGTTATAGCTGGTAATGGGGAAGATAATTATCTGTTCTCGAATAGGCAATGACCAATCCCTGCTGATAAGTGTGGGATGATACACTAGTTTGTCTTGAATTGTTAGTTATTATTTTATTGTTATTCGGCAGATACCCTTGCTAAGAGTTTAAAGGTAGTAGTTGGAGTGTTTACTTTCAACTGCTGTAAATAAATTAACAATAGATATTCCCAAAATTTTTTATGAAAACTAAAATAAAAAAACGCTATACCGCTAAATCAGTACAATTCGTAACTGCCTTAATATTAACTAGTTTTTTGTCTGTTGGTAGCGGGTTAATAGTCACCAGAAGCGCTATAGCTAATCCGGCAAACCCCCAGCAAGAAGTTCTAGATCAAGTCTCAGATAGAGGCTTACCGCTTCAAGTTACCAATGCAGTTATGCAAGATATATCACGTACACAACACATTCCGGTAAAAAAACTCAAAATTAGTGATTATAGTCAACAGACTTGGGGTGATGGATGTATGAATCTGCCCAAACCTAATGAATTCTGTACCCAAGCATTAGTTTCTGGTTGGCGGGTTGTGTTATCTGATGGAAGTCAAAACTGGATTTATCACACTGATAGTTATGGTCGCTCATTGCGTCAAGCAAAACCCTATATTACCAGTCATTTATCAAAAAATCTACCAGTTTCCGTAAAAAAGGCTGTTTTGCAAGCTGCATCTAAACGGTTAAATGTGCCAATTCCCCAAATCAGGATTATTCAGACTCAACAACGGACTTGGAAAGATGGCTGTCTGGAACTCTCAAAACCGGAAGAGGTTTGTACCCAATCACTCGTAGAGGGTTGGCTCATAACTGTCGGCGTAATTAACCAGACTTTAGTCTATCACACCAATGATTCTGGTTCTACAATCAAGCTGAATGAATTAGCGAGCGAAATCAGTGAGAATCAGTTACCCGAAGTTGTTGATAAAGTTTTGGTAGAAGCCTCTCGTCAGTTTGGATTACCAACTTCAAAATTGCAAGTAGTTGAGATCGAACAGCGACAATGGGCTGATAGTTGTTTGGGTATACGTAAACCAGAGGTTTTGTGTGCAACTGTTATTGTACCTGGTTGGTTGGTAACTGTCAGCGATGGGCAACAACGCTATTGTTATCGTGTTGGTCAATCGGGTGCGATCGCCTATGATGAAAACGCTCTTCCAGTTGGCGAAGGCAAAACTCAACCAGTTCCCATTCCCACAAGTGAGTTACCACCAGCATTGTCAAGTGGTGTCATTTTTCGGCAAATTTCTAGTGGTGGCTTTGCAAATCAAACTGACGAAACCGTCTTGCTCAATGATGGGCGTTTAATGCAATATCGCATTGGCGACGCCAACGATTCTCAACGAAAGGTTCGCCGCATTTCTCGCAGACAACTGATACAGTTTCAGCATTTACTAGAGAAAGAAGGACTACCTGAATTCAAAAACCAGAGTTATTCCGCTCCCAGTGGCGCTGCTGACTACATCACCTACACTTTGACTAGCGCTAATGGTACAGTCCAGTATAATGATATCTCTCAAAATAGTTTACCGAAGAATTTACAGCTAATCGTCAAAGCTTGGAATCGGATACGGATTTAGTTAAGAGACTGAATAATTTAAAGAGTATTGGAATGAATCACTGTCTATTGAAAAACTAAATACGGTTATTTTATCGGAATAGTGTTGTTTGTAAAAGAAACTGTGTTACAATCTTGTTCATTCGTCAATACCTACTGAGACAGATGAGTAAACAGGCTGGACACTTACACCATAGCTGGGTGCAATCTCAGAATACTGCCCACTCTGAGATGAGACTACAGCAAGTGCAACAAAAAGAGCAAATGTTCTACTATTTTGCCTATGGCTCTTGTATGTGTCCAGTAGATTTAAAGCGATCGCTCGGTGAAAACACTCATCCTTACGTCATTGCTACTGGAACGCTGAAAGGTTATAAACTTGGGTTTTACCGCCGTTCCCCAAGTCGCAACTGTGGTGTTTTAGATGTAGTGAAAGATCCCAAAGCGAAAGTGACAGGAGTTCTTTATCAACTCCCTTGGCGATTAAGTGATTACTTAGACAACCGCGAAGAGGTACCGCATGGTGGATATCGTCAAGAATTTGTGGATATTCACTCTTCTAATCAGATTTACAACAATGTTCGTACTTACGTCGTAGTCAACAAGCTCGCTGAGGAAGTCGCACCTAATGACTGGTACTTTAATGTTGTGCTGCGGGGTGCTGTTACCTGTGGATTACCAGAGGAATATTGCTGGAATTTATTTAACCATATGCATCAATTACAGCAGATTCAGCTAGCCTTTGGCTAATAGTTAATAAGCTTTGCAAGGAGTTAGGGTGATGATATCTACAACTGTTAATCCTGCATTAGGCTACATACACATACGGGTTCCCCAGCAATATCTTCGCCAACCCGTTGTCTCACGATTAATTTCTCGATACAACTTAATCATTAATATTACAGCAGCTTTTTTAGAACCTCACACGGCGAAAGACGGTTGGTTTCATCTTGAAATTCAAGGTAATTCTCAACAAATAGAAGCAGGTTTTGCCTATCTAGAAACCCTGAACGTAGAGATTGTACAGTTGCAGATCACAAGCTGTGTAAAAGAAAGTATGGAAAATCTGAAAAGTAACTTTAACTATAGTTACTCTCAAGAAGAACAAAGAGTTTATTTGAGCGAAGGGGAAGGACAAACAACTCGCGCTAAGTTTCAAGTCTGCATTCCTAAGATGTATCGTACTTCTCCAATCATAACACGATTGGTTTCCTGTTATGGATTAACTGTTAATATTACCGGAGCCTCATTAAATTCCAAAACTGAAGACGGTTGGTTTGATTTAGAACTTTGGGGTAGACGTCAACAGATTGTCGATGGCTTAAGATATTTAAGAGAATTAGGTTTGCAAATTTGGTTGTCAAGCAGACAAGAAACTTTGCTCAATTAAATCTCTTGACTCCTATCCTGATGTCTATCAAGGTATAAAAAATGACCCATGGTTGCTGCGGACCCGGCTACGCTTCCCCAGAAGCCGCAATTCAGGCAGAGCGCGAAAAGTTGCTTTATACAGTTGCACTTTACGTGGGTACAGGTATTGAAGAACCTGATTACCTGGCAACAATAGATGTTGACCCCCAATCCTCAACCTACTCCCAAGTGATTCATCGCTTGCCAATGCCCTATGTTGGGGATGAGTTGCATCACTTTGGCTGGAACGCCTGTAGCTCCTGTCACAATAATAGCAGTAAATCCCGACAGTTTTTGGTGATTCCCGGTCAACGCTCAAGCCGGATTTATATTGTTGATACGGCAGATGGGGGTGCTGCTATTCATAAAGTTATTGAACCAGAACAAATTAAAGAACAGACTGACTTAAGCGCTCCACACACAGTACACTGCCTAGCAGATGGTCATGTGATGATTTCCATGCTGGGCGACAAAGAAGGGAATGGGCCTGGTGGCTTTTTGTTACTAGATGAAAATTTTGACATTGTTGGACGTTGGGAACGCAAAGCCGATGCCATGCGCTTTAACTATGATTTCTGGTATCAGCCACGTCATAACGTGATGGTGAGTAGTGAATGGGGTGCACCCAAAACTTATTTTCCAGGTTTTAACCTCAATGACGTAGCGGCAGGAAATTACGGTCATCAACTGCATTTCTGGGATTGGTCGAAACATGAGATTGTTCAAAGTTTTGATTTGGGTGATGAGGGGTTAATTCCTCTGGAAGTGCGTTTTCTCCATAACCCGGATAGCACACATGGGTTTGTCGGTGCGGCACTCAGCAGCAACATCTGGCATTGGTACCAAAAGAGCGATCGCTGGTTCATCGAGAAAGTCATTGATGTGCCATCAGTGGAGGTGGAAGGATGGGAGATTCCAGTGCCATCGTTAATTACCGATATCCTGATTTCTATGGACGATCGCTATATCTACTTCTCCAACTGGTTGCATGGCGATATCCGTCAGTATGATATCACTGACCCAACTCATCCCAAACTTACAGGTCAAGTTTGGTGTGGTGGCTTGCTGGGTAAAAATCCAGAATTGGCAGGCGGCCCACAAATGTTGCAACTGAGTCTTGACGGTAGCCGACTTTATGTCACCAATTCTCTATTCAGCAGTTGGGACAATCAATTCTACCCTAACTTGTCCCAGACTGGCTCATATCTGTTGCAGATTGACTGTGATATTAAGAACGGTGGGATGAAAATAAACGATAATTTCTACGTTGACTTTGGTAAAGAACCAAATGGTCCATCCCGCGCTCATGAGATCCGCTATCCTGGAGGAGATTGTACCTCAGATATTTGGGTCTAGTTGGACATTCCATTGTATTTGGCATCGCGACTGTTGTAAAACCAATCTGTTTTCTACTTGACAACTCGTATTCGGAATGAGTACGCTTTAATAGTGGAGATTCAACACGGTTGTTTTATTAAGGAGCCAAATTTATGTTGCCGAACAAAGAAGGACAAAAAGTTCCCGACGTTACTTTCCATACTCGTAAGAATAATGAGTGGGTGGATGTTACAAGTGATGACTTATTCAAAGGTAAGACTGTCATAGTTTTTTCCCTACCAGGAGCTTACACTCCTACTTGTTCATCAACACATCTTCCCGGATATAACGAGTTGGCAAAAACCTTTAAAGAGAACGGTGTAGATGACATTATCTGCATGTCTGTGAACGATACCTTTGTCATGAATGAATGGGCAAAGTTTCAAGAAGCAGACAACGTAACCGTTATACCCGATGGTAATGGTGAATTCACTAAAGGCATGGGAATGCTCGTGAGTAAATCCGACTTGGGATTTGGCGATCGCTCTTGGCGCTATTCCATGTTAGTGAAAGATAGCGTGATTGAAAAGATGTTTATTGAGCCAGAAGAACCAGGAGATCCATTCAAGGTATCTGATGCAGAGACAATGCTGAGATACATCAACTCAGACGCAGTGAAACCCAAACTAGTTTCGCTGTTTACAAAAGTTGGTTGTCCCTTCTGTGCTCGCGCCAAAGAAATGCTCAAGGAAGATGGCTACGAGTATGAAGAAATTGTCTTAGGTCAAAATGTGACAACTCGTTCGTTACGGGCTGTGACAGGTGCAACAACTGTTCCCCAGGTTTACATTGATGGTAAATATGTTGGTAGTTCTGAAGAATTAGCCACTTTCCTTGGGAAGTAAATAACACATTTGTTAGCACAGGGCTATTAGCAGTCTTTAGCTGACTGCTATGTGTTGTGGATAGACATGTCTAGATAATAACCACTGTCATGATCAAAAGCTATAGAGTAGATCCTTAGTGGATCTACTCTATAGCTTTTTCAGTTCAAAACTCCTTAAACAGGTATTAGAAACCGCTATACGGTATGTGCTGAAGAAGAAGAGTAGGCGTATTTAGTCCCATTATCAGAAATAGCACCAGCTATCGCGCCAGCGTAGGCTCCCTGATAGTTACCAACAATTACAGTGGTAATAGCACCATTTTTTGGATCTATAGAATAGGATGCATAATAGCCACTAGACACAGCAGAGTTATTACTGCTAGACCAAGCACCATAAGGGGAGTATACAGTAATCCCCTCTCCGCCGTGTATTTGACTATTACTATCAAGTTCGGTTTCACAAAAGCTGAGGTCACCAATTGTTAATGTACTCATAAGTACCTCTCCTAAAACAGGTATATGGCAAAAACCTTTTTTACAGTTTTCAGCAACTTCTTCAAATAAAAAAAGGTTATCTATAAAGTTCCAAAATTACTATTTACAAAGTAGTAAAGCTTAGGTAAATATGTCTGAATACCTCATTATATCTAAACTCTTCTTTATACTTTGATTCACATAAAGAACTTTATAAATAACCTCAAGAGCATGCTAGCAAATTTCTACCTAAGCAGAAGTTGAATTAGAGCTAGAGCTAGAGGAGGAAGAATTAGTTGGGTAGTAATAACCAGAAGGATAATATGGTGAGTAGTAACCACCAAAGTAGCTATAATTCCCTGAAGAAGTGTAGGTACTAGTGTTAGTAGAAGTAGCAGAGAAGTTACGACCATTTGCAGATGAACCAGCAGATGCACTAGCAAACGCTTCTCCACCTACAATGTTGTTATCTTCGGTAACAACTTCTAGATGAGATAGATCAGAAATCACCATGATATTCTCCTAAAAATTATGAATTGTCTTAGTGTGAAATCGACATCACTACTTTTTCAGTGACAAATAAACACTAACATTATTAAAAAAGAATCGGCAAGGGATTTTACAGAAAAAATATATATTTGTTTTGCTCACAAAAACTTTTTATTTAAACAAAAATCGGTTTTTTAAACAATCTTCTTAACTCTCTTATCTATTTCAAAAAAGTTACATAAACTTAAAATCTCCTGTAACTTTTATAAGAGAGTCTCAAAAATATATTCATATTACTTTTCTTTATTTCTAAATATTCATAATATCTCCTAGCAAATAGACGTGAGTCTCAATTCACAACAAGCTTCGCGGCTCCCTTCAAAATTAAATTTAAGGGAGAAGTGCTTGTTGCAAAAACTTGTAAATTATGCATTTAGCTCTTGGTGTATTTCCCTCTATAGCGCTGATATGTCTAAAAAAATCTTTTCTTAGCTAATAGGAAAACTGCCAAGATTACTGAATGCTTATAAAATTTTAGAAAGGCGAATTGTCTTGTGTCTTTTAAGTAGCCTAGATGCTGACGTAGATATTTAAAATTTTGAATTTCCTAAGCTGATAGCAATAGCTCTTTTGATTGTCGTAAATCATTATTTGAAGCTAGCTGAATGTCAATATCTACTTGCTCAATTTGTTGCTTTAACCAGGATGAAAATAAATCTTGCTGAATCTTTATGCGTAAAGCCTCATCTAATTTAGGCTGAATGATTTCTTCAACCCAAATTAGATACACTCCAATGGATGTGACAATTGGTTTGATGATTTGTGCTGAATTCGTCGCAAAAACTGCTGTGGCAATCTCGGGTCGAAAATCTTGACGGTATCGAATTCCCTGATATCCCCAAGCGCGGCGAAGTTCTGGATCTTGAATATATTGGCGGGCGATTTCAGGGAAACTAATTTCATTTTCTTGCAAAGCATAAAATAGTTCCAAAGCTAAGTCTCTATCATCTAGAACAACTTCATAGGTAACTGCCGCTACATAATTAAGTTGATGTGAAAAAAAGAAGGGTTCTACTTGCTTGCTAAATAAATGATGTGCCAATTTACTTGAAAGCACGTTAATGCGGGTCAATTGTTCAAACTCATCTAAAGAAAGATGATGTTTTTTCAGCCATGCCCAAGTGTCTGTAGCTTTGACAAGTTTATTGGCAAATCGCACGCTATCCCCTGCTTGTTGAAGTTCTTCTGGCTGAACTTGAATGCCAGCTTCAACGGCAGCATCACTAATAATCTTAGAAGTGGCAATCGCCTCCACTACACTGGGAAATTGGTACGAGAGTTTCATGTTGTGAATAATGTCTTCACAGGAAATGCTCAAACGTTTTGACATGATGCCATCTATCTGCTTATGTTGAATTTTGTCATTTATTTTAGACAAAGGACAAATATACGAGCGGGTTCAATCAGAATCGAAAGTGGACAAGTGAAACCAGCCTCTACTAAAGCTGAAGACTACCTTTTTGCAATTTCTTGAACGGATCTAACATGTAGTCAATTACACGACGCTGGCGAATAATCACCTCAGCGCTGGCGGTCTGACCGGGTGCTAAGGAGATGCGTTTGTTGCCAGATTCGATGTACGGTTGCTTGAGGGCAATGTTCATCTCAAAAGTTTCGATATTACCAGAACTGGTTTGCTGAACTTTGGAGTCGGGAGAAATCCAACTGACTTGTCCTGGCACTATCCCATAATCTTGGAAGGGATAGGCATCAAACTTGATTTTGACGGACATACCAACTTTCAAGAAGCCACTGTGTTGGTTGGGCATTTGAGCTTTGAGAATGAATGCAGTATTTGCAGGAGCAATTTGGGCAATTCGCTGCCCTGATTGGACGACGGCTCCCGGCTTTTGGATGGGCAACTCAAAAATGACTCCATCAATAGGTGATCGCACGACTCGTTGCTGCAACTGAAGATTCCAGGATGCAATCTGGCTTTTAGTTTGAACTATCTGGGATTGGAGTGTAGTCAATTGTGATTGCAAATCTTTCAATTGCTCTTGAGTTTTGAGTACAGCCAACTCACCTGTGTGCATGGAGATGTCTGAGCTACGTTGCTGTTCAAGCAAGCGGAGCTGGGCTTGCTGGATATCGGACGAAGCTTGATCAATCGTCCGGTGATAATTGCTTTGCTCCTCAAGCAAAGAAGACTCAGATCGAGAGACTTCAGATTGTGCTTGCTTGAGACTTTGGTAGCCTTCTTTGACAGACTGTTGGATTTCCAAAAAGCGATCTTGGGGAATTGCACCATCATTAAACGCTTTTTTATACCGTGGTACTTTTTCCTCAGCACCTTGGAGACGAACGAGTGCTAACTCATAGTTCGCTTTGCTCGAATCAATTGTTTGTCGTACTTGGTTGATCTTGGCAAGTTTTTCCTCTTTTTGGATGTTGTAGGCATTCTTGAGAGTATCAAGTTGCGCTTGCACCTGCTTGAGTTGTGCCAATTTTTCTAATTGTTGAGCTTGGTTTTGTTGCTCTTGAGTATGGATAGTCAACTGTACTTGATTTTTGAGCAAATTCAGTTGTGTGTGTTGATTGAGTTGCCCTTCTAACTTTGCCTGCGTCTGGTTGAGTTCAGTGTGTAGGACATCAGACTCTAATTCAACTAAAACCTGTCCAGCTTTGACTTTGTCGCCTTCTTTAACCTTGACATCAGTAACGCTACCGCCTGCTTGAGAGTCTAATTTTTGTGTTGCGCCTAGTGGTTCAATTCGCCCTCTGGCACTTCCTGCTTCATCTACTTTCGCGAGCATTGTCCAAGGTAAAACAATCACTGCTATACCCAAAAGCACATACAACAAAGAGCGCGTCCAAACTTTGGGTAAAGCATCCAACAGTTCCTCAGTGGCGAAAGACCATTCGCTAGTCTTACCTACCGAATTAAGTTCAGTATATTCCGCATCATTCTTTGGCTTAGAATCAGCTTTACACTCATCCATATCCGGGCTGGTGAGCGCTGATAATGAATTTCGAGATAAGTTTGGCATGGTAGAAATTAACAACTCCTGACTTCTTACTCTCATCGAACATGATGAAGCGGGGATTCCCCAGTAAGTGTAGAGATGGGTTTCATCTCATAACTTGTCAGTCAAAACGAACAGTATTGTCAAACCCGCCCTTACAAAAGGTGCAGTTCATGTGGGTGAAAACTGCTGTTACAGCGTCCCGAGTACAGACTATAGCGTATTAGCGTCAGAAGTCTGCAACACATGCACAGAGTCACCTCCCCAAAAACTGAAACGCTCTTTAGGGTGGTGACTAAGTTATCTGCCGTGTCTAGCAGTCTGATTTTACCTACAAGGACTATATAAATTTTGGCGCTTGCTTTGAACGCTTGCCAGAACTGCTTTGCTCGTGATAAGGAAACAACTTCTGCTGCCGCCAAGCAGTTTTGCTGGTGTCTTACTGAAAGCCTCTCACATAAAATTGTTGTGAGTTTTGTATCCAGATCTTGCTTAGAAAAGATAGATGCCATTGTCTTACCTCAAACATACAGTTAGTTATTGGTCGAAATCCGAACTTCAATCCAACGCCACTGTGGCTGAAAGTAATCGTAAAAAGTCCTTAGCAGAAACATCTGCTGAATCGGCGTTAGAAAATAGCTACAAAAAATGTCGTAGCTCTCAAAAGCCTTGTTTTGGTGGAAATATTGTGACATAATTTTTAATAGTTGCTTTCTACAGTAAAACTTGAGCAAAGTGATAGGCAGAAAATGTGAATGAAATCCCAATTGCAAAGCTTTCAAAAACTGTGCTATCAACTTGTTCTGGTGTACTGACTAGGCTGTTACATGATATGCAACTACCAGGAGTTATCCCCTCGGATTTGGCAGTCTAGGGGGTTATTACCTGGTTTTGTGCAAATTTTGCTTTCTACTTCTTCGTTCATAGGCGTTTCCTAAAAGCGAAGGAGACTCAACAAAGTATCAGGCACATCACCTTAAGTTTTGATTTTCACAAGAGGAACTCAAAATGTTTACATAAAAACTTTCCGTAACTAAGTGGTAAAAGAAAACCCTAGTAATGGATACATAAAGCATAGCTCTTGTATCCTTAGATATTTTTTTCTGAAAGCAAAATATCTAGTTTTTATTCTAAGCCTTTTCAACTCTTACACATTGGAGATATAACTAAAACACACAATCTTCACAGTTATTTCATAATATAACATTGAGTTTTTCTACCCGTACTCCACAAATTATTTCAAGAATTTTGGCATTTTCTGAAACGCTTTGATAGTAAAAGTCTTAGCCTCTGTAACAGAAATTCACGTTTGTTATGTCTGAGCGCAAAGTGTTGACACTACTTAATCTAATGTCATAATCGTGATTGTCTACATTATTCTCAATCATTTAGGCATAATTATTGAGCATGAACACGAATATTACCCCTCACACATCATAAAAATCGTGAAACTTCTATCATGAAAGAGTTTGCTCCAGTTGAAAAATTGTGTATCTGAGAAAAAACAGTAGAGATCTGCTTTTTAAGTAAATTTAACTCGCGCACAATTTGGGACTGAAATTAGATGAATTGAGTTTACATACTAAAATTTGAAGAACTGCTGCGCTTATTGCATAGATACATTTCTCGCTGTTTATACATGAAATTTATGGAGTAAGATGAACTAATCATTACAACTATTCTTTGCTCCTTTTATAGTAGCAAATATAAGACTTGACAAAAACCGAATACTTATTCTTTTGAAGTTGACCCTAAAACTATATATAGTATATTTAAGTACATAAAGTCAAGCACATTGATTGACTTTATGTAATCTTTATTTCAACTTTATTATTCCTTTGCTCAAAAATGTAAGGCCATGAGTTGCAACGGCGCACATCCGTATCGCCACTTGTGTTGCCAACAATGCCCATCTATAGATGTTGTGGTTTCAACCAGCTAGTCAAAATCAAGGCTTTTTACTTCAAGCACATCTATTCTTCAAGCTCAAAGTACAAATAATGCGGTATGACAGAAAGATGTTTTCATGATAAAAAGTCACTTTAAAGTACCTCGAACTGAGGTACTAATGAGATCGACCGCAAAAGTAAGACCAATAAATACTATCAAAGTAGTCAGTAGACCTTTGTAATCAAAACTGCTTAATTGCTCAGTCATAAGACGACCTAAACCACCTGCACCGACTAAACCGACAATCACTGTAGCACGGGTGCAATCCTCCCAACGATAGAGAACGTAAGCAAGGAAACGTGGGAGAGTCAGAGGTAAAACTCCGTAAAGAAAAACTTGGGAATGACTTGCGCCTAAAGCTTTTAGGGAACGTAAAGGTCGATCATCTAAATTTTCTACGACCTCTGCCATCAAACGCCCAATAATGCCCATATTATGTAAACCGAGGGCGATCGCACCGGGCATTATCCCTGGAAACAATACAAATAGAAAGATTAGCGCCCAAATCGGCTCTGGAACAGCACGAGCGAAAAGTAGAAGGAAACGAGTAGGTAAGGGTGGTTTTAATACGGATAACATCCAGGAGTCGGGAGTAGAAAGTGGATTCTCAGCTTCTCGTTTCTTCCCGATTCTCCTTGCTGCCAGAAAAGAAAGCAAAATGCCACCCAAACTGGCAAAAGTCATTGCCAAGATAGACATGGCAATAGTTTGAGTAGACAGCACAAACAACTGATTGAGATCTACCCACTGTGGCGGAAAAGCATCTTGAATGATTCTTGCCAAAAGTTGAGCAGTGCGTGGTGACCAAAGTTTGCTAAAATCAGCTTGAACGTACCAGAAGGAAAATATTAATAAAGCAACTCCACTCAACAACAAGAGCTTCACTAGTGGATTGCGTTGCTTTATTTCGTGATGCTGCTTTAGATTGAGAACATTCAAGTCCAAACGACTGGGAATATCCAAACGCTGCCTGAGAAACGCACTTAAGAAATCAGTCCCGCCACTTAACAACATCAAAGCAAACATCAAAGTCCACATTTGTTCGTAATGCAGCGACTGAAGACTGAGAAAAATCTGATAACCTAATCCACCTGCGCCGATAATACCTAACACAGCAGCAGAACGAATAGAACACTCTAAGCGGTAAAAGCTATAGGAAAGTAGATTGGGGAAAGCTTGTGGAATTAAACTGTAGGCAAAAGCATTGAGAGGAGGAACACCACTATTAATAAGTGCAAGTAATGGCTGACGGGGAGTTTCATCCAAAATTTCCGAAAATACCTTAGCTACAACCGCACCAAAAGGAATTGCGATCGCCAACACTGCCACTAGTGGATCGAGTCCAAAAATATTCACGAAAAACAATCCCCAAATCAGTTCATGAATTGCTCTTGGAATTGCCAAAATGCCTCGCATCAACAGCCAAGGAGTTTGAAAGCGAATGAATGAAACCTCCCACCATACCTGACTACAGAGAATACCACCCACCAACCCGATCACCACACAGAAGAACGTACCACAGACTGCATAGGCAAGAGTTTTCAACGTCGCATCGAGAGTCAGCAGCAGAAATTCTGGACTCAAATCCGGTGAAAGTACAGCACCAAGAAAGCGGAAAACAAGAGTCCAACCCCCAACATTTACCAAATCCGCTTGAAATATACCGGCTACATGCAACGACCAAAAAACAGATGCAACAAACAGCAATCCCCATATAGTCTGCCAATTTATCACTGAAGGCCGTTGAGGAAATTTTAGATTTGTAATTTTAGATTTCAATTTCTACTCTCAACAGGAGTGTAAGATAAGTAATGCAATTTCTTCTCCTCCTCTCCCCCTCTCTCATCTCGGTTCAATTCTATATAAATTCTCCACCATCACCGATGACACCTCATCAACAGGTGCATCAAACAAAACACGTCCTTCTCGCAAACCAATAATACGGTGGAAGTAACTGCGGGCGTATTCCCAAGCATGAAGGCTAGTAACTAATGTTTTCCCAGATTCCTGACTCAACTGGCGCAATAAATTCATGATTTCGCGACTGCGTTCGGGATCGAGGTTAGAGATAGGTTCATCAGCGAGGATGGCGATAGGATTTTGTACTAATGTACGAGCGATCGCTACTCGTTGTTGTTGTCCCCCAGATAAGCGATCAGTACGTTCATACAGCTTTTCAGGAATCCCCACCTGTACCAACGCTTTTGCTGCTGTTTCCACTTCTATTGGATAAAGTAGTGAAATTACAGCTTTAAGAAATGACCACCGTCCTAAATGCCCAGCATTAACATTATGAATGACTTGCAGATTGTCTACTAAATGAAATTGCTGATAAATTGTACCAATCTGCCGTTGTACTTGCCGCATTTGCCGAGAATTCAGTCGTGCCAAGTTGCGACCTAGTACCCAGACTTCTCCTTGTGTCGGTTGTAACGTACCATTGAGTAAGCTGAGTAAAGTACTTTTCCCAGCACCGCTGGAACCGACGAGGGCTACGCATTCACCAGGGTATATTTGCAAGTTGATGTCAATCAAAGATGGTGAATTTCTGAATTGTTTTGTAACGTTTTTCAGTTCAAAAATTGGGACTGGTAGAGTCATAAAGAGCTATTAGCATCCTTCGGTTAGCAGTTAAGGAGGTCACTTTCTTTACCCTTGAATAATTATGTGCTAAGTGTATTGGACGGATAGCTGATTATTTTATTTTCCCAATTTCCCGACCAACTTGTTCAATTTGCACGTAGTTGTCATTTTTGGTGGTAATAAATTTCTTTGCTTGAAATAGGTCGAGGATTTCTTTTTGTTCTGGTACTTTAGGGTCTAATTTAAAGAAGGCATTTTGGACTTTTTTGACAAAATCTTCGCCATAACGCTGTTTAACTTGAGGGTTAATGACCCAATGGTAGTCATAGAAGGCAGGGGTACGCCAGATAACTTCTACTTTGTTCAAATCTACTTCTTTGGCATCAACGCGCTGCAACCAAACTTTTTCATTTAAAGCACCTACGTCGTATGTTCCTACTTCTACAAGTTTAATAGTTTTATCATGGTCACCAGAAAAGCCAGGTTGACCTTTAAAATTTGTTAATTCTACGCCAGCTTGTTTCAAAAAGTATTGAGGCATTAATCGTCCTGAGGTAGAAGACTCGCTACCAAATGTCAAGGTATGCCCTTTAAGTTGTTGAAGATCCTTAATATCTTTTAACGGTTTTAGACCACTTTTCTTATTGGCAATGAAGATGCTGTGGAATTTTTCGTCTACGTCACGCTGAGCGATCGCTTCTGCACCTGGGACTTGCAACCTTGCCTGAACACCAGTCAATCCCCCGAACCAGACAAGATCTAAATCTCCGACTTTAAATCCAGTCACTGCTGCTGTATAATCAGTGACTGGCTTGTATTGTACAGGCAAGCCGAGTTCTTTTTGCAAATACGCTGCTAATTTAGTAGACTGGCGCTGTAACTTCTCTGGATCTTGATCGGGAATTGCCCCTGTTACCAAAGGCTTTACATCTGATGTGCTTGCCGTTTCCGAAGTCCCGGATTTATGTGAACAAGCCATCAAGGGTAACAAAAGCAATAACAACCCTGACACTAAAAACTTTTTCATAATTTTATCGGTATTATTTTTAGCTTTAGAGTAGAATTTTACAGCTAATTGCTCAAATTTTTCGGAGTTAGTAGATTATTTTATCATCTTTTCAGCTAGAAAATTTTGCAGAATCTCAAGTGATCTGAGCAGGCGTCAAGCAATTTACTAC
>JAQYWO010000521.1 GCA_029379215.1 Rhizonema sp. PD37
ATATGTATTTCGAGGAGAGTGCCACAAGAAATACTGCGTCAAGACTAAATCCCCTGAATGAGCGTTATGGGGATTCCTTCTGCCCTCAGCATAGCTGCCTTCTGCCTTCTTAATGCGACTCAGGGACAATAACTGCTTGTCCGTCTTCAAGGCTTAAAGTTTCCCGTTTATATCTCTTGGTACTATTTAAAACGTCACGACGGCAAATATGAAAAACGATTTGTCATTTCTACTAAAGCCCTCAAAGCCAGTACTATTTCTTGGTTCGCCAGCGCGTTGCGGTGAATCCAGCGCGCATGAGGCGTTTTCCCGCCGTAGGCGACTGGTGTTAGCGCAGCGTTAGCGACGCAGGAGCGTCACCCGGAGGGAGCCAGTGCTGTTCGCGCAGCGTCTCCGAAGAATGAGAAGACGGGTTTCCCGTCGCACTCCTGTATTGCGTTGGGGTTCCCCGCGTTGTAGCGACTGGCGATCTTCGCAGCGGTAGCGTTAGCGTTAGCGAGTCTTCTCCCACAGGGAGAGCAATCATGCGAACGAGCGTCACCCGAAGCGTGGGGTAAACGAAGATGGTGAACCAGCGCGATGGACGGGTTCCCCGGCATACCTACCTGATTGGGGAGAAGCTGCTGAAATTACGCTCCAAACTATATTTCCCCATTTGGTAGTGTTACTTTTTTTACAAGATATTGAACGCAAGAGAGAACTGGCTCTTAGTCAAGGAATTAACATTCGCTCTTTCCTAGTGCAAGATCTGAGTAAACGCTTAAAGCAGAACTACCAGTTGTATGTTGTGTTTAATTGTGCTTCAACTTTGGAAGTGTGTATTATTCAAGACCTAGTAAAATTAGGGTGAGAGCCTCTTATTGAAATTGAACATTATCCGTTTCTGTCCCAAAAGTATTAGCAGCACAAGAATAGGTGGTATCTTTATGCAGTTAGAAATACAAAAACGCCATTACACACCAGAAGAATATTTAGCACTGGAAGAAAAAGCAGAATACAAGAGCGAATACCGCGATGGAGAAATTGTACCAATGACGGGTGGCACTACAAATCATAATAAAATTGCAGGCAACTTTTATGCCTACTTAAAGTTTGCTTTGAGAGGCAAGAATTATGATGTTTACATCGGTAATGTGCGTTTGTGGATGCCTAAGTATCGGCAGCATGCATACCCAGATGTAATGGTAATTCAAGGACAACCTGTTTATACAGGAACTAGCACAACAACGGTTATGAATCCGATGTTAATTGCGGAAGTTTTATCTAAATTTACTCAAAATTATGACCAAGATAATAAGTTTTTATATTATCGTTCTATTCCTGAATTTAAGGAATATATTTTAATTGACCAATATTATTATCATGTGATGCAGTATGTGAAAACTGCTGAAGGTCAATGGTCGTTTACTGAAATTGAAGGCGAATATACAATTTTATCACTCCAGACAATTGATTTTCAAATTCCACTAAATGAACTATACGAGCAAGTAAATTTTGCTGAAAGTGACGAAGATTAATATTTTTTCAATTATATGATGCTAACACAATTCAATAAATTAAGCTTTTTGGTAACTTTTGGATCAGTCCTGTTTAATTTAATTCGTGCGTCCCACTGCTTTTATCACTCTTGCTCTCTTAAGAATGGGTACTCCTACCCTACAACGAAGAGTTAGCCCACAGTAGAATAGATTTAGTAACTAAACACGTAACAGGAGACATCAGAAAATTACAGAGTATGTCCTCATTCTTAATCACAAAAGTGTAGAGGAGCGGATTTTTTTTATTAGAATATTGGGTTCTCGTCCCAAAAGCATTGAGGATGCTCAAGAACTCATGAAATTATACATCGAGCAAGCACAAGCGAAGTTTGCCAATTAGGAATACATTGTAGGAACACTTGAATAGTTTTATGAAAAAATGTAACCTAACTACAATATAGCAATGACTCAAGCTCTAACCAAATCTGTAACCTTTGAAGAATTTACTGAATGGCGTCCGCCAGGGGGACGTTATGAATTATACGATGGAGTAATTGTTGAAATGGTCCAACCAATAGGCGACCATGAAGATGTTGTGGGCTTTATAGCAGGTAAAATCAGCTTTGAGTATGTTCGATTAAACTTACCTTACTTTATTCCAAAAACAGCATTAGTAAAACCTTCCACAAGTGAATCAGGTTACTCACCGGATGTATTACTACTAAATCGAACAAATCTTGTGAATGAGCCATTATGGAAGAAAAAATCTACGGTAATTTATAGCGCGTCAATTCCATTAGTTGTAGAAGTTGTTTCCACTAATTGGGATGATGATTACTACATGAAATTTGGTAAATATGAAAGCCTGAAAATTCCCGAATACTGGATAGTTGATTACCTTGGAATTGGAGCTAAAAAATTTACTGGAAATCCCAAACAACCAACACTTTCTATCTGCCAGTTGATTGATGATGAATACCAGATTACGCCATTCCGAGGAGATGACAGGATTATTTCTCTGGCTTTCCCTGAATTAGATTTAACTGCAAAACAAATTTTGATTGGGGCAATTTGAGTGCAACAACTTTAGTCCCAGTAAGCATTGTTATTACCATGCTGAAGGCGATCGCAGAACGTCATTGGTCGAAAGATTTGTCTTACAAGGGAGGGATAGTCAATAGCGCAAGCAAACTCCTTTGAATGGACATGTCTTCCACTTCTTTGAGATAGCGAGGACTATCACCCTTTATCGAAAATGTTAAGTTTTTTCCTCATCATCGCATTCTATTAGAGAATACCTGCCTCTATTGCCATCAAAAAATATTAAATTTTTACCAACCTGGTTATTGTTCTCATTGTGGAAAATGGTTAGGTTAAAGAAAGCTTCTTCTTAATTTGGCGATTTATTTTATATCGGTATATTTTCAACGGAACATTCACGTGTGTTAACACATAAT
>JAQYWO010000104.1 GCA_029379215.1 Rhizonema sp. PD37
GACTTTTTTATCTCAGTAATCTCCCTGTGTGATAGTTAGGGGTGCGGAAGGTGGGATATAATTACAAAAAAACCTCACTGCAAGCACTGTGGGGTTTCTTTATGCGACTATAAAATTATGATCGGTAATAATTTTTGACTATAAACCAATACGGTTCAGTTAACGCCAAAAACCTTTCAGTTGCGTAGGTTGGGGAGCCAGTTTAGTAGGAGGGTTTCCCTTCCTATGAATCTGGCGTTTGAGGAACGAAACTCAACATTTTTTATACTTTGTTGGGTTTCACTATATCTTTATAAGCGATAATTGAATCTGCCAAAAAAGGAACTAATTGTGAAATTGATTGAAATCCAGGTTTCCAAGGAGCAATCAATTGTTCCACTAATAGACCGGGATATTTAGTCCATTTTCGTATACCAGCACCTACTATCTTATATCCCCGATTACGAAAATCTCTACGAGATACATAACTTAAGTGAGCGTCAAAATCATTAAACCCAACTATGGTATCTGAACCACCTCTTAGGCAGGGATAATTAGGTGTAGAAATAATAACTCTTTTATTAGCAACACTCTCCAAAATTTCGAGAAAATATTCCACTTTTTCTTGTTCTACGTGTTCAATAATTTCACACGCTAGAACTGTATCCCATTTACCCGATAGAGGTGATGGCATGACTTGATGCCATACATGATGATAATATTGATGTCGAGAACAAAATTCTACATTTGCAGGAAACGCATCAAATCCATCAATTAATGGAGGTTTTTGTAAGTTGGCCTCCCAGTAATTATTTTGAATCAGACTACCCCATCTACCCAAACCACATCCAACATCAAGCAGTGTTTCTCCGACAACGAGAGGCACCACTATGGCATCAAGGCAAACTGGAGAAGAACTCATGTCGCAACCTTAAATAAACTGTGATTGAACAACTCTTAGGTTAACTGCTAATAGTTAATTGCTTCTCAAACAGACTTAAAGCACGTAATGCCGCCTGATCCATGTCGTAATATTTATATTCAGCAAGCCTTCCTGCAAAGATAACCGTACCGTTCAATTTTTCTACCTCTTTAAGGTAAAAGTCATAACGATCGCGGTTTTCTTCACGCGGAATGGGATAGTAAGGGTCATTTTTCCCAGGTACGTAGGCTTGAGGATACTCCATAACCAATGTGGTTTTGGGAGAAGTTTGTCCTGATAGATACTTTTGTTCGGTAATACGGGTAATATCATAATCGTTAGGGTAGTTAACTGTACCTACTTCCTGGTAGTACTCTCGATCCAGTGTATCAAATTGAAAGCGGATACTACGATAAGGGAGTTCACCATACATATAGTCAAAAAAAGTATCAATCGGACCCGTATAAATCATCCGATTGAATTTGATATCATTAATAACTTCACGATAATCTGCATTTAGAAGAACCATTATATTGGGATGAGCTAACATCCGACGAAACATCTCGGTATAACCATGCTTTGGCATGGCTTGGTAAGGATCTTGAAAGTAGCGATTGTCCCGGCTGATATAAACTGGAACCCTTCCTGTTACGCCACGATCTAATTCCTCTGGCTTCAGTTCCCACTGCTTCATTGTGTAGCGTAAGAAGACATTTTCATATATGTAGTTGGCTAAAAACTCTAAATCACCACTAGCGCTTTCACGCAACTTTAGGATTGGGACTTTGACACCAAAACCGAAATGTTCTAAAAGCTGTTCTTCTAACTTTTCAGCGTAACGAGGAGGAAATAGGGTGTAAAGTGAATTGAGATTAAATGGTATGGGAACCTTTTTCCCTTCCAACACACCAAGCACTTGATGATAATAGTGTCGCCATTCCGTAAATTGAGATAAGTAATCCCAAACTTTTTTGGATTTGGTATGGAAAATATGGGGACCGTATTTGTGTACTAAAATACCATGCTCGTTGTAAAAATCATACGCATTACCGCCGATGTGGTCTCTTCTTTCCACAATCAGCACTCGTTGTTGAGTCTGAGTTGCAATCCGTTCGGCTAGCACACAACCTGAATATCCAGCGCCGACAATCAGCCAATCTACTTTCATGCACCCTTCCTCACTTATATGAATTATGAAATTTAATATTAAATTGTTATGATCATTGACTTACATACTTACTCATTGAAGTTATAGGTAAGGCAAAGGTTTTAGGTTGAATGCGTACTTCGCTCTTACAATCACAATCTGTTTTATAGTATCAGACGGAGAAACTAGTCTTTTTAGACTAAAAGTTTGCTAAAAATTCCGCCGCGATGCCCTTGGCAACCGCAGTATCGCCGTATCGCCCTGTTCTCCTTAATGGGGTTCAAGGTAATTCTGCCAAAATTTTATAGAAGTCAACTCCTGAGTCGCTTTTTTCCACTCTGCATTGATTGCAGACCATTTCCAACGACTTTTTAGGGCTGATTTTATCCAATTTAATAAGATATTAATACCTGCTTTGTTATCTAGTTCATTTTGGTAAGATTGTGGATTCTTCTCCATGACAAAAATAATTCTTTTTTTAGCAAATGCTTTACAAACTGAGTCCTGTTCTGTAAATCCCTGCCGAATTACTGCACTCTCATCACTTATTAAAAATCTAGGCAGTAAATGACCATTAAGTGTTAATAGCGTAAATATTTTTTTCAACTTTCCTGTTTTTGTAACTTGATAATCTTCCCCATTTAATTCCAAATTATTTACTATAGATTGACTCTTATAACTTTTACTGTCTGCAAAAATCTTAGAATGTAGAATTTCCGAGTCATGACTTCTAATAAAATTAGCACCCTCCATATAATCATCAAAACCTTTGACATACATTTGTGCAGAGTTATAATCAAATCTTAATAGGTTGTAAATAATACACTTCGTTAAAATCTTTATCGTCCTCAAGTATGTCAGCGAATCATGAATTGAATTCGTTATGAGTTGATTTCGTGTGCAATAGTAAACATCCCAAACAGGTTTCTTCGCGTAAAATGGTTCATGCCATACAGCAAATGATGGAAAAGCTACTATTCTATTATCAAGATATTGTTTGACTCGTAAACCAAACTCTATATCGTCTATTTTCATAAAGAATGGGAATGGCAACCCAATACTCTCAATCACTTCTTTAGAAAATGCAAAAAACCAAAACGAGCCGTAATCTATATTATCTTCTGACAATAGTAAATTGAGAACAGAAGGATCTCTCAAATCAAGATTACGCTTGAGAGAAGTAATTTCAAACGGATAATATTGCAAATTTCCTGTATTATCAAAACATTTGTTATATACGGCTCCTGCTTCATACAGAATATGCTTTTTGTATAAATCTAGCATACTGCCAGATATGGCAAAATCTTGCTTGGCATACTCGTACAGTGAAAAAAGCTTGTAGATGACTTCACTATCTAACTCTATATCGTCATCCATAAACAAAAAGTGAGTATAAATTCCCTCCTGTAACGCTTCAATCAATCCTTTCGTAAAACCACCTGCGCCACCCACATTACGATTAGAAATAAGCTTCACTTTTTCTGATTCAAAATCACCTCCATTCAAAGTTTTTCCATTATCCACTACAAAAACTTTAAATTGTTTATCCTGCAATAAACTATCTTGTAAAATAGAATCCACTGTCTTTTTGACATAAAATTCTTTCTTAAAAGTGCAAGTGATGATACCAAGTGACACATCTCTCTGCTTTTCTTGTTCTGTGACAAGTAACCCTTCGGAAAACAAACCTTCTTCACTCAAACAAGTTATTTCCAGATAAATTCGACCAGCCTCTTGATCTTGCCTAAGTTCTGGTAAATAAAGCTTCACATAATCAGATAATTGACATTGCGCAAATTTATGAGAACAAAGAAGCTCTTTTTTACTTTCTTCATCTCGATAAACAGCAACTTCAAAATCACCCTCAAGCTTCAGTAAATAGCATAGTGAGCTAAGAATCGTATATTTTGTATAAAAAGATTCATAAAATGAGTTAAAGTACGTATTAAAAGAAATTTTAGCACCTTGATGTAGAGGAACCTGGCGATGCCATAGGCTATCTGCGCCTACACTCGCAGAAAAATCTGTAGACGACTTATCAACCTTGAAATATAACTCAGAAGCTACATCAGTCTGTGGAAACTGTATTCTACTTACTATGTTCATATTTATACCTTTATTTAACCTGAATGCAAGTACTGATAAACGTAATTTATAAAAGGCTGATAAACAGCCTGCGGAGAAAGCTTTTGTGTCACAAACTCATCAGCTTGTACCTCCATCCATCGTCGTTTATCTGGATTGTTTAAAAGCGTATGCACATGCATAGCAAAATCTTCAGGTGTATCTGCCACCAGAGTCGTTTTCCCAACAATTTCACGCAATCCTTGAACACCTACACTAGTCGAAACACAAGCGCGACTGTAGGACATTGCCTCCACAAGTTTAATCTTCAACCCACTCCCAGCTAGCAAGGGAACTAAACAAACGGACGCCGCACTATATTCCGGTTTCAAATCCTCCACCCTTCCTAAAAGATGAACATTTGGAAAAGTTCCTTGAATAAAGTTACAGACAGTACCGCATACATGAAGGCTGCAATCAGGAATTAACTGTATAATAAGAGGCCATACATTCTCTAGAAACCACTGTAGACCGTAGTGGTTGTGATCTGTAGCACTACCGACAAATAAGCATCGACCTGTGACTTGCTTGACGGTATGAGAGTGCGATTCCACCGACATAGGCAGACAAATGACTTCAGATTGCGGAACCATTTCCTTAAAAAGGTGAGCATCTTCTTCCTGAATTGCTAACAGGACTTGAGCTTTAGACAACTCTTGAGTTTCCCGTTCCCGACTCCAATCTGACTCAAAAGAAACAAGTCCTAATTCTTTTAACCCAGCAGATCTTTGATGACGGACATCGTGGGTCAGTATAACTTTTAATACTGAGTGGTTTAGAAAAGGGGAGTCTAAAATACTTCCTAAAAAAGCGTAATTAGCGATCGCCACATCTGGGTTAAATTTCTCAAACCGTGAATTGGCAAAAGCAATTTCCTCTGGTGTGAGCGGAACATCCCAAGATTGAGAGGTCGTGAGATACTTAGGCTGTTGCTGTTGTCTATCCCTCCCAGAACGGTAAATATTTTTCAAGGTGATTGGCAAGCGATCATATACTGGTCGCAACGTTTCAATCAGCAAATCTGAAACAGAGTTAAATCTCACCAGAACACGACCTATTCTCAAGTGATTCTTAGCCGATACCTTAGCAAGTTTTAACAAACTAGAGGGAATGATATACCAAGGAAATCTGCCATTAGATGATGAATCAAGGAGTATGTACTCAATTTCACAACCTACTTGTCGCAAGTAGCGTAGAAAACTCAAAATATATGCAGAGTTCCCGCTCGTATTTTCAGCTAGAATACTCCGACTGATAATCTGGACTTTGACAGATTTTCTCATAAGTTTTCATTAAGATGTGGCACTTAGCAATTCAGATGAGCTAGATAATACTTCAGCAACCACTTCAAGATAAGCGGTTCCATGTTCTCGATCAGGCTCAAGATAATTACCTTCTGCCCACTCATTCCAAGACTTAATAAAGATTAACCTTTCTTCCGGCTTTTGATTTGAAGCTATTGCTAGTCCATTTCTCAATTGACTTCTAAAAAGCTCAGGAGTTGAATTTTGAAAGACGACTCCATTCACACCACTTCGTGGGGTATTATCCCAATTTGGAATTACGCAAGGGAAAAACTTTTTGTTGGGAGGGACTTGTGGAAAAGCATATTGAACGATCTGACGGTAGTCATATGTTCTGGGAAGAGAAAAGGTGTCTCGCAAAAACTCCCTAAAGTTTTTTCTCGTAATTTTATAGCAAACTTTGTCAGCAAGACTTCGAGGGATGCGACCTAAAATATCTCCAGGAATATGCAGAGTGAAAGCATCAAATCCTTCTCTTTCGTACTCCCAAAGTTCACTTCCTGCTATACCGATAAAATAAATACCTGAAAGTCCAACTTCTAAGGCTAATTCACGCCAGCAATCAGTAAACTCTTTGGAAGAAGGCAATTTATCTGGTCTGAACACGACAAAGATCGGTTTACCATCTATTTTGATACACCTCTCATCTGTAAAAGCAGGGAGTAAACTGTAAAAGTGAGCTTTATAATCTTCTTTGCCTGGATAAGTTTGCTGCATCAAAATCTTGTTTGGGCTACCGTGCCATATTCCCGTCCATGTCTCGTTTGCCCATCCCAGGCAAAAGGGAAAATTAGGTTGCTTCGACTGAAGAACTTCGTTAAATGGTCTTTCCAAGATACGTCTACCGTTACCAAACCAGTAATGCCAGTAACAGAATCCTTCAATACCATACGCACGCGCTATTTCTGCTTGATGAATGCGGGTTTCTGGGACTCGGAGATCATAGAATCCTAAATCTGCAGGTAAGTGAGGTTGATAGTGCCAAGGAAACAAAGGTTTCGCCTTGGTAACGTTAGTCCATTCGGTAAAACCTTTACCCCACCACTCATCATTTTCTGGAATTGGGTGATATTGAGGAAGATAAAAAGCAATGAGACGAGCTTGCATGGTTAATTGTTAATTGTTAGTTGTTGGTACAAGTCTGTTTAATAAAAATATCTTTTCGGCGGACTAGTTAATTAGATGAAACCCGCCTGTACAGTTTTCGGTGTGGTTGTATGCGAAAAAATTCTGTTGACTTTTGTCTGGTGGAGATATTCTTCAAGTTGGTCAATTGCTTTCTCCAGACTCCATTTTTCCAAAACGTAGCTTCTTGCTTGCTTACCTATTCGATGGGCTAATTCGCGATCGCAAAGCAGTCTTGAAATTGCCTGACCGATTTCCACGGGATTATTATTGTTAATTAAAAAACCGTTAATGCCATCTTTGATACTTTCTCTGACTCCACCTTCGGCGATCGCCACCACAGGAGTTTCACAGGCATTAGCTTCTAGGGGTGCCAAACCAAAGGGTTCTAATACTGGCGTGTAAATCATTACCGAAGCTTGGTTAAGTAGATTGACCACCTCCGCATCGGAAATATTGACTTTAGGGACAAAATCAACCTCTAGAGAGAGTGCAAGTTGCGCAATTTGATGCTGATAACTTGCTTCAGAGAAATTACCAATCCAAATTAAAGAAGGTCTTCGATCTTTCTCTATTGTGGCAATAGCGTGAACTGCTCGTTCCAGACCTTTTCCAATATAAATCGATCCCAAACCAACAACTATATTCTCTCGTGGTAAATTCAACGGTTTGAACATGTCGCTGTCAATTCCCAAATAACAAACCTTGGAGTCTAAACCATAAGTTCTGCGAACACTTTCACGACTGAAAAGAGAATTGACAAGAATTAAATCAAAAGCTTGGATATTGTGTAACTCTTCTCGAGCTTGCACTCGAATTCCCTGGACTTCAATCAGGTTGTTTAAAAACGCCTGTAAATATTTAGGTGAAGACCACCAGGCTTTGATTGAAGGTAAAGCTAACCAAGGTAATTGCGGCATGGCTTCATACAACCATCGATTTGGTTCTCCTAAATAAATAACTTTTGGTATATTGACATATCGACCAATTGCTGAAGTCCGAAAGAAACAACAGGAATTTGCAAAAAGTATGTCAAAATCACCACGATTGATTTCATCAGCACACTGCTGACAGTGTTGCTCCAGCGCTTGAATTCGATCAACAATTCTTTGATAGGGACTCAAAATGCTGCCCACCAAACCCGACTTTTCTACAGGTTGATGAAGTGGGACTATATTTTCTTTAATAATATTGCTTAGTGATAAATAAGTTCGATCTGCTGTTGGCGGACACCAAGATTCCAAGGTATGACCGCGCTCTAACAAACCTTTAACATGATAATATAAAGCTCTTTTGCCGCCTCCACTGGGTAAGTTATGCCAAATTGCAATTCTCATAATTTCGATTTTTGTACCTGATATTTAGGTAGATAAAGCAGTTTTGTAGGCAGCGATCGTTGAAGAAGTGCATTTCTCCCAACTAAATTTTTTTGCCTGTTCTAAAGATTTATCAGCCAGAGACTGACGTAAAGAGAGATTGCTATAAAGCTCAAACATACTGTGACACAGTCCATCAACATCTTTGGGAGCAACCATAATTCCAGCATCACCAACAACCTCAGGTAAGGAGGAAGTGTTTGAGGTGATAACGGGAACACCACATTGCATAGCTTCTAAAGGTGGTAAACCGAAGCCCTCGTAAAATGAAGGATAAACAAAAGCAAGCGCACCACTGTAGAGTGGCGCTAAATCTTCATCAGCGACATAGCCTGTAACAATAATTTTGTCTTTCAAGTTATGATTGCTGGAAATTTCGGCAAAAATTTTCTCGTAGCTCCAACCTTTTGAGCCAGCTAATACCAGATATAAATCTTTGATATTTTGCTGTTCAACGAGTTTAATAAAACATCGGATTGTCTGAACAACATTTTTTCTAGGTTCTAGTGTCCCTAAACTAAGAATATATGGTGCATTTGGAATATTATATTTGCGACGAGTCGCTTCGATCTTTTGAGCATCCGAGCAATGATAGAAAAGTTGTGATGCTGCTAAGGGAGTTATGAAAATCCTTTCTGGAGCGAGATTTTTCGAGTAGTTGCACAAATCGTTTTTAGTCGATTGAGATATACATAAAACATATGATTCTGAGTCTAAACTTTCTACAGCTTGTACAACATTATCAATATTTTGTTGACTACCTTCAAAAAACTCTGGGTACAAAAATGGAATCATATCATTCACTGTGAGAAACTTTTTTATATAACTTGTTTCTCTAACCTGTGGCGGAATGGCATAGAAAGGCGAGTGATATATATCAAATTCTCCCAAACTTTTAGCATCACTTCGTTCAGAAAAGATTTCCATCTGACGAACAATATCAATCACTATTTTCCTCAAAGCTTGTAGCGGTATTTTCTGTAGTTTCGAGGTAGAGTCAATTTTGGAATTGAGGAAGCGCAGGGTATCATTAAGATTTCGTCTCAACTTCCAGTTTTTGTGAAATAAAGGAACTCTTACTAACTCTGGATTAGACTCAAGGTAGTTGAGAGCGGTAAATATGTTATAAGCATCACCACTTACGTAGAAAAATAGGTCATCCTCTTTTGCGTTCTTCAGTCCGTAAGCTAAATTCTCAACGGCTCTAAAGATTCCCGCCTTTGCATTGAAATAATGACCGTATCCTAAAACTGATATGTCATAAACAATTTTCATAGTTCTTCATCAGCAATCAGGTAAAAGCTATTCTTCTTCGCCTATATTCTCTAGGGGTTCAATACATTTTCCAGCTTTGCAATCAGATAACTTCTCATTACGGATTCAACTGCCACATCAAGACAAGAAAGAGAAGTTTTAAGTTTACATCTTTAGGTTTGCTGTGTATGATGGCTCATACAATGGAGGAGCGAGAGTCACCTGAACTGGTAAACGACAAGCACCATAACCTCTATCGCCTACTAAGTCTGTCGGCCCAGAACTAACTTCCCAAGTCAAGTTACCAGCCACAACATCTAAAGGATAAGTATTTGAATGTATTGCCATAGATATTGAATAGACATTTGGATGCAGTGGATTTCTATCTATATAAAAGTGAACTTCGTGGATACCAATGGGTAATTCTAATGTAGGTTGGTCGTGATCGGAGTCAAGAGTCATGACTCTATTACCATCTACAGTATCAAAACCAATTCCAATAGCTAAATCTGATACTTCACGAAAACACTGAATAGTAAAAATGAGTTCTATTGGTTGCCCATAGCTAAGACTAGTTTCTGGGGCTAACCGAATCCGAAGTAAACGAGCCTTTTGTCCAAATTCACTATTTGTTCTCCGCAGCGAATCTAGGTTAATATCAAAGTTGGACGTAGAAGATTGAGCAGAATAGCGTTGGATTGCATCTTCAACATTATTAATTGTCTTGCTAATTCCCTTTTCTAAATAGATTGCTTGAGAACACAACCGCCTGACTGCTTGCATATTATGGCTAACAAATATGATTGTCCTACCACCTTCTGCAACCTCTCCCATTTTGCCAAGGCATTTTTTCTGGAAAGTAGCATCTCCTACTGCTAACACTTCATCTACAATCAATATTTCTGGTTCTAAGTGAGCTGCTACAGCAAAAGCCAAACGCACATACATACCAGAAGAATAGCGCTTAACTGGGGTATCTAAAAACTTTTCAATCTCCGAAAACTCGACAATCTCATCAAACTTGCGTTGAATTTCAACCTTGCTCATCCCCAGAATTGCACCATTCAGAAAAATGTTCTCTCTTCCAGTTAGTTCTGGGTGAAAACCCGTACCAACTTCCAATAAACTAGCAACTCGCCCTTTGATACGGACTGAGCCACGCGTAGGCTCAGTAATTCTACTCAAAACTTTGAGAAGTGTTGATTTTCCAGCACCATTACGCCCAATAATGCCAATTTTGTCACCCTGCTTAATCTCAAAAGACACATCTTTCAGCGCCCAAAACTCCTTGCGGGTGTCCTCAACTTCCTTTCTGAAATTAGGGTTGAGAACATTCTTTAGAGACTTTGCCGCTTCCGTCATTGCTCCCCGAAAAGTCTTATAACTGTAAATTCCTTCCTCCTGATATCCAATAACGTACTTTTTAGCTAAATTTTCTACCTTAATAACAGTATTTGACATCTCCCTGATTCCTATATAATTTTTAGAGCTATAGCAGTGCTAAATGATTCGTAGATTCTCTGTGTTTCGGCAGAGACTGCCGGGGAACCAAGAACGTACTGCCTTGTCGTTCATTCAAAAAATAATTCTCACGACCGATATAGAATTGATATAGATCTAAATCACATCAGCAAAAGTACGTTCCATCTTGCGGAAGTACCAAATCCCACTCCAGAGCAGCAACGCCACTATTACCAGAGATAATGCAAAACCCGGTAAATATATCTGTGAGGAGCCGTGCAAAATTGCCCAACGGAAACCGTCAATGACTCCTACCATTGGGTTAAGTGAATACAGTAGCCGCCACTGTTCGGGTATTCTACTGCTGCTGAAACCCACAGGCGAAATGTACAAACCAAACTGGACAATAAACGGTACGATAATACGGAAATCGCGATACTCCACAGTCAACGCCGCCAGCCATAACCCCGCCCCGATGGAAGCAGCAAAGGCAATGAGAATAAACAGTGGCAGTGTCAGAATGCGCCAATCAGGAATAAAGTTGTAGTAAGCCATCAACCCCAACAAAATTATCCCAGAAATCAAGAAGTCTACAAAGCTGACAATCACTGCACTCGTTGGCACGATCAAACGCGGAAAGTAAACCTTAGAAAGCAAGTTGGCGTTGTTCACCAAACTGTTACTGCATTCTGTCAGCGCTCCAGAGAAAAACTGCCAAGGCAGTAGAGCTGCAAACACCAAAATTGGGTAAGGCGTATTACCTTCACTGGGTAGCTTAGCCAGAGTACTAAACACAAATGTAAACACCAGCATCGTCAAAAAGGGCCGAATCAATGCCCATGCCATCCCAATAACAGTCTGCTTATAGCGTACCAAAATATCTCGCCATGCGAGAAAGTAGAATAATTCTCTGTATTTCCACAGATCTTTCCAATATTGACTCTCAGTTCTACCTGCCTCAATGATAAGTTCTTTACCGCTCATCTAGATCGCCCCCCGTATGCTGCATCAATAATAAATGAGATTTTGGATAATTTTGCGATCGCTCTGGTTCACAACTTATCTTTTCTAAGACTTTTTCAATCCCATCAACCATTTTGTCTACACCAAATTTAGAGATAATATGCTGGCGACACCTCTGGGCTAGATGAGGATCGCGATCTCTCCAATCCATCATTCGGCTGAGAGTCGCTGATAAGTCTCGCTCGTTTCCAGGCTCAAAAAGTCCATTTTTAAACTCTCCTGTTAAAACTTCTGAAATTCCACCAATTCGGCTTGCAACTACAGGAGTTCCACTTGCCATTGACTCAACAATGACTCGTCCAAAAGGTTCGGACCACAGACTGGGTAAAACTGTGATATCACTAATTTGATAAAGACTAGTTGTATTCGTAATATGACCAAGGAAGTTTACATGATTTTCAATTCCCAAATTGATGGCGAGTTCTTCTAATGATTTTTGGTATTCTTCTCCTTGATTTAAAGGCTTTCCTGCAATTAATAACTTAGCTTTAGTACTCAATAACAACGAAGCAAAAGCTTTGAGTAGCGTTTCTAACCCTTTTACTTGATCTATCCTACCCACATAAGATATCACTCGAGTATGTTCAGGAATATTCCATTCCTTTCTCATGAGAGAATGTTTATTTAAAGGTTTATATACATCTAAGTGAATTCCGTTGTGAACCACATCAATTATATCTTCTTTGTAGCCACGCTTCACCCAATCTAATTTCGTTTGATTTGAAACAGCAATAAAATGCTGTACACCTTTCAATCCTAAATTCCACTGAAATTGAATATTTGAGAGCGAAATAAAGTGTTTGACTCCTTTTGGTCCCTTGTTCCACTGCCATTTAGGCACAATAAGTGGAGGAGGTAAATGGAGATAACAAACTAAAGGAATGTCTTGTGATAAAGAGAGAGCATGTCCGAAAGGAGTGTCTTGAAATTGATTACAAAGGATAATAGTATTCTGAATCAGTGGAACTTTATCGATAACTTTTTTAAGATCGGCTACAAAACTAAAAAGATGGCTCGGTCGATAAATGATAAATCTATTTACCTTTAAAGTTTGCCGACAAAATTCTTGATAATGCTTAAGTAAATTTCCTTCTTTATTATAGATGAGAGTGATCTGATGTCCCCGCTGTTGCAAACCGCGACAAAAGTCAAATAGAACGACTTCTTGTCCACCCCGAGTAGAGGAAGGTTCTGGCTCTAAAACTAAAATATGCATAAAACTTAGCACCCTTTATTTATCTCACAAAACCACAGAATTCTGATTTAAAAAAACATAACTAGACGCTCTCGAAACTTGAAAAGCTATTTGCTAACTGCTAATTGCTGACTGCTGGTTTGTACCAATCTGTGTTTCATAACTTTTTCAATTGCATCAACCATTGTGTCCATACTAAATTGGGACACAATATGCTGGCGACATCTCTGGGCTAAATTGGGATCTCGATCTTTCCAATTTAATAAGCGATTCAGAGTCACTGATAAATCTTGCTCATTTCCCGGCTCGAAAAGTCCAATTTGAAATTCTCCTGTGAGAATTTCCGCAATCCCGCCAATGCGGCTGGCAACTACAGGAGTTCCACTCGCCATTGACTCAACAATTGTTCGTCCGAAAGGCTCTGGCCATATACTAGGTAGAACTGTTATATTACTAATTTGATAAAGACTTGTAGTATCCGTGACGTAACCGAGGAATTTCACATCATTTTCTATACCCAACTCAATTACGAGTTTTTCTAAGGATTGTTTGTATTCTTCTCCTTGAATTAAAGGTTTTCCAGCAATTAATAATTGAGTATTAGCATTAGTTTTTCGTAACAAAGCAAAAGCTTTGAGCAGGATTTCTAATCCTTTTTCTTTATCTATTCTCCCGACATACAAGATCGCTTTCACATCTTCAGAAAGATTCCAAAGATTCCTCGATATTGAAAGATTGGTTGTAGTTTTGTAAGTTTTTAGGTCAATGCCGTTATAGACAACATCAATTTTGCGCTCCATTTCCTCTCGATAGCCGCTATTTACCCAGTCTAACTTAGTTTGATTTGAAACTGTGATGAAATGTTTTACCTTTTTTATAGCAAAACTCCACTGATATTTATGAATTGTCCCCAAGAGGAAATATTTCCAGCGCTTTATTCCTTTATTTCCCATCCATGCCGAGGATGGCGGAGCTACGGGAGGATAATGGAGATAACAAACTAAAGGAATATTTTTTGATAAAGCTAAAGCGGAGGCAAAAGGAGTGTCTGTGGCTTGATTGCAGAGGACAAGACTATTTTCTGTTTTGGGAATTTCTCTAGTAACTTTCCAAATATCAGCTAAAAAACTCAGAATATGTTGCGGCTGAGAGTTGATGAATTGGCTAACCTTGATGACACAGTAACAAAACTCTCGATATTGCTCGAGAAGATTCTCTTCTTTAGTGTAAAGTAAAGCGATTTTATGCCCTCGCCTAGCTAGACCGCGACAGATGTCTAACAGTACTAATTCTTGTCCCCCACGGCGAGAGGAAGGATATGGTTCTAAGACAATAATGTGCATAGTAGTAAGCGTCTTCCCTGAAAATACAAAAATTAGGAATTAGCACAAGTATTCAGCCGTCAACTTTCAGTTATTAGCAATCTTTCTCATGATTTTTTTGAGTATTCAAAGCCGCGACCATTTATCGCTGACTACTAACTGAAGGAGGATAAATGTCTAGGAATTAGCTGAAAAAACCTAATAGACGTTGATGCAGGAGATGAGTGAGGTTTCGCACTCCATCGTATCCATGAGGACCAAACAAACGAAGCATTGCGATCGCCAAACTCAAGCGCAGAAATTTTTCCGATAAACAGACTCGTGGATGGTGTTGAAAAGCTAAGGTACGATAATGAATTGCCTGTTTGTAGTCTCCTTTATCTATAGCGAGCCATGCTAAACCCAGCGTAAAATTTGCATAAGCTCTATTTCTTAAATACAGCAAATCTAATGGCACAGATTGAAATGTTTTTTCGATCACTATACGAAGACTCTGGATCATTTTCTGACGATTTTGAGTCGCATTATTAGGATGCTGTCGATATAAGGTTAAAGATTCTTTTACTACTCCAAATGAATAACGAGCCGCGATCCGAAGCCACATATCCCAATCTTCTGCAAAAGCGAGACTGGGATCGAAGACTCCCACTTCGTCAAAACAACTACGACGAATCATCGTTGAACTCCCAGTAGAAATCATGTCATTTTCAATCAGTTGCTTCCAGACATCACCTTCTACATGGGACGCAAAAACTCTCCCAGTTGGCTCACCCAAAGTATCAATCAAAGCTGTCCAGGTATAAACTAACCCTACTTCTCTTCGCTCTGCCAGATAATGCACTTGTTTTTCTAACTTAGTTGGCTCCCATAAATCATCTGCATCTAGAAATGCCACATACTCTCCTTGAGCATGCATAATACCTTGATTGCGAGCTGTCGATACACCTTGGTTTCTCTGCGAAATCAGTTTGACTCGCGAATCTGTGACGCCTGCTGCCCATTCTACAATCCGATCAGAACTGCCATCATTCACAATCAAAATTTCAAAATCTGTGAAAGTTTGTTGTAAAACACTTTCTAGAGTTTCTGGCAAATAATTCATTGCATTGTAGGCGGGAATGACAACAGAAACCTGTGGCATATTTCATCTCCTTGTTTACTAGAAGAATTCAGGGTTATGATTCTCCTGAATTTTGCACAACTTGCAGGTGTATCATGAGGTACCCACAAGTTTTGACTTTTGAAAATAAGAACATTTTTCGACTCCGACGTGCTACGATTTCAAACTAAAAAAGTGCTTCAAGAAAACACTTAGATTTTTTATGCTGACTACTGTATCAACATAAAGTCTCGCAGTTGCTTGCCTATTACCCCAGGTGAGAAGTACTCCTCAACTCGACAACGAGCAAGCTTACCTAACTGGACTCTCCAAACGTCATTGTCCAAAACATTACCCAGAGCAGACGCTAATGCGGTTGCATCTTCCCGTGGCACGACAAGTCCACCGGAAACCGCGCCTCCTTCTAGAATGTCCGGTATACCCGGAACATCAGTGGCTACTATCGGTAGACCGCAAGCCATTGCTTCCAACGGCGCTATGGGAAAGCCTTCTTGGCGGGATGAAAGGGTATAAACGTCAGCTGCCGACAAGTAACGCTGAAGTATAGTGTGATCGTTCACAAATTCGTCCCGCCACATAACCCCTCGCAACTGCATAGTTGCAATGCATTTATCGAGTTTGTCAGCGTCCGGACCTGTCCCTACAAGCAGGAGTCGGAGGTCTTGATCCGGGCGATCGCTACAGATTCGATCCCAAACAGTTAAAAGAATGTCGAACCCTTTGCGATAAAAATCAATTCGCCCGTGACACACCACTACCTTAGCATCAAGAGGAATGTCAAGCGCTAATCGTGCCTCACTGCGGTCTATAGCACTCCATCTTACCGCATCCATAGGATCGAAAATATGTGCGATCTTGGTCGATTCTATTTTGTAACGAGAACTAACCCGCTCAATCTCTGTTTTTGTAGAGATAATCACACCCGTACATTCCCGAAACGCCAAATCTCGAACGGGGTATTCGAGCCAACTATGTGTCTGATCGGCTCCTTGGAAAGTCGCGAACACTGGTATACGCATTCGTTGTCCTAAAAGTACACAAGTGTCAAAACGGGCGTACTCATATTCTTGGCACAAAATAGCTTGACAACCTTCACGTCGAATCTCTTGTGCTAGTAACTCCACAGGCGTCGATAAATAAGAACCGATACTTTGAGCAACATTCTTAAATTTTGTCAGTAGGGAATGACGGCGAATATTAGGGTCTTGAATGTCTCTAAATGTCTGACCCTTATTTGCACCATAAAGATTTAGTGCCTTGTGTCGAATGGCACGGTATATAAGATACCTTTTAGGAACAGGTAATACACAAATTGTTGTTCCAGTTGGAGCGTGGGTGAAGCGTCTGGGTTCAGTAAAACGGGCGGAAATACAGAACAGTACTGTCCTGACACCAACCTGTTTCAAAGCATTGATGTAACCAAACATCCAGCTTCCAATAAACTCATTGCAGAAAGTTTCAAATGAAATATTGATGTGATCTAAAAAATCATCTATTAAGTCTATACAGTGCAGCAGTGCAATTCCTGACTGTAATTTGTGACTTTTTATTGGCAACTCGGTGCTTTCATATTCCAGCATTGTTGATGTTTCCACAATTTCATCCACATACTTAACATAAAAATGGCTCCGTACATTGTTCCTAAATCGCTTCCAAATTATATATTTTGAGGTCACTACTTACACAGAGTGCGTATCCTCAACTATTTTGGCATCCCGTGTCACATTTGAAATACGTCGTCGTAGAGCATAAGTTAACTTTAGCAGTTTGCTGTAACCATCAAATCCAAACAATTGCAGTGCTGCGATCGCCAAACTTAACCGAATATACTCGCGTGAATAGCGTGTTTGAGAGTTATGTGCAACCGCTAAACTGCGATAGTGGATTGCAAGCTTGTAATTATTACTACTTTGCAAAGCTTTCCAAGCCAAACAGAGGTTTGCATAACTGTAACTGCGATTCTTCAAGTACCAAGTGTCTGATGGTGCCGATTGAAATGTTTTTTCAATGACTTGATGAAATGCTTCTTCCATCACTTGACAGTTTTTAGACATACTATTAGGAACTTGTCTATAATATGCTAGAGGTTCTTTAATCACTGCAAAAGGATACTCAACAGCTATCCGAATCCACATATCCCAATCTTCGACAGAACGTAAACATCGGTCAAAGACACCCACTCTATCAAAACAACAACGACGAACCATCACCGAAGGACAAGCAATTGTATTCCACTGAACAATTTGTTCCCATGCAGATCCTTCGACATTGGACTTCAGTACGCGACCAGTAGATTTTCCCTCCACGTCCACTAAAGCCATCCAAGCATGTACCAAGCCTACCTCCGGATACTTATCCAAACAAGAGACTTGCTTGGATAATTTCGTTGGCTCCCACAGATCATCTGCATCCAAAAACGCAATATAATCAGCTTGAGCATGAGAAATACCAGTATTGCGAGCTCCTGGTAAACCTTGGTTTTCTTGCGAAATTAATTTCACTCGCGAGTCTGTGATTGTACTCGCCCATTCGACAGTGTTGTCAGAACTGCCATCATTAATAATTAAGACTTCAAATTCAGTAAAAGTTTGCTTTATAACACTCTCCAAGGTTTCTGGGAGATACTGTAGGGAATTGTATGCGGGAATAACAACAGAAACCTTCGGCATATTTTTGGCTCAAATAGTTTAGTTATAAAATTAGGTGAAAGCGATATTTGACACCCGAAAGATATCGTTAATTAAGCTTGCACTCATCTAATATATACATGAAGTTGTGTCCGGAAGTCTTGCTTGGGCTGAATTTTCCTCTTCAGAATGATCTGTTTGTGCTGAAGTTAAATTTAATACCCTAATAACTTTCGCTGGGTTTCCTACAGCCACAGCCCCTTCTGGAACATCTTTTACTACAACCGAACCTGCTCCAATAACAGCATTGTTCCCAATAGTAATTGGTCCAATAATCACTACATTAGAACCAACTTCCACATTGTTTCCTATTTTGGGTGAGCCAGTATATGAACCATCTGGAAGTTTTTTGTTACCGATGGTTGTCGAATGTCTGATAATACAATTATGACCAATTATAGTTCCATTATTCACGACTAAACCAACACCGTGAATCAGTCTAAGGTCTGATCCTATTTTTGTATCCCAAGGCAATTCAACGCCTAATAGCCACTCCACAATTAGTGTATAGAAGTTGCGGAAAAAACCAGATAGGAAAGGTACAGGCAAACGTCCTAGTATCTGCGTTGATCGGAACATTAATAATATGAAACGGGATTTTGAACTTCCTTCTTTATTCACTTCCCAATCTTGGAAAATATAATTAATAAAGTTCTTCATTTTCTAATTTCTCAAAAATGACATAGAAGTAGTTAGTTATCAGCTAGATATTGTATGATTGGAGACATAAGTAACAAGATTCAACCTCTTATAAATCCTACAAGCTAATAGTTAAAGATACTGACACTTTAAATCCTACACTCCCTGAAGCTATTTGTATCAACGGGTAACACCCCCTGAAGTTCCGCAGGAGCGATCGCCTGTACTCAAACTTATCTGTTGCCTGCAACTGGCTCCTCCTCTTGGAATCGCTAAAAAATGAATTCAGCCTCATTTAAAATTGATTTTAACTGGTTATGAGGATCTAGTTATAAGGCTGACGCTGTTTTTTCTGGATTCATGCGTCGCCAAACTAGATGGTGCATCGTCCCAGTTCCAACCAGCGATCGCCAACGCCGTAAACCAGTAGGAAAAGAGAATAGTATGACTCCAGATGTTGTCACTCAGCATCCCTGCTAACATGGCAAACATCACAGCTAACAGGATGACGCACAAGTTACGCTGTGGACTTTTAGGAGGTGCCGCTCGAATTAACTGAATCAGACGTATACCTTGAGCTATGAAAAAGCCCATATAAGTCACAAATCCAGTAATTCCTCCTTCTATCAAAGCGCGGATGTAATCATTATGGGGAAGATAACCATTACCACCAGCCTCAATGCTTAATCCCAAACCAAAACCAAGAAACGGAGACTGCGGGAAAATCTTACTCATCAGAAAAGTCCATTGAGCAAGCCGCCAGTTAAAGCTATTATTATCTCCTTGAGATAAAAGAATTGCGCGCGATGTATCAAGATCTGGATTCAAGAGTGGTGTATTGCTCAACGATCCTAAGCGTTCTCGTCCAAAATCTGAATTAGCAAACAACCCGATAATGACAGCAAAAAAGAGTGCTCCGCCAATCAAGTTGAGAAAGCTCAATCTCGGTATCACCAAAACTAGAACAAAAGCAGCAAGCATTGTCAAGCCAGTTAAGGCTTTAGTACTTACAAAGCATAATGCCAGTAAGCCCATGATCAAAAACCACGGGAACTTTGAAAAGGAGTTCGTTAGCTTCCAGTAAGTAAGAGAGATAAACAGTAACAGCGTTGTGGCAAATGCATTCGGGTGCCCCATTGTCCCTTTAATGCGAGATATTTCCGCAACTGGCATTGCACCAATAGCACCACCCCCGTTCAAAAAGTCAGGGAGGAGAAACGGGACAAACATCTGCATTAGCGCCACCGTCACCGGGATTACGAGTGATAAAAACAGCCAAGCGATCGCTTTTTGAGGAGGCAATCGATCCTTCAGTTGCATAACCAGCAAGTAGATCATCACCCAACTAAACAGACGTATCCACTCACGGATACTTCCTGGTAGATAGTCAGCATTTAGCCCTACCCCTTCCAAAGGTAAGAGTATCACCCACAATCCTTGTAGCAATACCCAACCGACAAAAAACCACCAAAAACTGTCAGTGTAGATTCGCCGACCTCGCAGGAGTGTTATGGTGACGTAGAGCAAAGTTAAGCCGTCCATCCCAAGAGCATATATGGCTGGTATTTGCTTACCTGAAAACGGATCGAGACAAGTACGCACTGCCAATAAATTCAGTACAGCTTGCTCAAAATGCGTAAAGAAGTAAACAACTATTGGGACTGCAACTACAGGTAAAAATAGATAAAGAGGATTAACACCTGCTGTAAACCCTGCAACTGCACCAATACTTATACCAGCCAAAGTAAGCCAGATGACACGAGAGTGACGATTTAGTTCATTGGTAAACATCTTTACCTAAACCTCATCTCTGTCTACAAACTTTTGGCGGTAACCTGCAAGACCTGTCAAACGCTTTTTGGGCTGGTAACCATTCACAGGATAGCGGTAATACTTTTCTGTTAAATTAGTCATTCCATTTACCACCATACCTAACACCGGAATGCGATTTCTCGTTAACTCTGATACTGCTCTTGATAATACCTCCTTCAGTGTGAAGCCGGGACGTGTAACTAAAACAACTCCGTCACAGTGACGACTCAAGCTAGAAGCATCAGCGCAAGCACTTAAAGGCGGTGTATCTATAATTACTAAGTCGTATTCTTGTGATGCGTCTTCGATGAGAGACTTCATCGCTACAGAATCGAGCAACTGCGAGGGGCGTCTGCGAAGTTCTCCACAAGTCAATATATCAAGGTTCTCAATCTCTGTTGGCTGCACTGCTTGTTGTAAAGATAATCCTCCCTCAATCACATCTGTAATCCCTGGTTTAGGGAATATTTTGAACAAATTATGTTGTACTGGTCTGCGAAGATCGGCATCAATGATCAATGTTCGCCAAGATAACATAGCGGCGACGGCAGCTAAGTGCGAGGCAATGACCGACTTACCCTCTCCAGATATAGTGCTTGTGACAACAAGCGATCGCAATTGGTCAGAATTGCGAAACTCAAGCGTTTTGAAGAGCATCCGGTAAGGCTCAACAAAGCCAACATTATCTAAAAATCTTTCAGCAGGCGCAAGAGAGAGAGTCTGCGCTGTTAAACGAGGTAATACTCCTAACAATGGCAGCTTCAGCAGTTCTTCTGCTTCGGCAGCATCGCGCAGTGTATTGTCCATAACTTCTAACAGCAGCACAATGCCAATCGCTAAGACACTTCCAAAGGCAGCCGCCACCATTAATACAACTTTCTGCTTGGGGGAAGTAGGTTTAGTCGGTGGTTGCGCCGCCTCAATAATTTGGATATTGCCTACAAGTTGAGCTTCGGCAATCCGTGCTTCTTCAAGTTTGCTTTGCAGTAACTTTAAAGATTCTGTAGCTTCTTGGCGTGTGCGGACTAATGCAGTCAGTGGCTGCTGCTTCATTGGTAGATCTGCAAGGCGGGCATGGAGATTGTTGAGATCGGACTGCACAACTTTGAGCTTGTTTTCAATTGCCGATCGCTCGATTTCATTGACGATAAGTTTGGATGTCAGATCTTGACTGATTTGATCGCCTGCGACAGTCTTGGGAGCGATATCTTGAGTTCCTGGTGACACGCTTCCTAAGGTTTTCGCGTAGATTGACTGTAGAGAATTCCGTTCCTGAGTTAGCTTGATTACAGTTGGATGGTCATCTGTAAAACGCAACCGAGCTTCAACAATCTGCGTCTGTAACTCTGACAACTTGGCTCGTAACTTCTTAAGTTCTTCATCTTGACCACCGCGTACATTTGCGTAGGCGCTGTTTAGAGCTTTGGCATCGGTGATTTGCCGTAATGATACGTCCCGCGACTTCGCCTCTTGGAGTTGTGTAGATAAGGTTCGCTGCTGCTCTTCTAAAGAAGCGACACTCGCGACTAAGCTTTTGGTCTGATCGTCAAGAGCAATAATGCCACTCGATTGTCTGTATCTGTTCTCAGTAATTTCCGTCTTTTCTAACCGATTGCGAGCCTCAGGCACCTCTTTTTCCAAAAATTTCACTGCACTTGCAGCTTCTTTACGGATAACTTGAGTGCTATCCTCAACCATTGCTTGAGAAACTGCATTCACCAGCTCGGCAGCCATGACTGGATCTTTGCCTTGATAACTTACCTGAAGAATGTTGGTAGCAGGAACAATTTTGACGCTCAAGTTTCGGTTCAAATCCTCAATCGTGAGCTTTGGTTTCACATTAGGGTCAATATGTTCAGTCAGCGCTCGTTTGAGAACACGTTGTGACTTGATTAATTCTGCTTCGTCAGCCAAAGGATTAGAACCACCTGGTGTACTTGAGCGCACTTGGGTAAGATCTCGACCTAAATCGGAAATACTTACCCTCTTGTCATCCAAAATCAATCGTCCTGATGCCGAGTACAGGTGCGGGGTGACCGTAAGGTAGGCGATCGCCCCACCAATTACAGCTGCGAATGTCGCTAGGGCGGGCAAACTTCGCCGTTGCATGACGGCTAGTAAGTATGAAATGCCTTTTTCCATTACGTAGACCCTTGTTTTTTGAGACAGTTAAGTTAAATCAGTGAATCAACAATTCGGTTTAAGACTGTTATTTATTATTCAGTAGTAGTTCCCTGTTGTGCTATTGTTATACGAATCGATGTTTATAACCTATCTATTTGCTAGTTATCAACTTTGTAGTTGCATACTACCAGATACCACCTATTTTTTGCCAATGACTTCGGCGAGTCCCTCTTGGTTATGCTCCAATATTTCTACTTGCTCGGACTCATGCAATGTTTTGTAGATTTTTAAGGTTTCTGAAGTAATGCGATCCCAACTATAATTATGCTGCACATATCTTTGTGCATTTTTTGCCATTGCTGCTAGTTCTTGATGATGGTGAATTGCCCAATCTAAGTGACGAATACATGATTTGCGGTTTCCAGCTTCAAAAAGTATTCCCCGTCCTTCACTGACAAGTTGCTGGTGAGGTGGGATATTGCTTGCAAGTACTGGGATTCCTTCCCGCATCGCCTCTAACATCGCCAGAGGTAACCCCTCCAAATCGGAAGGCAGTGAAAACAAACCAGATCCTCGGACGATCTCCCAAAGACGAGATCCTCGAAGTTCACCAGCAAATACGATGTTTCGATTATTTGCTACCTTTTCTAACAGCGAAGACGTGAACGATTTTGTATCGCTTACCCCTCCAGCTAGAACAAGTTTCCATCCTACTGGGTTCAAATCACAAAAGGCATCAACAAGCAAGTCAGGACGTTTTTCCGGTACCAGTCTACCTAAAAACAGAATATAGCGTCCCTGCTTTAGACCGAGTTGGGTGCCGTAGCCAAAATTTGGATCTGATTCCCCGTAGTTAGCAGCAGCATTAGGTATGTGAATTGTCTTCCTGGCGTAAGTTTGTGAAAAGTAGGTAGAAAGCGCTTCTGACACTACAATGATTTCATCGGCAAAACGGACTGCGGCTTGTTCCCCCATCTTAATAATGCGAGTCGAAAAGCTGCCCCACTTTGCCCGTTGCCAATCTAGTCCCTGACAGGTTACAACGACCTTTGTGGAATTAGAGATTTTCGGTAAACAAGTAAACAGAGATGGACCCAGTGCGTGAAAATGAACAATATCGTATTTTTTGGTCGTGGCAGCCATCGCCCCTAGTGCTGAGGTAATAAAGGCGTCCACTCCTCTGAGGTGTAAACCTGGTAAGGAGATGACTTGAACTCCCTTGTAGTCATAAGGATCTTGCCAAGAACAGTCTGTGTAAGAGGAACGGGCAAATAAATCCACACTATGACCCTGTTCCACCATCCGGGGATAGACTTCCGCACAATAATGCTCAATGCCACCTTGCTTGGGTGGTAGACCTTTTGCACCAATAACAGCTATTTTCATCTGTTCTCGTTTTACTTTCTAGTGTTGCTGTGCTGGATAAATCTTCAGGTGCTAGCAGATGAGAGCCGGTGCTCCCAACGCTGCCACATTTGGCTGTAGACTTCATTCACAACAGTGCGGGCGGCATAAGGCTGGGCTTTCCGCACACACGATGCTGTGGGATAATTATCTGGATGCAGTACGACTTGACGCAAAGCACCTGCTACGCAAGCTGGTGTACGTTCCGCTACAATAACTCCATTGTCAGGAGAAAGGAGTTTTGGGGTTTCACCAGATCGAGTTGTAACGATTGGTGTTCCGCAGGCAAGCGCCTCCAGAACCACAAAAGGCAAACCTTCAAAAGCACTTGTTAAAACCAAGCAGTTACATATCCGGTGTAAATCGGCAAGTTCGGTTTGGCGCAGTGCTCCTAGCATTGTCACCCGTTCAGACAGCCCCAATTGACCAATTTCTGCACGAACTTGACTTGCTAACTCACCATCACCTGCAATTAACAAGTGAATGTTCGGTTCGTCAAGCGCTGCCTGTGCGCGTACTAGCAGAAGTGGATCTTTTTGAGGATGCAGGCGACCGGCAAACAGGACGAACCGTGTATCTTCGGAAAGATCTAGCTTCAATGCCAGATTGCGTCTTTGGCGATCGCGTTCTTCTAAAGATAACGGATAAAATATTTCTTCATCGAAGGTGTTTTTCAGGAAATGAACACGGTCTTTGATTTTCGGATAACGTTTTTGGTAGAGTTCTAAAGCATCTGTATTACACGAGAAAATCTGATTAAATTGTCCAACTAACAGACGTTCAAGAGCAAAATACCCGGCAGGAAATCGTCGCCAGAGAATTGCATTTTTATCATCTGCGGCAGATTTCATCTGCGCCTCTATGTCGTTTTGGATAAAAAGCGTTTTTTCTCCTGACCAATGAAGGGTAGCTATAGTTGGTTCCAATCTGTAAAAGTGCATGAAGTCGGAAGCAAAGCATTGCCCTACCAGAGCAGTTGTATACTTAACCGTTGTCGGAATCAAACTTCTAAAGTTATCATTCTGCAACATAAATAAAGGCAGAAAGCTAATCTGTCTACCTGCAAATTCGGCTTCTTGCCATCTACCCAAAGGTTGATTTGGATTGTCTCCTGTACCTACGAGTCTGACCTCAAACTCGCTTGGAGCATACTTAATAAAAATATTGATAAGTGTTTGAATTCCTCCAATAGTAGTGTTCCACGGATTGAACTGGTAGAAAATTGTGAGAACTGGTTTACGCATAACACACACCTTGGATTAAGTTGCATCCAAACAGAGAGCAGTTTAGCCAAAATTAGAAGAGCTTTAACAAATGAGTTCCGTATTTCTACAAATTAAATATTTTTACCAATGTTGCATTCCTCCAATAGTAAGATTCACATAGCTATACTTAGTATATGAGAGTCAATCCAAACTTCTTTTGCCACACAATAATTGTATAATCCCTTATGATTTCCTTGACTTTCTCAAAAACATGCGTATACTTCGCTATCTTTACATATGGACTTAATACACATCAAATCGTAATATTTCTGAGTTTAAATATCCCTAACTTCATCAACTCTTTACTATAAATTTATATTTCCCAGTATATTTTTTTTCTTATTAATC
>JAQYWO010000105.1 GCA_029379215.1 Rhizonema sp. PD37
CAATCAAGCAGATAAATAGTTTTACTAAGGCGTCCACAACCCAAGTACCAGATTTTGAGGATTGTATCAGTATAGCTGAACCTCAGCCCAATCTATCTTACCGCTCGTTTTTGATTGCTTCAGTCTTTAGAAGTGACAAAATTTCATCTGTATTTCATATTTATAATGAAAGCCATGAATATGAAATTATTAATGTGATGGCGCGTTGGCACTAAAGTGTTAAATTATGATCTACATCAATTATGAGTTAAAGTTGTCACTTGTCTTTAGTCATTCGTGATGAAAAAGATAGATAGTAGCGTTACGGCATTTAAAGGTGCCTTAACGCACTCATGGCGAATAATTTGTCAGTGGAAAAGTAATTACTAAAAAATGTTAGTCAGGGGAAAGATTTTTTGGCTCAAGGTCTACCGCCAACTTTTGCAACCCAAGCGCTTTGCGATTTTCCAAGCTTGTGTAATTGGCTTGGTTTCAGCGCTAGCAGGAGTCTTCTTAAAGCAAGGTGTGGGTGTTTTTGGCACATGGCGAGTTCATTCAACAGAAATACTACCTGCTTGGTTGGTACTACCAGGATTTGGTTTAATTGGGGGACTCGTCTCTGGTTGGTTAATAGAAAAATTTGCTCCAGAGGCTTCTGGAAGCGGCATTTCTCAAGTCAAAGCTGTACTTGGCAAAGTACCAATGGCACTGGATTTACGAGTCGCTGTGGTCAAGCTTTTAAGCTCAGTGATAGCACTCGGTTCCGGTTTACCCTTAGGTCGGGAAGGCCCGACACTACAGGTGGGAGCAGCATTAGCCAATGAACTGAGTCGTGTATTTCCAACTTCCCCAGATTACCGTCGCCAAATGATTGCAGCTGGTGCTGGTGCTGGTTTAGCGGCAGCGTTTAATGCTCCAATTACGGGAGTCCTCTTTGTTGTTGAAGAACTCCTGCAAGATGTATCCGGTTTGACGATGGGGACAGCGATACTCGCTTCTTTCATTGGTGCGGTTGTTTCTCGGTGGCTGGGAGGACATAGCTTAACCCTGGAGTTGACTGCGTTGAAAACCAATTTTTCGCTCCAGGAAATTCCTTTCTATTTGTTGTTAGGAGTCGTGGCGGGGTTGCTGGGGGCTTTATTTAATAAAGGAATTATCACTTTTCTTAACTTAAACCGTAGCAGATTGCGCGTTGGATTACCTTTAAAAATCGGCTTAGCTGGATTAATCTGCGGGTTAGTCGTTGCTTTTTTACCTGAAGAGTTCCGTGATAGTGCTGGACTGCGAGAAGTATTGACTGCTGGTGAACTCAGTCCTAAAGTCGTATTTGTCGTTTTTGTGGTTCAGTTTCTTCTCACATTAATCGCATATGGTTCGGGAGCATCAGGAGGATTGTTAGTTCCTCCTTTGCTTTTAGGATCTGCTCTCGGTTATTTGTTTGGGATTGCAGAGCATAATATATTAGGAGTCACTGCTCCTACGACTTATGCATTGGCGGGAATGGGTACGTTTTTGAGTGCCGTAGCCAGAGTGCCAATTACTAGCATCGTCATTGTTTTTGAAATGACGACAAATTTTAACTTGGTGCTACCTTTGATGATCGGGTCGGTGGTTGCCTACTTAGTAGCAGAACAAGTCATGCCAGGATCGCTTTACGATCTGCTTTTGGAGTGGAATGGCATTCATTTAGAAAAAGACGCAACCACAGAAGGACTTTTAACAAATATAAGTGCAGCCGATGTCATGCAGCGACGAGTGGAAACTCTCTCCAGCTTGATGACTTGGGATGAAGCGGTGCAGGCGTTTTCCCTCTCCCAGCATCGCAACTTTCCAGTTGTCGAAGAGGGTAAAGTCGTTGGTATCGTCACTCAAAAAGACATCGCCGACAAGGCATCACAACAGTTAGGTGGAGATACACTGATCGCTCAAGTAATGACACCTGCACCAGTCACGGTGAAGCCAACAGCAACGTTAGCTTATGTGTTGCATTTACTCAATCAGCATGACTTGAGTTGTTTGCCAGTGACAGAAGGAAGAAGGTTGGTAGGAATTATTACGCGTAGTGACATTATTCGGGTGGAAGCTGAGCGATTGAGTGGTGATACCAATCAACATGGACCGAAACCAGAACCTTCGTATGTCGTTTGTCAAACTCGCGCCCCCGCAACAGGCAAAGGACGGTTGCTTTTACCGCTATCGCATCCCCAAACAGCTAAGACTTTACTGGAAATTGCCGGAGCGATCGCGCGATCGCGCAACTACGAATTAGAATGTTTGCAGGTTATCATCGTGCCTCGCAGTTGCAATCCGGAGGAAACACCAGTGCAAACCACCGCTAGCGATCAACTGTTGCGTCAGGCAGTGCAGTTAGGAGATAGTTTGCAGATTCCCGTCCATACTCAGATACGAGTAGCACATGATACTGCTGCCGCAATTTTAGAGACTGTCAACGAGCGACATATTGACTTAGTATTCATGGGCTGGAAAGGCAGCACTATCACCCCCGGTCGTGTATTCAGTCGAGTTGTAGATACTGTGATTCGACAGGCAGGATGTGATGTTGTCTTGGCTAAATTGAATGGAAAAAGAACCTTTGACCGTTGGTTGGTACCAATCGCAGGAGGTCCTAACTCTAGGCAAGCAATTCAACTTCTACCTGCGCTTGCTTCCCTAAGTTCATCGCCTAAAATTAATCTCTGCCAAGTTTTCCAGCCAACGGAATCTACTTCTGACACAACGGTACTGGACAAAGCTGTCCGCTTTCTCAGGCGTAAAGCCAGTGGGGAAGTGACAGTGACTCCTATCCACGCTACTTCTGTTTGTGAAGCCGTCGTTCAGTGTGCCAATGAAGACAACAGTGATGTCATTGTTTTGGGGGCAAGTCGTGAAGGGCTTCTACAACAAACAATTAAAGGAAACATTCCAGAGAATATTTCTCGTCAGAGTAATTGTACTGTGATTTTGGTACGTAGTGCGAAAGCGTAGCTATCTTGACTTTGCTGCCAGGTTGACGATAATGTTGCCGTTCCTCTCCATGTGGTTCAAACTAATTCTGACATTAGTGCTTTTTGTAGAATCTGAGTGACTTCCGTTGCCATGCGAGCATCAAGTTCCACAACTTCGCGGTTCAGATCCCTTGGAACTTTTGCTCTCGCTGCTTTTAACGCCATACTTAACGTCACAAATTTAGCCTGTCCCAACTTCTCTGGGGAACGAACAACAAACTGTACTAAAGCGACATAAACAGCTTCAGTTCTCTTCCTGAGAATTGTCACTCCATTGCCAATTTTTGAGAGAATGACAACAGAATCGAGGGTATTTTGTAAACCTAACTCTTTGATGGCTAGATCTGTGAAACGTGCTGGATCTGTTCCCATCGCTCTAATAATACTTTCAAGGTTTTTCCACTTGACGCCCGGTAGACGCGATTCTGGTGGAATATAATTGTGCCAACCTAGCATTGAGATTGCTCTAGTCAAATCATAGGCAGACATAGTGTTATCTGTCCAATCAGGATGAATTGGTTCGGAATCAGCGATCGCGATCGCTTTTTCTGTGATTCGTTGAATAACTTTTGGTTCATTGATAAAAGGCTCTTCGCCGTAGTCACCTCGGAAAATCAAGTGTTTATTACCAGTCATGCTTTGCAGCCAATTTTCTAACTCCAATTGAGAAGAAAATCTTTTGAACATGTCTGCTAAAGAATTTGATGTTGCTATCTTTTCTTCATAGCTCACGACATCTCTGACTAAATTATATAGAGGTAAACGTCTTTGATTTCCTTGTTGATCTACACCACTAATTACACAGGAATCAACATCAATATCAGGTATACTTGTATTAAGTGAAGAAACAAGATTGAGAACAGGAATAAATTTCGTGGCGCTCCAAAATTCTTGATTACTCAGTGCATTTCTTCCCAGCCATTTCGCCTTGAATTCTCCAGATGAAAATCTGCCAATGCAGATACAAGCTTCTTTAATATCTTCATGGAGGAATTGTAGACTATCATCTTCAATTTTAGGAAGTTGCCCAACGATGGGATAAGAACTGAATTTATCATCATCACTGTCATTCACTAAATTTTCTTCATCAGGTTTCGGCTGTAAACGAGAAGGATAATCATTAATTTGTGCTTTATACGGTGATGTTTGAATTCCTTGATACAAAAGTGCTGGATTGTCTTGAAAGCCACCTGCCGCAGCTTTGAGAAAATTTTGATACATACGCTCAGTATCAATTTCAGGTACTGATAATATATCTAAGGCTTCTGAAAGTTCGTTCTTCTGAGGAGAGTTGGAAAACTCCTTTTGGGTGCGTGAGCGATGGCTTCTAAAACCTAAGATTATCAAGACAGTACCGATGAGAGTAAGAATACTTTTCCGTCTTGTCAGTCTCATGAATTTTTGCTGTCTTGTTTGCTGTGTAGGATCGTAATTTTATATTTCATTAGTGACTATTAGAGTACCAAACTAGGATGTCTACGACAAGCGACTTCTCAGTAGTACCACCGCGAGTACGTCTGCACACTTTCATGGTTTTAATCTCATTGAGTTTGGATTCAATCATAAGCGTTTACTAAAAATAACGCACTATGAGCGCTTTACTTAAATCACTCAGGAAGCTTAACACAGTGTCACCTATTTATTATCTTGAAGTAGTTACGTAATTTTACAGATGCTTTCCGATAAATTTATCAAGGTACTCGTGACATCACTCCTCAAGAGACAGGAGATAATACTTACAGAGACTGGGTTTTAAGCAGTTTGAAACTTTCTGATTATGGATGCCACGCTATACTAATACTACAAGGCAAAAGTAAAAATTCAACTGATCTCACTCTTTTCTTAAGATTATCATCCCATGCCACGCTCTCTAATGGACTACAAAGTGAGGTTTCTATCAACAGGTAGGAGAAAAGTATCCCCAGGGTAATGCGGGGTAACAGAGAAAATTAAAAGGCGAACAAGGTACACAAAAACTCAGAAAATATTACATATCAAATGATGTCAAGAAGGTCCAACATATCCTCTACGTCATTGGCATGAACAAGGCGATCGCGGATTAAGTATGCTGACTCCTTCTTTCTTCTAAAAGCGGGAATCTCAATCCCTTGAACTGCACGACACAAAGATTGCTCCCCGTGCAACGAGCGCTAATGTTGAGCTAACTGTTCGTCCAAGTTTGAAACCGCTAAAATTTATGGGGTTTCCCGTGACTTGAAAGGGAATGGAGAACATCGGGAAATTCTCTTCCCGATTTCCCTTTTTCAATCACCCACCCAAAAGATATATCAATTGTATTTGAATGTTTGTATTTGGCCCTGCTACTAAAAATGCTGAATCTCCAAACTTAGGTGGCCCTGTGAGAATTGTCGGATTACTAGAGAAACCAAAGCCTTGAGTAGGAATTCCCAAGATATTGCGATGGATTTTTTGATCGCCTTTAGTATCATGCAGCGCTGATACAGCATAACTTCCAGGCTTCAAATTCCTAAAAGTCACTTGCTCGGATTTATTAGTAATTGGCACGCATTGATTTTGTACCGCATTGCTAGCACTACTAGGAAAGCCTTGACTGCTAGCAAAAATACTGACGCAAATCTGTCCCTGACGATTTTTCAGCCCATCAATCTCAACAGTTAAAGTACTACTGTCAGAATTTGCACTAGCACCAGATGCTACAGTCAAACTTGCCAAAGTGAACAACAGAAACCTCTTCACACGAAAGTGCTTTCGCATAAACCTACCTAACATTGGGAAATAAGGGTGTGAATGTATTTAATGATATCTTTTGACACTCTGCCCTAATAACCTAGTAAGTATAAACCCGTTCGGTTGTTCCTGACGATGTGAGATCTGCCGTAGAAACTTTCGACTAGCGGGTGGTCATCAGCTAATGTCAAAAAAATAAAACTTAGGCATTGACAAATTTTGTGATATATGTATAAAAAGATGGATAAAATTTAAGGTGCGATGGCACTCCATCCTGACGTAGGCGATGCCTTCTCTTTCACCAGACAAAAAGCGAGAACGGCGGGCTACGCCTAAGCTAATCATTCGGGCTGAAAAACAACACATAATATCTAAAACGAGGTTTTTTAAATCCAAGCAGGGAATACAGAATCAAACTATTCAAGGAATTACACTGATGGGACTTGATTGGGAACAACGCTATCAATCTTTAGATACACCTTGGGACAAAGGTGAACCAACTCCAGGGTTGTTGGAATTTCTATCCAATCATCCTCTGAGCGGCAAGATTCTCGTGGTAGGCTGTGGCTATGGACATGATGTCCGAACTCTATCTCAGCAAGGTTGTCAGGTGGTAGGAGTGGATTTTGCTCCGAGTGCGATTACAGCTGCCCAAAGTTTCCCAAGCATAAGTGACGAAACCTATCTCATAGCTGACATCTTTAACCTACCTAAAGAATTAGACTCCTCGTTTGATTATGTTTGGGAACACACCTGTTTTTGTGCTATTGCTCCCGAACAGCGCCCCAATTATGTTGAATCAGTTGCTAGAGTACTCAAGAGGAGTGGAAAACTGTTGGCTATTTTTTTTGTGAATCCACCGAACCAGGGAAATGGTCCTCCTTATGGTGTCAAAGTAAACGAATTAGACGAGCTGTTTGCTCCTCACTTTACTCTTTTGGAAGACTGGCAACCCACACAAGCACATCCAGGTTGGGAGGGGAGAGAACGAATGCGCTTATTGCAGAAAAATAATTAATTGGGCACGGCGTGATGATTTGATGACTGAATTAGATCCAAGCTCGCGAATGCAAGCCTAAGAGTATCATTCACTTGACTGCTGCACAGTAGTAGTCCATGTCATTAGTTCTGAGGGGTTAGAATAGTTCGTAGTAAGCACTTTAGTGCTTAAAATTGAGCGATGAATCGCTCACTACGCACCCCTCAAAATTAATGACATAGAGTCGTAGTTCAACGAGTCTCTTAATTTCCGCATCATTTATCTTCCTCAGAACTTCATACGCGACAAGTTAAAAATGTAGTCAATTGGGTAACGACGGGTACATTACTTACTTCCACATCGTTCATCTGCTACCACGTGCGTGCTTTCGAGACATTACTAGATTCATTTAAAGCAAGTATATTACAACTCTCCAAAAATTATTTCAGCTTATGATTGCAGGCGCACAGATACACTACCTGCATGGGCAGGTAAACCTTCTGCTTGTGCTAAAGTCACGGCTGCTTTGCCTATTATCTGTAATGCTTGTTGATTGCATTCCAAATAGGTAATCCGCTTGAGAAAGTCGTAGACACTCAAGCCAGAGGCAAATCGGGCAGAACGTGCAGTAGGCAGAACATGGTTGGGGCCTCCTAGGTAATCGCCAACTGCTTCTGGGGTATAACGTCCTAGAAACACGCTACCAGCACACTTAATTTGATTGGCAAGTATTTGTGGGTTGTCAACGCATAATTCCACATGTTCTGGAGCTAATTGATTTAGTAGTGGTATACTTTCTGTTAAATCGCTGACAAGAATCACGGCTGCATAATTTTGCCAACTGGCATTGGCGACTTCTTTGGTAGGCAGGTTGGTGAGAATTTGCTCAACCTCTGCGATCACTTGCTGAGCGAAAATTTCCGAATCAGTAATCAAAATTGACTGAGCGCTTGGATCGTGTTCTGCTTGCGATAGCAAATCCCAGGCAATCCAGTTTGGGTTATTTTGGCTGTCGGCTACCACCAAAATTTCTGAAGGACCGGCTATACTGTCAATGCCAACAGTACCAAATACTTGACGTTTAGCTTCAGCAACATAAGCATTGCCAGGACCAACAATTTTATCTACGGGGGCGATACTTTGTGTACCATAGGCTAATGCGGCGATCGCTTGTGCCCCACCAATACCGTAAATTTCCGTGACACCTGCAATTTGAGCTGCTGCGAGTACGGCGGAATTAATCTCACCGCGAGGCATCGGTACTGTCATCACGATTCGTTCCACGCCGACAATTTTGGCAGGTATGGCGTTCATCAGTAAAGAACTAGGATAGCTGGCACGTCCTCCGGGGACATAAATTCCCACTTGAGACAGAGATATCCAATTTAATCCCAGTTTTACCCCTGCTGTATCGGTGTAGGCAATATCTTGCGGTAGTTGTTTTTGGTGGAAAGCTGCAATCCTCTGGGCCGCCAGTTCCAGCGCCGCTTTGACTTCAATAGGACATTGTGCCGCGTGTTCGGCAATAAAGGTTTCGCTCAGATGCAAAGACTGGATATTGTAGTGATCAAAGCGATTAGTATATTCCTTAAGGGCGGCATCACCACGCGCTTTAACATCAGCTAAAATCTCGCGTACTGTCCCACTAACATCAACTGTAACTTCTCGGCGATCACTGACAAGGGTTTTGAATTTACTAGAAAAATCTTTGTCGGTAGTATGAAGTAGCTGCATAGACAGTATCTTAGAGGCAGTGAGTTCTCTAATTAGTTTAACCTGAGTTCGACATGTTGAAAAAATTACCATCAAAAGCCTCGACAGTCTTTTAATGGAAAATACGCATTTTGCGTCCTCCTCAGGCAAAGACGTTAATTGAAAAGTATCAATTTCGGAAACTTATACCGTATTCAATTTCCGCGTCTTCCGCAATCATAGTAGAAAGGAAAAATACATTAAACTCCCGGAGAAAACAATGACTTTCATTCCCAGAAAGCGATTGTTTAGGATAGTTTGCTTCCTAAGCGTAAGTTTTATGTTCTCCCTACTGATATGCGGATCTCTATTTAGACCTGTACAAGCAAAGGAGCCTTCTTATGAAAATTTTGTCTACACAGAAAGCAACATTCCAACAGAAGATGGTAATACTATTCTTGGCTTTTCGCAAGACAAGATGGGTAATCTAACACCATTACCTAACTCACCTTTTTATACAGGAGGTGCGGGTATTGCTGATCCCACGTTTACAGAGTACCGTGGTCTTGCTTTTCTACTCGCTGACAATGATCAAGGAGTAATCTTTGACCATGAGCATAATCGGCTTTTTGCTGTCAACTCTGGGTCAAATACGATCGCTGTTTTTAACATCAAACAAAATGGCACACTTGTTCCAGTGTCCGGTTCTCCATTCCCCAGCGGTGGAGTAAACCCCGTCAGCTTGGGTCTGGCGGAGGATAAACTTTATGTTGTCAATAAAAACTTAGACATAAACAATCCAACTCAAGATGCTGAAGGTTCTCAGCCGAATTATACTGGCTTTCGCGTCACTTCCGAAGGTAGACTTATTCCCATTCCAGGCTCTACTGTATCGATTCCAAGCGGTTCTACTCCCACCCAAGCACTCATCTCTCGGAATAAAAAAATTCTCTTTGGTGTAGAATACGAAGCAGCTTTACTTAGGTCGTTGAGAATTCTCCCTGACGGTCGCCTAGTGGAAAGTCCAAATTCACCACAACCACTCCCAGCATCAGAATTCCCTCCTGGTGGCCCACCTCCGGTTGCACTCGGACTCCAAGTTCATCCCAAACTACCCATCTTGTATACTGGTTTTTTGTCAACTGGTAAAATCGGAGTTTACAACTACAGTCCAGTCACAGGAGAGCTAACCTTTGTCAAAGCTGTACCCAGTTCTGGTCAAGCACCTTGCTGGCTAATTATCAACCACCAAGCAACTCGTTTGTACGTAGCGAACACTGACGATAATAGTGTGACTGTCTTCGATCTTGCAGATCCAATCACACCAAAAGAGATTCAGAGGGTGGCGATCAAACAAAATTCTGCAGCAGCAACGGAGTTAACATTCAACTCAAATGAATCCTTACTGCAAGTGGTTGATCGTCGCACTTCGGGTAATACACTTGAAGGTAATGCAATAGATGTTTTCAAGGTGAACCCAACAGATGGGACTTTAAGCGAGATAGATAGTTCACCCTTCCCAATCGAGTCAATTAATGGTAGCTTTCCTCAAGGGCTTGTTACTATTGCTGGTCACCGCTTATAAGTAGGTTGGCAGAAAAAGTTTATAGGTACAAGAGTGAAAAATCAAAGTATTGTAACTCGAACCGAGTTGCTCGTACCGTCAGGTGATCAAGTCTGGATACAGGCGATAGTTCGTGCTTTGTATCAAATAGGACATGGCAGTATCCTGTTTTTCATTCCACTGATTTTTGTCAATCAATTGGGCTTCAAAGCCACGACAGTGGGTATGGCAAGAGGAAGTGGAGCGCTAGCTGGGGTTGTCGGACACTTCCTGGGTGGCTACTTAGCAGACTCTCCCAAGTATGGTCGCAAACGCACACTCTTATTCTCCGCAGGATTGTCTATTCTGGCTGCGATTGTGTTAGCATTGCTACCAAATTTACCAATGCTTTACGTCGCCAATGTGATTATGGGATTAGCTTCTGGATGCTATTGGACGGCAGCAGATGCGGCAGTGATCGATGTCACAAAAAGTGAACAGCGCTCGAAAGCGTTTGGCTTTATGGTATTGGCAGATAGTCTTGGTAGTGGATTGGGAATTATCTGCGGGGGCATATTACTTTCTCGCATCTCACAGATACAAACGCTGTTTTTGATTGCTGGGTTGGTTTTCTTAGTATTTTTGATGTTAATTCAAATTGCTGTTACAGATACTCATCCAGAGGGGAACGAACATGTTGATCCACTACAAGGATTTGATGTAGCATTAAAGGATAGATCACTACAACTTTTCGTATCGATCAACGTTCTGTTCACAACGTACATTGCTTTGGTTCATAGTACACTACCACTCTATTTCACAAACTTCGTTTCCACCAATGTAGAACCATTAGTTAGTGTTGCAAACCTGTATACTTGGTTTTATATTGGCATTGGTGCAGTGTTGCAGTTACCGCTTGTACAGATGTTGAGTTCACTGTTGAAAGTTCAGGTTCTCAAGATATCAATGTTGTTGTGGACTGGTGGATTCTTTTTAGTTTGGATAACTCATCTGATGCCATCTCCCTTGATTGGAATGATCGCAGCATTTAGTGTCTTGTCGATCGCCACCGCCACTCATAAACCGTTTGCACCAGTCATTGTCTCAGAGTTAGCGCCTTCATCATTGCGTGGCGTGTATGTGGGTATTAGTTATCAATGTTGGTCGATCGGCTTTTTTATTGGTCCCATATTAGGCGGTTGGGCAATGGATCGAAGCAGTGCGTTGCCCCTTGGCAACGACTTAAGCCGTATCGCCGACTCATTGTGGATTGCCACAGCCTTCACCACCTTTTTTGGTATATTCCTGCTGTATATTCTTCAACGCATTCAAACTCAAATCACACAGCAATCACAGGGTTGAAAAATGAGTAAGTTGATCCTTATCACTGGTGTTAGTCGGGGTTTAGGTTACGCTCTAACTGAGCAATTTATTCACGAAGGGCATACTGTTATTGGTTGCGCTCGCTCCACAGAAGCTGTGGAAAAACTACGCTCTTCTTTTGGTTTGCCTCACAGTTTTTCCACTGTAGATGTAGCGGATGAGCAACAAGTCAAAGCTTGGTCCGTTAGTATACTCAAAGAATACGAACCTCCAGATATACTAATTAACAATGCAGCAATTATTAATCAGCCAGCGTCATTATGGCAAATTCCAACTGAAGATATTTCACAGCTGATTGATGTCAACATTAAAGGAGTTATTCACATAATTCACCACTTTGTACCTGCAATGGTGGAAAGGAAAAATGGTATTATTATTAACTTGAGTTCCGGTTGGGGACGTTCTACTTCTCCTCTGGTTGCTTCTTACTGCACTTCTAAATGGGCAATCGAGGGGTTAACTCGTTCCTTGGCACAGGAACTACCTGCTGGCATGGCAGCTATTCCTCTTAATCCAGGGATTATTCATACTGATATGCTGGAAATCTGTTTTGGGGAGGAAGCATCTGCTTACACACCTATATCTAAATGGGTACAGAAAGCAGTTCCTTTTATACTTCAGTTAAAACCGAAAGACAACGGTTTACCTCTAACGGTTCCTAGTTAAACTGTAGGTACTCCCTAGGTTATGAGCTTCGCAAGAGACGAGCGCTATTTCATTTTTTTATATATACTTATATGTATATATACCAGAATAATCAAGCCAGCGCCCCGACTCTTTGGGAGCGCAGATTTTAAAATAAGTGGAAAATCATCGCCATGCTGAAGCAATTCATTGTTGTACCTTCCGTTCTCTTGATAGCCTTAACGACAAACGCGTTACCGAGCCACGCCCAGCGTCCCGGTAGCAGATCTCTCATTAGCCTCGGACGCGCCGAAAATTTAGCTCGTGAAGCTGCTGAGAAGGCTAATGGTGGGCTACAAAATTATCGAGCTGAAAACTCGATGTATGGGCCAGCCCAAAGCTCTCCCCACGTCTACGATGGACATGGCACTTGGACTTTCACCTTTAAAGGACATCGTCCTGATTCTCGCACTCCTACAGTTAAAAGTGTCGTGACTGTCTCAAGAAGAGGCAACGTCAATGTTAACTACAACGGACCTATCCGCTAAAAAAGTTAGGTGGTTCAATTGAGATCTTAGAGCCAAAAAAATTACCTTAGCTACACCTGTGACTTAAGGCACAAATTGCTGTAGCTGAGGCATTATGATGAGGTTGAATCAAGAGCGACTAGAAAGAAAGCTAAGCATGATTTGATTCGGTGACGTAAGCTAGAGTTGAGGCGATGGGGGCGCACATCAGTTGCCTTCGGTCTTGCTCACTTTCTCCCTCACCCAAAAATTGCTTATGTCTGAATCTACTTTTTCTCCAGCAGGAGAACAAAATCTGACTAACATTCCCAGTAAAAGGAAGTTGGGTAAATCACTTCCGCCGAAAGTAATCATCAAGCTGGGAAAGTTTATCTGGACGACTCTTTGGCACATGATGATGTCGAAGATTGCCCCTCGCAATCAATCGGGAGAGTATATTCGTCCGAGTAGTCAGTTCCGGAACTTTATTGGGACACAGGAAGGCAATCCGTATAAACCAGCAGCAGGACGATACAATCTGATAGTTGGGATGAGTTGTCCTTGGGCACATCGTACCCTGGTTGTGCGATCGCTCAAAGAACTCTCGGAAGCAATTTCGGTCACCATCGTGTCACCCTCTCCGCTTGAAGGCGGTTGGGTATTCAACCAACAATACGAGGGTTGCCGCACACTTGCCGAATTCTACAATTTAGCCGAACCTGGGTATACTGGACGTTCTACAGTGCCAGTGTTATGGGACAAACAAACGAGGACTATCGTCAATAATGAGAGTGCAGAGATTATTGTCATGCTCTCAGAGTTTAACGAGTTCGCCAAAAATCCCACACTTAATCTCTATCCAGAGGAACTCAAAGAGAAGATTGACTGGTGGAATGAAAAAATTTATAACAGCGTCAATAACGGCGTGTATCGTTGCGGTTTTGCTCAAACCCAAGAAGCTTACAATCAAGTCTGCGATGAATTGTTTGCCACTCTCGATGAGATCGACGCAGCGTTGGCAACGAGTCGTTACCTTTGCGGCAACACTGTGACACTTGCAGATGTCCGTTTATTTACAACATTATTCCGCTTTGATATCGCCTACCACGGACTGTTCAAGTGTAACCGTCGTAGAATTCAAGACTATCATAACTTGGGACCTTACTTACGCGATTTGTATCAGATCAAAGGTGTTGCTGACACCTGCGATTTGGAAAGTGTGAAAAAAGACTATTATGGCAATTTGTTCCCACTTAATCCGGGTAGTATCATCCCCTTAGGTCCTGACATCACATACCTTCTTGAACCACACGGTCGCGAGAGAATCGGGAGTAGGGAATAGTAGGGGTTGGGAGAGTAAGAGCCAAAAACGGACAACAGAGATACAAAATCCTCACGCTCATTCGACGATCTGGGAGCATTTTGAGGCGTTTATTGACGCAAAGCTCGCCGGACAGAATCCTCTGTCCGGCAGACTTTGCAACAATCGCAACAACACGACAGATCAACCGCCTTTATCGGAGGTGAAGTCTGCCTCTTGAAGCTGACCCCGGCGAGCTTCACGAAGACGGTTGTCCGTTTTTGGAGAGTTCAAATGTAGCGTCCTTATTGGATAGAAAGTTATACTCCATCTGAGCGAGTTATCTTAAGACGCAACCCCGAATACTGGCGACAAGATGCCCAGGGAAAACCCCAGCCTTATATTGAACGCATTATCTGGCAAATTATTTCATCAACAGACAATCAGTTACTACGATTCCGCTCTGGGGAATTAGATAGCCTAAATGTGACACCATCAGTATTCGGCTTATTGAAGAAAGAGGAAAAGCGCGGAAAACACACTCTTGCGAAGTCTGCGGGACAGACGCTTCTGTCCCGCGAACTTTACATTATTATTGAGATTGCTAGCAATAACTCCTCACTTATAGCGAAGGTTTGCTCGTTTTTTACAGGTTTAAACTACGGGGTGCTACTCAAATCTGAACGGAATATAAAACTGATATTTATCAAGGCATAATATCTTGACAATTCCCTTGTTTCGGAGCACTAGGCAACTGAAAGCCTTGATTACCTTGGCTATCAACGATAGAGAACGCGTAAGTTTGAAAAACACCACCATTACTAACGGCCCTGCACAAACGACGCAGTGCTTTTGTCTTGGCACCGTTACCACTACGACGGAAAAGGAAGTAGTTGGGACCAATTGTCACGAACTTGGTCATTGCCCCAGTGTTCGGGTTAAAGTATGTGGCTAGGGGTACTTTTGCGGCGATCGCTATACCAGAATCAGCATAGCCTATTGCTCCTGAAGTTTTCATAACTGTATTGACAATACCTGGGCTATAAGAACCAAACAGATTTAACGGTGACACTGGAGTCACATTATTATCGTCGCCTGTGTTAAAAGGATCGCTACTTATCTTAAACTGTGGTCCTGCTGTGATCACATCTGTTTGAGAATTTGCCGTTAATGAAGCAGGAGTAACAATAATATCAGTCACTCGACGCTGAGGAATACGTGTGCCGTCACTAAAATTGTATTGACGAATTGTTTCACCTGTTAAAGAGTCACTACCGTTTGTGATATTGCCGATGAATAAGCTTGATACATTATTACACAGTGAAACGACTCCAGACTGAAGAGTATCAGTCGTTCCGCTACTATCCCCACGCGCTACTCGTATGATAGGTAGATCTGGACCGATTTCTAAATTTTGATTGACTACCTGATTCCAGTTGGTTAAGTCACCTCTAAGGATTTTGCAACCTGTCTCCCCATTGATCGTCACATCGAACTGTGGTGAATCAGGATAAATCGGATCATTCGGTACGTTGTAAGGGAATGCGATCGCGCTGTCTAGAGGACTAACAGCCACAGTTGGGACGACAACTCCCAATGAATCCGTCACAACAGCAGGAGCTGCACCCAAACCCGTAGAATCGCTGGACACAAAATCCACCGTTCCATTTGCCAGAGCAGTACGACCCGCTCCGCTACCGGTAACAGTATACCGCACAGAATCTGTTGAACCGAGAAGATCTCTAAGTCCAGTACCACTAAAGCCATTAAAGTTGCTCTCCAGTAAGGAAGTGATGGTACTGGAACCAGCACCCCGAAGGATTGATTTTGTTGGTGGAGTTTTTGGCTGGTATACCTGAGCAGATGCTTTTGGCACGGATGAGTGTACAAACACGGTACTTGATGCTACGACTGCTACACTTACGATTTTAGCCCAAAGATTCAAATTAAATGACATGGTAACTAAGTAATTTGTCTTATTAATAAATGCTTATACCATACTCTTTCACAGAGAAAACAGTACACAAGCTCTGTCTATTGAATCTCTTTTTCGGATTTAAAAGAACTCTTTTTTCTTAACTTTTCACTCTTCTGTGGAAAAGTCTGATCTTTTTCCACCTGTTTAGTGTATTTTTTAAATAAAAGCTTAATCCGTGTTTCTACCCAAAAAGCTGGGACACCCACACCGAATCTTGTTCAGTTGACCTGAAGTTGAGTAGCTGGGCTTTTTGTTTTCAACAGAAGAGCCTAAATACACTTTTTAGAAAACAGGTGCATATTAACTGACTAAATATAGGCAAATAACCTATTCTCTGCTTTATAAACGTGAACTATTAGTTACATCTTTAATGAATTCAATGAATACAAACGAATCTGATCGTAAAGGGATGGTGGTATGTATCTATTGTCGTTACAATGCCAATCCTGTAGGGGTTAAAAACTGCCTAAAGTGCGGTAAGCAGCTTGTAATGACTTCTCTCCCTACCAGTAAAAAAGTTGGTAAGGTAGATACCTTCGCTTGGGGATTTTTACTACTGATTGCCGTAAGTTTCTTAATTTTTGGTGCTTTCGGCTACTATTATGGGCGGGAGCTACGACCTTCAACATCAGGTCGCGATGAGAAAAGCTCAAACAGTGAGAGTTACTCAGACATCCGAGTTTACGATTCCATGAAAGAAGTCCCAAATGTACCCTCTGGTACATTTAATTACAGTGGTGCTATGGCTTTTGCACCTCTAACTGCTCATGGCACACATCAGGCTATCAATCAAGCTCACCCCAATTTTTATCTGCGCTATACTCCCGCTAGGAACAATAACCCCGGTACTTGGACGGCGATGAGTATGCTATTTGATGGAGAACTAAGTTTTGTTCAAGCAGGCGGCCCTCTCAATGATGAAGCCTATAGCAAAGCAAAAGAACGTGGTTTTTCTCTACAACAAGTGCCAGTAGCTATCGACGGAATTCTTCTATTTACTCATCCTGATTTGTCAATCCCTGGACTATCTGTAGAACAAATCCGAGACATTTACAAAGGCAAAATCGTCAACTGGAAACAGGTGGGAGGTCCGGACTTGGCGATTACAGCTTTCGGGATAGACCCGAAGCTCGGCACGACAATTCCTTTTCTTCTCGGTTCAGAACTTAGTAGCCTCAGTCCCAAGGTAAAGTTCATGCGCGACCATACCAGTGGTGTTCGTCAAGTGTCTTCACTCCCAGGCGCGATCGGCATCAGTCGCACTGGAGTAATTCTCGGTCAACAGTCGATCCATCCCCTTGCTATCAAAAACGGTAATAACTACATACCACCGTTTATAAATGATGGCAAACAAATCAATACCCCCGCTTTTAAGGATGGTACATATCCCCTGACTAAACGTTTATTTGTCGTGATTCGCCGAGACGGTACACCTGAGGAAGCTGCTGGAGTTGCTTATGCCAACCTATTGCTATCTAAGGAAGGGCAACAGTTCATTGAAAAGTCGGGTCTTATTCCTATCCACTGAGCTTTTTCAAAGGGAGCATCTCTTTGAAGGTAGAAATACATTATTCGCGAGAGTATACTCAAAACGGTTAAAATCTGAACTCAGGATTCACTCAGGCGATGTCTAACGACAAGCCCTGACGCTCGTACCCCAACTCCAGTCGGAGAGGCTGCGCCAACGAGACGCTTCTCTTCTCCAGTCGGAGAGGCTGCGCCAACGAGACGCTTCGCGAACGCGAACGGGGAAGCAAGCGTGACAAGTAGTGTCTCCTAAGGGGAGAAGATAAGGGAGATCGCTGCCTTAGATCGGGTGACGCTCGTACCCCTTCAGGGAAGCAAGCGTGACAAGTAGTGTCTCCTAAGGGGAGAAGACTTGCTACCGCTAATGCAGTCGCCGTGAGTTCGGGCTAAACCTCCTGCATCGCTGCCTTACCGCTCCGTTTGAAATAAAGGAAGATTAGTACATTAACTAAGACTGGAAAACCCAAGATGAGTTTACAAGATCCACTAAATACTTTTGGTGCCGAATTCCTCGAAAAGTTTCCACCCAAGAAGGCAGCAGTGATGCAACGTGCTACTGATAGCTTGGTAGAGGAGTTCAAAACTAAGCATCTTCTCCAAGTGGGAAACCAAGAACCAGATTTTTCGCTTCCCAATGCAGTAGGTGAAAACATTCGTCTGAGAGATCGACTAGCGCAAGGTGCCGTTATTCTCACCTTTTATCGTGGTGTATGGTGTCCTTATTGCAACCTAGAACTACGTGCTTATCAACAAGTGCTGCCTCAAATTCACTCTTTGGGTGCTTCGTTGATTGCCGTTTCTCGACCGTAGGCGACTGGTGTTAGCATTAGCGTTAGCGATAGCGCAGTGTTAGCGACGGAGGAGCGTCGGAACGAGCGTCAGCGATCTCCCTTGTCTTCTCACTCGGGGAGACGCCAAGGGCGAACGAGCGTCAGGAGCGTCACCCGGAGGGAGCTAGTGCTATTCAACGCAGCGTCTCTGTTACTGAGAAGACGGCTTCCTGTTATAACGCCTGCTGTCACAAAGAATCATTGTTTATTTATCTCGAAAAATATAAATTCATATCGGATGCTTCCGGTAAGAGAATTATCAAAGCCGTTACCACTATGAACAACTCCGGCTTCCGGTTAATAATGTTTCACTGTTCTCCACAGATCGATGGTGCATAATTTGATTTCACTAAACATATAAAGAAATAGAAGGTCATCAGACAATTACCTTCTGTTTAATAAAAGTTTACTCCTCAAAGAAAAAATCATGTCTCATCTTACAAAACGTAGTTTGTCCCAAGCATTAATTAGTCTTACTGCTTTTAGTAGTCTATTAGTTGCTAGTTCTGTGAATATTCCATCAGCTTCAGCCCTAGAATCTAGTAGTTTCCAACGTAGTTGTAAGAACATTTCTATTGCTGGAGACACGTTATCAGCGCGTTGTCGAAGAGCAAATCGTAGCTTCAACAATACTTCCATTCTGACTCGTGGTATTGAGAATAATAATGGAAAACTTGTGTTTACTAATTTGAATAATCCTAGTAATTTCCAAAGTAGTTGTAAGAGTATTTCTATTTCTGGAGATAGGCTATCAGCGCGTTGTCGAAGAGTAAATGGTCGCTTCAACGATACTAACATTCACATTCCTGGTATCAAAAATAACAATGGTAACTTAACTTATTAATACCGCCAGAACTGAACTCTGACATTGGTAAGAAGATTGAGTCAATTCACTCCGTAGGTAATCGCCCGTGCAAGATATAAGCGGTTGCAGCGAAGTGACTTTTTTTTTGCCCCGAGCTTCTAGTGCCTGTTTCGCTGCCAGATAACTCATGTTCTCAATGAGTTCGGTGGCAACCACACTAGATTCAATCACAGTAACGCGAATATCCCTCTTCTGTCACTCTCCGGGAAGGCTGTCGCTAGAAGCCTTATGAGGCAATCAATACAAGCTATACTATTAGAAGAAAATTGGGCTTGTGTTTGTTATTAGAAAAGAATTGCGCGTTGGCGAAAGCCCGCCCTTGGCATCGCCTGCTATGCAAAAGCTCTAGAACTTAGAAATGGCAAATGTTTAAGGGAGAGTGACTTTATAGGGATATAGCGGTTCTCGTTTCAGTCACATACGAAAAGTTTTTACCCCGCCTTTTCAGGGGCACCCCTCTCCCAACATTGGGAGAAAGGAAGGGGGAGAGGGCGAGAGTGTATGGGATTTATATTGTGTTTGTGAACCTCCATGTTTGTGAATGGCACTTGCGAGCGGATGCATTCATGCCATCAATCTAAAATCTGTGCATCAGAAATGCAAATGATGTTATAAACTATGAGGCAATCCAAAATCCTAAATCTAAAATTCAAAATCGAATGACAATTACTCATCGGATCGCTGACTTCGCTGACTTCGCTGACTTCGCTATCCTGATAGAATTGGTCAAAGAGTTTCATGAGAATGAGCATTTGCCGTTTGACAAACAAGCTGATTCTATTGTGCTAGAAGAGATTTTAACCAATAATTCTTTGGGGCAAGTGTGCTTAATTCAGCAATTTAATGAGGTGATTGGTTACATCATTATAACGCTGGGTTATAGTCTTGAATATGGAGGACGCGATGCTTTTATTGATGAGTTTTATCTTCGTCCCAATTATCGAGGACAGGGAATTGGGACAAAGACTTTGGAGTTTATAGAAGGTGCCTGCCTCGCTCTAGGTGTTAAAGCGCTTCACTTAGAGGTAGATTTTGACAATGCCAATGCACAGCGACTTTATCACCGAGTCGGCTATAAAAAGCACGAGCGCTATCTGATGACAAAGTGGCTCTAACAGTACTGAGTGACTTCAGGACTGTACGGAGGCTCCTGCTTGTGAGGGCGAGAGGAATTAATGCCTTACTGTACAAGGAAACAATACGATTGTGGATCTGCTAAAACATAAACCGTGTGATACTTGGTAAAAGTTTTGGGAGATTAACCCTTTCAAGACCCTTTACCTGAATATGCTACAATCCATTACTTCTGCATCAGGAGAAAGAAATGCCTACTCAAACCACGAAGGAATTAGGATGAATACTCCAGTCGCGATCATCGGTGCAGGGCTCGGTGGGTTGATGCTTGCCCGAGTCCTCCACGTCCACGGTATCGCAGCGACGATCTACGAAGCGGAAGCAAGGGCTAACACACGCAAGCAAGGGGGCTTGCTTGATATCCACGAATATAACGGACAGATCGCACTCAAGGCAGCAGGACTTTTCGATAAGTTCCTCCTTATTATCCAGGCTGGCGCTGATGCAAAGCGGGTAGTGGACAAGAACGGTAACATCCTGCTTGATAAACAAGACAATAGCAACAGCGGTCGGCCTGAGGTAGATCGAGGAGACCTCCGCCGGATTTTGATCGACTCCCTTCCTGCCGACACAATTCGCTGGGGACACAAGCTCACAGCAGTGTCTTCGCTCGGCGACGAGCGGCATACCTTGACCTTCGCCGACGGTCGGGCGGTGACTACCAGCATCCTCGTGGGTGCTGACGGCGCTTGGTCAAGGGTTCGTCCACTTCTTTCGGAGGCTAAGCCCGCCTATGTCGGTACATTATTCATCGAGACGCAGCTTTTCGACGGCGACACCCGCCACAAGGCCAGCGCGGAAGCGATTGGCGGTGGCACGCTGATGGCGGTCGCGCCGGGTAAAGGCATCTTGACGCACCGCTATGCCAATGGAACCCTGCACACGTACGTGGCGCTCAACAAACCGGAGGACTGGATTACCCGCATCGATTTCGGAGACTCGGTGACTGCCATGGCGCGCGTCGCTGAAGAATTCGACGGCTGGGCTCCTGAGCTGACAGCGCTTATCACCGACGGTGAGACGGACCCTGTGCCTCGCCCTATTTACGCGCTCCCGATTTTGCACAGATGGGATCGCTTAGCTGGGGTGACACTGCTCGGCGATGCAGCGCACCTGATGTCGCCGTTCGCTGGCGAAGGAGCCAACCTCGCCATGTACGACGGCGCTCTCCTCGGGCAGGCACTCGCCGCCAACCTAGGTGATGTTGAAGCCGCGCTCGTCGCGTATGAAAATGACCTTTTTCCCCGCAGTGCGTCCGTTGCTGCGGAGACCGACCTAAACCTCAAGCTCTTCTTCGGTGACAACGCGCCTCAGAGCGTGGTTGACCTGTTCACTAATTATCTGCCCAACAAGTAGCTCTCCTGCACGCCAGTAAATCGTGCCCTTAGGCGAGCCGCAGGGCAACTCCCACACCCGCCATTTCGGAGACTCATCTCTTGCGCCTGAAAAAATGAATGTTAAAACCACAACTACGTGTAAGTGGAATCAAGCGCTCAATATCAAGTAAAAGAAGAGATACTACTATAGCAGTCCTATTTGAGTTGTAAAATTATTAACCGCCCTGACGCTCGTTCGCCCTTGGCGTCTCCCCTTGGGAGAAGACTCGCTAACGCTGCGCTAACGGGTGACGCTCGTTCCGACGCTCCTTCGTCGCTAACGCTACCGCTGCGCTAACACCAGTCGCCTACGGCGGGAAAACGCCTCATGCGCGCTGGTTCACCAAGACAAGGACAGTTCGCAGGAGGGTTTCCCTCCGTAAGAATCTGTCCGCGCCAAGAGCGCCAAGAAAAGATAGAAGAGAGAATTTGACGAATGATTTAGGATTGCTATATTTGAGGGAAAAAAGATTTGAGATAAGGTTTTCTCTCGTTTTTACTATTCAAAACTTATACAAGAATTCGGTAAATATTTCTCTTGCTATAGGAGTCCTATTTGATTTTTGAACAAGACTGCGAAATAATACGGGAGGGTAGAAAAGTAAAATAAGCAACAATGATAAATCCTCAACTTTGTTTAAATCGTTTGGCTTTTTCCTAACTCAAGATCAAAAGGGCGGACTGTGAGTACGAACTTTAACGGTAGGATAAATTGGGAGCTACCAGGATTGTCCAAACAGCGTTATTTTTTTATGACGAAATCCGATAAGAAAGGGGTTCGAGGAGAATTTTCGCGGCGGGGATTTTTGAAGGGGGCGGCAATCGGTGCGGCGGCTGTCAGTGGTGAGAAGTTGTTAAAAGGTGAGAAATCTGAAGCCAGTAGTGATGGCTTTTACCCGAAGACAAATACTTCCCCGGCGGAGTTTGATTTCACCCAACAATCTGGGGCGCTACAGCCAGATGGAATTGTGGATAGTGCTTGTCAGTTCTGCAATTCACTCTGTCGCTTGAAGGTGCATGTCAAAGACGGAAGAATTATCGATGTGTTGGGCGAACCGGACGATCCAGTACAGGCAGGAGGTTTGTGTGTCAAGGGCCCAATGATGACGCAACTCGCCTACAACCGCTTCCGCTTGAAGAGTCCGTTGAAACGAGTGGCAGGAGAGAAGGGTTCACCAGATGGTAAATTTGAACCAATTTCTTGGGATGAGGCACTGACAACAATTGCTACCAAATTCCTGGCGTTAAGAGATGCAGGAGAAGCACGGGCGATCGCTAACAAAACCTCTGGTAGATTGCCTCGTGGTACTGGTTCTTTAGTAGAACGTTTCTTCACACTTCTTGGTAGTCCCAATAACACGGATGTGGGACCAGTATGTAATGATGCTGGGGGGAATGCTTTAGCGTGGACTTTTGGACTGGGTAACTTCACCAATGGCTATGGTTTGGATGGTGCCACAGGCAAAGAAGATTTGGGGGAAGCCAAGTACTTTCTTTTCTTGGGAACCAATCAAGCAGAGACGCAACCAGTCACCTTTGCTTACTTGCTGAGAGGACGTGCCAAGACGAAAGCTAAACTGGTTGTCGTTGATCCCCGCTTAACCCCCACGGGCGCACAGGCAGATGAGTGGATTGCACCCAAGCCTCATACCGACCAAGCACTGATTTTAGCAATGCTGCATCACATTTTGACGAACAACTTACACGATGCAGCTTTTGTCAAGAAATGGGTATTAGGTTTTGACGAGTTGAAAGCCCATCTCCTCAAGTCTGGCTATACCGCAGAATGGGCAGAAAAAGTCACAGAAGTCCCAGCTAGTAAAATCAAACAAATCGCCGAGGAGTACGCAAGGGCAAAACCTGCCGCAATTTTTTGCAACGCAGGGATATCGCACCAGTTGAACGCCTTTGACATCTATCGAACCTTAGCATTCCTCGCCGCCGTGACTGGGAATATTGGTGTCAGTGGTGGAGGATGCAACTTCATGCATAACACTTGGCCTGGAGGCTTAAACCTGCCGCCTTTACAGGGAAAAGTTCCCAAGACAGATCTAGCACTCCCAGTTGGCCCTGACTATTTTGCCGAGTCCATCCTGACAGAGAAACCTTACCGTTTAAAAGCGATTGTGACTGAGGGCAATCCGCTGATCGCATGTGCAAATACGAACAAGGTGAAAGCGGCATTTCGCCAATTAGAGTTTTACACCTACACCGGACTCTTCATGGAGGAAGCTGCTTACTACGCAGACATTATTCTCCCAGTGTGTAGCGGCTTTGAGATGGAAACAGTGTACATGCGGCGCGATGACCGGGCGATTCGTTGGCAGAAGCAGGTGATTCCTCGCTTAGGTGAGTCCAAACCAGACTGGGAAATATGGATCGATTTGGCACATGTAATGGCGAAATTAGATAAGCAAAATCACCCAGAGTATTGGACAGCAAATTTTCCCCTAGAATGGAAAGACTACCGTCAACTGTGGGCAACATTTGTCAAGCACACCCCCGGTATGGGTGGGATGACTCAAGAACGCATGTCTAAGCGGGCAGAACCTTTGCGCTGGCCCTGCCCGTCACTCGATCATCCGGGCGTGAGTACTCTATTCCTAGATCATCCCTCCTGGTACAAAGCCGCAGAAGCACTCAATCCCAAGAACAAAGGTAAACGATTTCTGACGCCTAGTGGCAAGATAGAAATTTATACTCTGGCGTTACAGAAGAAATTAGTGCCAGCTGGACACAATGCATTGCCAGTGTTCTTCACCCATCCAGAAGTAACAGGCAAACATCCGACGATTGAATATACAAATGAATTTGTGCAGAATCCAGTCAATCCCCAAGCCTTAACTCGAAAGGTGAAAGTGGGGGGAATTTCCTCTGAACTTAAAGACTACCCGTTAATGGGAACTATCGGCAGACCAAGTGTTGTGCATTTTGCTGGTGTGACTCAATGGACTTACACAGGCAAGCAGATGAACGGTATTCGTCAGATTCAGATTCACCCCAAAGCTGCCGCATTAGCAGGAATTAAAAATGGGGATGCCATCGCTGTTGAAAGTCCCAGAGGTGCGATTACAGGTACAGCACTTTTGTGGGAAGGAATCCGGGAGGACACCATTTTCGTCCCCAATACTTTTGGTCCATTACAGAAAATGGCCGAAGAGCTTGGCACACCTTACTATGAACCTGCTAATATATTGCTTGATGATCGCTTTTACGATAACCTTTCCGGACAGCAGGCTTATAAGTGCTTTGCTTGTCGAGTTAAGAAAGTGTAGCGGCTATTATAGTATATGTATCAAGATGAATGAATTGATACATATACTTCGGGGCTACCAAACATCCCGATCTTTTTAGGTATTACCAATGAGCGTGTATTATCTTCCAAAGCTCAGGACTTTTGTGTAGCGTTTTTGAAACCAGATAGTTCCGATATTAGTCAGCAAACAGGAAATCGCTAGCCACAGCAAGATATAAGTGGGAGGCATCACTACACCTATCGAGAACCAAGTATATACGTGTGATATCATCACTAAAGCAAAAATACCAGCAATTCCCGCCATTTTCCATACTTGATGCGGTGGACGATTTAGTACGGCAAAAACGATCGTCAACGATGTAGCGATTATATTGGCCGGCACGAGAAATGCACAGATACTGACGCAGTTAGCGCGGGAGAAATCAGCCAAGGTTTGAAAATCGAGCATCACTTCATTCGTATAGAATTGCAACACTTTACAGTGTCGCCTGATTTTTAGAAAACAGCTAGCGAATGTTGCATTTATTGACATTTCCACTGATAGGCTCACTATCACATAAATTAAGAAAGATTACATATTTACGAGACAATTTTGCTGTATTGAGACGCAGCAAAGTACGTGGAAAACTTGGAAAGAAACCTGAGTTCGATGTAATAGAAACTCTTGAAAATCAATAAGAGCAAGTTTATTCTCAATTATTCTAGCTTATTGAGAATAAAAGAGTACAATAAACTAATCTAAATACTGCTGATTTGTCAGATTAAATTTAACTAAGTTATTTACTGCTTATTTTCTTACATCGAATTTAGGTGACACGCTAATAAGTTACAATCGATAGGCTACATATAAAGT
>JAQYWO010000106.1 GCA_029379215.1 Rhizonema sp. PD37
ATGTATACTACTAAGTGAAGTGCGGAATGTGGGTTACATAATTACATTATTACAATTGGAACTCAGACTAAAAACTCTGCTGACTATGTTGAAATATGAATGCTCACAAGATAGAAGTCGTTTTAACTGAAGATGGAACTCTGACCCTACAGGGTTTACCCTTTCATGCTGGGGATACTGTGGAAGTGATTATTCTGGAAACTAAAATTCCACTTCCCCAAGCCCAACCGTTACCCCAACGAGCGCAAAATCCTTATCCAATGCACAACACACAACCATACCGTTATGACGACCCCACAGAACCGGTTGCTTTAGAAGACTGGGAAGTTCTGCAATGATTGTACTTGATACTCATATTTGGGTTTGGTGGGTTCAGAACGATTCACGACTGACCTTTCAACTGCGACAATGGTTACAAAATTACGAGTCTGATGGTTTAGGAATCAGCATTCTTTCTTGTTGGGAAGTAGCAAAATTAGTAGAAAAAAATAGACTAAATTTACCTTTGGCTATTGATAAATGGCTAGAAGTTGCCTTAGCTTATCCTGGTGTACAACTATTAAATTTGTCCTTACCCATAGTAATTGATTCAACTCGATTAAGTGGCTTCCATAGCGACCCGTTTGACCAACTCATTGTCGCTACAGCCAGATTTTATAATTGTCCACTGTTAACTGTGGATGCGAAAATTCTTAACTATCCTGATGTCCAAACGCTTAAATAGGCTACTGCCTATACGCCTCCCCTTGATATTTTCTACTCTCTAGGGCATTCCACCTTACTGCTATTACGTGGAATAAGGGGCGAAAACCATTAGTTTCTCGTAATTCTAACACAGATCTTTCATGACTTGTTGTATTGGAAGAATTTCGAGAGTGAGAAGAAAACTTCAGCCTGAACGGTTAGTGCCAACTTTGATCCCCAAGCCCATTGCACTCCCAGAGGATGATGGGAGTACCATTGTCAACAGAACCACCTCGAGCACTTATGCATTTACCACCAACACCTTTAAGTTGCCCAGTTGATGTGTAAGTCCAACTTTGATCGGGATTGCTATTGCAATCCCAGATGATGATGGCAGTACCATTGTCAGATTTACCACCTTGAGTGCCTAAGCAGAGATAGGAAGAAGAAGAAGAGGAAGAAGATTTCCTAAGATAACTCACTATATAACCAGGTAAATCTTTTTTTGACAAAGCTTTGCTAGCCATCACCACATCAGAAGAAGATATAGGAGTACAGTTGCTGAACCACTTATATAAGCTATACACTGCTACTACCCCCCCCATTATAATGATTACACCATTTCTAAGTAGCTTTTTGTTAACATGACTAATTTTCGTAAACCATGATTGAGATTTTGGTGTATTTAGTTGTAATGGGGGATTTATTTCGATTTCAGGAACAGGAATAGGTGTTGGAGAAGTTGGTTGTTCTATAGCGCTAGGATTTGGATAATTCTGTCTAAACTCGTGATTACAATTGAGTTTTGTTGCAATTTCAATTAAAAGAGGTGCTTAACAGTAGATTCTCTTAAAAATCCAAGTTGATTTGGTTCAATTCCAGTTTTCATACATAGTGCTTTTCGTGCTGAATATTCTGCACGTCTACTACGTATTAAAAGTTCTGTGAGTATTTCTCTATCGGAGTCGTTTAGTTCCTGATCTAATTCAGGCGCTGGTTCATTGGGGGCTGAAGGCTGGTCTTTAGATTCATTAAAAGACTTCTTCTTTAGAGTTGGGGTTAGTTGCTCTGGAATACCTGCTAACTTAATTGCAGCACAACCAAATTTGTAGGCAAATTCAACAGGCTTTCCCGCTCCCAGAGCATCGTAAAAGCCGACAGCGAATTCAATTGCTACTCTATCTCCGATTGTCTTGCTCATACCAATCACATAGTTAATATGTTGAGAGATCGCGTTTGCCTGTACCTCTGAGTAACAGCCATTAAGAACAACACACTCAATCTGAGAAGCAAATAGCTCAAACAATCCCGCCAGAGCTTCAGAATCAACTAGCTTTGCTCCCCCTGTTTCGTCTTCAAATACCAGACCTTCATCTCCCGTCCCATGCCCAGAAAAATGAATAATCTGCGGATTAATATCCAGCATCGCTCGCTGAATATCTAAATCTATCTCATGTTGGTATCCTACACGAAATTGAAATAAGGTGTAATAGGTGGCGAAAAGTCTTGTGATTGCGTCAGAAAGCCAGATAGGTCAGGCAGGGATTAATCAAAACTTATACGTAAGTAGACCCGAAACCCGCATGATAACGTTAAGCTTCAGAAAATCATCAAATTTGCTTATGAGCACCTTTTTTTCCTCCAAGGCGGGTATAATAGATGTCGCTCTCAAGTGATGGATAGTCCTCATGTCATCAACAGTAATTACGTGCTGCTATCAAAATAATTGCGGCTAACAACTGAAAAGTGACAATGCCAGATAAAGTTAGGTAAAAATTGAAAAAGCAGTGTGACTAAGGTAAGCTCTTACTTGACTATGTGGTAGATTCCATCATGCCCAAAGCGCCAGTCGAGGAAACTGGGATCACGATTGCAACTCCACGACTCAAACTCTGATGGAAAGATTGTCTTCTTGCTCTCAAGTCAACGTAGCTGCATCAATACCCAATCTTGAGGTCAAATTCTCTAGGGCGTAGGACTGGATTTCTACCTGTCTTGGATAGAACTGATTATATGATGGTGAAAATTGTATAAAGCCTGTATTCTTGTGGGGAAGCTTCAGCTGCCCAAGTATATTGGTAAGTTGATCAAGCCTCAAGGCGATCGCATCTGTCTTATTTCCAAGCTACTCATACCGTTTCACTTTAAGTTGATACATTTAGGCAAGCAGTTCTTGAGCAGGGGGAGTAAATAGTATCAAGATTTTCGTGAAATGGTATCAGTCGTTCTGTTTGTTGCAACTTGACATTTTTACAGTACAAGTGTACTATATAAGAAGAACTATAAGTTTTTTGTAAGGTGAATTAGCACTCACACGCGCTCCGTAATTCTTACATCATGCATTAGACTCAATATTCGGTTATACCGTTTCTCCATGAAGCGGCGCTAGATCATTTCTTTTTCTTCGCCCTCTTTTCAAGAAGAGCCAGTGCTGCGCTTTGGTTCACAAAGTTGAGGCATAGGAGCGTTGGATATTTCAAATCCGATTTGTTATATCTTCATATAGAACTGATATTAGCCACTTTTTAAGGGAGATTCCTCAACCTGATTTCTTAGGTGGGTTATGAGGGAATACAGTTTGTTAGCGCGTGAAGATCTGAACAACCTCCCGCTAAATTCTCTTAACGAATCGTTTGGGGAAAAAAGTCTTAACAGCAACTGTATTGGGTTATGGGGATTAAGTTGGATTGGTGCTGTAAAGAATGAAGTTTTTACTTCAGACAAGGTGTAAGAACTGATCAAATGCAACGCTCGCTCTCACAATATCTGCTGTTTTATGCCAAGAGCGAGAATTAATTTGGCATGAGTTTTCTTGAGGTTTTAGATTCTCAGTCTAAAGTCTAAAATTTGCTAACTTTTACTAAGGTATGTGAAAATATGACAAACGTTAATAAATCTACCAATCAGAAAACCAAGTTCACTCTTTACGAGTTTGCTGGCAAGGAAAAAGCTTACTACTTAGTAGATAGAGTCAACATAGAAAGAAGCAATAGCCCTTGGGAGCAAGCCGTAGCTCATAGTATCATTATTATCGACCGTTCTGGCTCGATGTCATATGATATTCAGGCTTTGAAAGAAACTCTAATCAAGCTTTTGACACTTGACGAGTACATCAATTTTCAACTCGTTGTGACTTTAATCTCTTATTCTTCCAAAGGAGACGTCACCTGTCATTTCCAGAGAATTTCTATTCAAGAAGTGATGAAACAAAATTCTCCTTACTTGGAAGAAATTCAAAAAATTCAGGCTACCTATTTAACTTGTATCTCCCAAGCAATGGAGATGGCAAAATCTCTGATTAATGCTGAAGAGGTTACAGGCATAACTTTGCACAGTGATGGCTACGCTAATGATAGCAGTCCCAGTGCAGAAGTTAGAGCGTTAGAGTTGATATGCTCTGAACTACGTGACATGAATGTTTTTGTCAACACCATTGCTTATTCCAATGCTTCTGACTTTAAACTACTTGCCAAGATTGCTAACACAGTATCAGGTTTATGTATTAAAGCTGGAAATGTGAAAGAAGTTTATGACGCTATTTACAGCACTGCCAAACTTTTAGGTGGCTCAGTTGCTCCAGTGATAGAAGAAACTCTTGCTGCTGATTACAGCTATCAAATTTTCTTCTCTAGAAGTGCAAAAAAAATTAATGGTACAGTAGGGACGTTGAAAATTTATGGATTAAAGCCAGAGGATGAGGCTACTGTCTATAAATACAAGCAAATCACCGCATTAGCGTATGAAGAGTTAAATGTTCCTATTGCACAGAATGATGAGTCAGTGTACGCGTTTGCGAAGGCAAATTTAGCTGAAGGGCATTTAAATACTGCTAAATATGCGATCGCCAGTACTTTTAACGCTACTTTGACGGAAAAACACTTTCGAGCATTAACCAATGAACAAATTGCTGATTTTGCCCAAGATATTGACATTGCACTCTTTTATCCCAATGTCTTGTGCGAGCATGAAATTAGAGATAGAGTTCAGGTAAATGAGAAAATTTCTCTAATCGAACTGCTGAATATTTTGGAAGAACATCGTCACAGCATTATCGTTAACCTCAAGCACTTGCAGGAAAATTACCAACGAAAAGGCATTCAAAGAGTTAATGGCTCCAGAGATGAAAATGGCAACCTGATCAAGCCTTGGCTGACAACGGAATATGTAAATCGAAGTGAATATGTGGAGATGGGTGTATTTGAGATTAATCATAACACTGCGACTATCAATATGCTGATTTCTCGTAAAGTCAGACTGGTTAAAGCTGAAGACAACACCCCAATTATTGAGGTTGCAGGTTTATTGGTGAACGATTTGGCTACCTTTAATAATTACACTATCGTCAGCGATGGTGAAGTTAATGTGAAGTCACTGCAAATCAAGATTAGTAGTAAAAAAGTCTTTGATTTGCTTCAGCAAAAAGGCGTACTCGAAGCACAGGAGTTTAACTTCCGCACTGAATATAACATCGAACTAGAAAATTTACCTCTTGTTCCTTTTTACGGGCAGTATGAACACATTGATGATGTGTTCGAGCAACTTGTGGAAATCAAAATTCTTTCTAGTATAATTTCTGCTTGCTTGAAACAAGAATCAGATATCTTTTTACCAGAACAATTAGAAGAGTTAAAAAAGCATTATCTTTCCAAAAATCAATACATCAACTTCCCAACAACTAACGAATACAGCGATATCAAGGAAGCTTTAGCCAACGGCACTCTTGATTCGCGAGTCAGTTATAAAATTGACATTGGTAACAAAGATATTCTCAACCTCAGCAAGATTCCATCGGCAAATAAATTTCTAGATAGGATATATCAAGCATACGATACAGAGACTGGAGAGAAACTCAATACTCCTACCTTTGAGATGGCTTTCGTTCCTCAAATCGCTTTTAGACACAAACTACTGTCATCGCGGATAAAAATTACGAAAGTGGATGACTTGATGAAACCAATTTTTGATGACTTTCTCGGATTGGAGAAAAACGGCATCGTTGAGGGTTTATTGACGAAAGTCGGTGCTGGTTTGAGCTTGCAGGTTTTGCAGAAGTGGAATGAGCAAGCTGTCAGCAAAGAGGAAATGGTAGCAGCTTTGACGACAGTGAGTCATAAGTTAGAGAAATATGTAGAAAGAATTTACCAGGATAAAATTTGTCCTTTAGTTTTCTACATCGGTTCTACAGGGCTTTTACCAGACGAGATGAAAGCAAAAGCTGCAACTTGTGACGAACTTGCAGCCAAATATCCGAATTTACAGTTTTCTGGTGATGAAAAAGAAGGGACGTTTTTTGAAATCGGTCAAACCATTCTTAGTGTCTATGCCAAAACCGAGTACTATACTAAAAAGCAATTAGCACTTAGTACTGCATGTCATAAATCCATATCATAAAAAAGGCTTGTAGTTGCGCTTCAGCGCTGCTTTAGCCCTAAAGCGCAACTACGAACATAGCGCGAGCGCGATGCTAACTACAAAATCCCAATCATATGCAGTAAACCACGACCAGTAATCAACTCGATAATCAAGGCAATAAAGCCAAGCATGGCGATTCTACCATTCCAAACTTCGGCTGAAGTCGTCATACCCCACTTCCAACGTTCAGGTGGATAGATTTTCACCTTTTTCTTCATCTGACTGACTTGCGAGAGTTTCAGATTAGGTGATTTCAACGCCTCAAGAACCATATCGGCGAGCGCGCTAATAAATATTGGATTCGTGTTGAGGGCTGGCACGCGTCGGAAGTGATGAATTCCTGATTCTTCAGCGACTTCCCGATACTCCATATCAATTTCCTGTAATGTCTCAATATGTTCTGAGACAAAACTGATAGGCACAACAGCCATATCCTTCACGCCTTTGTCGCCGAGTTCCTTAATCGCATCCTCTGTATACGGTTGAAGCCATTCCACCGGACCCACACGACTCTGATAAGCTAAGGTATGAGAATTCGGTCGAGCGAGAGTTTTTATAATCTGGTTCGTGCATTCCTCAATTTCTTGCTGGTAGGGATCTCCTGCTTCGTCAACATAACTTTTCGGAACACCGTGGGCACTGAAGAAGATATGAACTCGATCTGGATCTTCGGATTTGTCAACTTCCTGAGCAATTAAATCAGCCATCGCTTGGAGGTAACCGCTTTGTTTGTACCAGGAAGGAATAACCGTGTAATCAATCTGTTGAAGTTTAGAGTTTTCTTGCCAAAGTCTTTCTAAAAGCCGGAAGCTAGAACCACTGGTACTGATAGAAAATTGGGGATAAAGAGGTAAAATTACAAGACGTTCAATCTTGTCTTGAGTAATTAGAGCGATCGCTTCTTCCGTGTAAGGATGCCAGTAACGCATTCCAACGTAGATATTCACCTCTTGTCCCAAAACACGCAACTGTTCCTTCAAAGCTTGTCCTTGGGCTTCAGTGATGCGTCGCAGTGGAGAACCGCCACCAATTTGCCTGTAGTTTTCCTGCGATTTTTTAACTCGCCTTGAGGCGATCAGCCTTGCCAGGGGTTTTTGCATCCAGGGAAAGGGTAGGCGGATAATCTCCGGATCGGAAAACAAGTTATACAGGAACGGTCCAACATCCTCTAGTTTATCTGGACCACCGAGATTTAGCAATAAGACGCCTACAAGACCCATAGCAGCAAAAGTCCCTCAATCTTTTCAGCTTTTTTCACTAATGTTAACAATATATCTTTAATTGAAGAGATATTGTTAAGGGTAAGGAAATAACCAGTAGCAACAATTTCAAGAGATTGCAGTTACTGCTATCAGTTTTTACATGCATGGTTTATCCATCTAGCAGCTAGTGTAGGTGGAGAAGGACGTTCCAGGCAACTGGCTTTACAAGGTTTAACAATTCACTCAAATCAGAAAATTTTTGGCAGTGGCGTCACCGGTGGCTCTCGTTGGTGGTTACTGTCTTTTGGCTGGCTTGTGATCAGTTAGCAGCGACGACGGCAGTTGTCTAACCTTCAGGAGTGCGATCATGCGATCATCACCCCAAGCGCGAAACGTTCCCGATTGAAGTAAAACTTGCTCTAGAGAGTTCTCTCTAGAGCAAGTTTTACGTAAAGCTACTGCCCTTGGGATACGCTTCCCTTGGGCAGACTTTACGTCAGGACGCATTATTTCTTGTGGCACTCTCCAAGGGAATAAATCTTTTTTTTCTTCCAAAGAAAGAAGGTTCGGCGTCAGACATGAGTGTGCGCTCGGGCAATTAGTTTTATTTTTCACTCAGCAACGCTCCTCGCCTCAACGCTCGCCAGTACAGTTCAAAGCAGCGTCTGTGTTCTGTGAGAAGACGGAGAGCCAGTGCATTCCTGTATTGCTTTGAGGGAACCGAACGTAGTTCGGAGGGAGGGAAACCAACGCCCTTCGGGTAACGCTCGTACCGACGCTCCTCCGTCGCTAACGCTGCGCTATCGCTACCGCTGACGCTCGTTCGCATGATTGCGTCTCCCTTTGGGAGAAGACTCGAAGATCGTTAACGCCAGTCGCCTACGGAGGGTTTCCCTCCGTAGGCGACTGGCTCCTCCTTACTACTTCTAGGAGTACACGGCGCTGTCTCCTCAGATCTCAGCACTGTTTTGGTGATTGCCTTAAAGCATAGATTCCTCTTTTCTCCTCAAAGTCGAGAGAACGCAAGGAACTTTATCCGGAAATATCCCATCAATTTAGTAATAAATTAGTATGGATATCAGCAAGAAACTTTACCCTGCTACCCAACGCTCAAGAAGCCGGATTAAAGATGACTTGCTAAAATTACTACAAGTTACTGATACATACTACCAGTGTCAGTTAACAAACTGTCACTCAGGTAATTCCCTCTGAGACACCAGAAAAGGTATTTTAGTTAAGTGCAAGGAGTGATACCAATTCACCATGTGTTTGCTACAGGTTTCTTGACAATATCCCTAATTAACAAGGTGTTGTGGATTCCAAATGTTGCAGCAAAGCGATGATTTGGTATTGTTTTATACAGAGTAGCGCTTGGGTGAGCAAAACTCTCAAGCGTCTTTTCGTGCGTAAATAAAACCTTTAAATATTTGAGCGAGAGTCTATTTAAATACTCTGAGTGTTTGGAGTTTGCCTAGATAGCGATTTCTGTGTAGTTGTGACTTTAAAGGGTCATAACCTGTCCGCTAAATTAACCTTAATTCCGTCTGAACTCTACCTCGCTCCTCGCTGCGCTTTTCCCCCTCCCCGCTTGTAGGGAGGGGCTGAGGGCTCACAAGGGTATATTTTTTACATGTAAGTAAGACTGGGTAGACTTGGGGGGAAAGTAGATCTGTCAGGAGCGAAAAACCTATGTATATATACTGTGTTTTTATCTGTTCTGGGTAAAAAAGCTGCAAGGTCTACTTTTCTCACTTGTCCTCCAAGTCTTGCCAACACCCAAAAGTAAAAAACTTACACCTGTGAGGGGGTTGGGGTAGAGTTCTTTTATTATTAGTGAATTTACGGGCATCATCTAAATAGTGATACTCCTCCTTCAGGTATCCCAGAAGCATAACCTAGTACCAATAAGCTCTCATTAAAAATTTAAAAAGCTTGGTTCGTATGCTTTCTGGCGGTTCCGAATGACAAACCCTTCGGGCAAGGCAGCTATGCTGGACGCAGAAGGGAGAAGCCAATGTGATAGATTATACTAAAAGTGATGCCTTCTGCCCTGCATTGCCCATAACGGGTTCAAGCCCCCGGATTTATCCGAAACAGAATGAGAAAATCTGTTACCAGACGCGTAGCGCGCAAAGTCTGCCAGGGGAAGTTTCTCAAGGGCTGTAGCTTTGCGCGAAGTCTTCCTGCCAGGAGCTTCTGGCAGGAAGACTTCGTGAGGGACTTTCTCTTCCTTGCTCGAATCCCCTGTCTTGAGGCAGGGGTTTTTCTGCTCTCTGCCTTCTCAACGATTTATTTGCTCTGTTAATAGACTCCAACAATAAACTTTAAACCACAAAATTAACCAGCTTTCCTGGTACGACAATCACCTTTTTGAGCACCTTACCCTCTATGTAACGTTTAGCTACTTCTGACTCAAGCGCATACTTCTCCAACTCAGTTTTATCTGCTTGCGCCGGAACTTGAAGCGCACCACGGGTTTTACCATTGACTTGAATCACCAAAGTTATTTCATCAGCGACTAACGCTGCCGGATCGAACTGAGGCCAAGCTTGAGTATGTACTGACTCAGTATGACCCAACTGATGCCACAATTCCTCAGAAATATGTGGTGCGAAGGGTGCAAGCAACAGAACTAAAGTTTGAATACCTTCTGCATAAACTGATGAATCTTTACTAATTGCATCTTCAAGGGAGTTTCTCAACTTCATCAACTCAGAGACAGCTGTGTTGAATTGATATTCGCCCTCTAAGTCTTCTGTCACTTCTTTAATAGCAGTATGAATTGCCCTTCGCAATTCTTTCTCAGGTTTAGTGAGAGACGCAACGTTTTGCACCGCTACATTTGCTCTAGGCTGATTGCTGAAATCAAGCACTAATCGCCAAACTTTGTTTAAGAAGCGAGATTGTCCTTCAACGTCAGCGTCTTCCCATTCCAAGTCCTTTTCTGGAGGTGCTTTAAACAAGATGAACATCCGTGCCGTATCTGCCCCGTACTGCCCTAAGACTTCCTCGGGATAGACGCCGTTGAATTTGGACTTGGACATCTTTTCTTTAAAGACTTCCAACTGTTCACCAGTTTCTGGATCTACAGGGTTTGCGGGATCGACTTGTTTTGGGGGAATATACTTCTTAGTCACGGGGTTTTTGTATGTGACTCCCTGCACCATACCTTGAGTTAACAAGCGTTGGAAGGGTTCATCAACGTTTAACAAGCCTTGTCTTGCGGAGCTATCGCCCCTAGGCGAATCGCGCAGTACCTTAGTAAAGAACCGCGAATACAACAGATGCAAAATCGCGTGTTCAATCCCACCCACATATTGATCCACTGGCATCCAATCATTCGTCTTTGCTGAGTCGAAAACCTGTTGCTCATTCTTGGCATCAGGGTAGCGCAAGAAGTACCACGATGAATCAATAAAAGTATCCATCGTATCTGTTTCCCGTTTCGCTCTTGTTCCGCAAGTTGGACAAGGTACATTCACCCAACTTTCTATCTGAGACAAGGGTGAAGGACCTCTTCCTGTAAATTCTACATCATCAGGTAACAAAACTGGCAAGTCTTCTTCCGGGACGGGTACCGTGCCACAGTTGGGACAGTAGATCACGGGGATCGGTGCCCCCCAATACCTCTGCCGCGAAATTAACCAATCGCGCAAGCGATATTGCACCCGCGCTTTGCCGAAGCCTTGTTTTTCCGCGTACTCTACAATCGCCCTCTTAGCTTCAGTTGAAGTTATGCCATCAAAAGAAGCGGAATTTACCAGAATTCCCGCTTCCGTATATGCCTGTTTTAAAGATGCCTCATGGCGCGTCTCTTCATTATCTGGAGGCACAATGACGACCTTGATAGGCAAATTTTGTTCCTTGGCAAACTTGAAATCCCGCGCGTCGTGTGCTGGTACACCCATTACCGCACCTGTACCGTATTCATAGAGCACATAGTCAGCAATCCAAATCGGAATTTCTTCCCCAGTGAAGGGGTTAATTGCGATTCCACCAGTAGGAATACCGCGCTTTGGCTTGTCTTCAGCAGTGCGTTCCAACTCGCTTTGGTTGGAGACTTCTTGAATAAACGTTTCCACTGCTGCAAGCCGTTCTGGTGTGGTGACAAGCTTCGTCAAGGGATGTTCTGGCGCTAATACCACATAAGTTACGCCATAAACGGTATCCGGTCTAGTAGTGTATACACCAATTTTAGCCACTGAAGGATGATTTGTTGATCCTACAGACAATTCATCCATTGCCGTCGTCACTCCGACAATCGGAAATTCCAAATAGGCACCTGTGGATTTACCGATCCAGTTTGCCTGCATTAACTTGACTCGTTCAGGCCAACCTGTCAACTTGTCAAGGTCATTTAATAATTCTTCAGCATAATCGGTAATCTTCAAAAACCACTGCCGTAAGAGTTTCCGTTCAACTTTGGCACCACTGCGCCAAGAATGTCCTTCGTTATCAACTTGTTCGTTTGCCAACACAGTTTGATCAATCGGATCCCAGTTTACTGCCGCTTCTTTTTGGTAAGCCAACCCGACTTTCAAAAACTGTAAGAAAATCCATTGCGTCCACTTGTAATAATCTGGCGAACAGGTGGCAATTTCGCAATCCCAGTCAATAGACAAGCCGAGAGGCTTTAACTGTTGCCGCATCTGGGCGATATTTTGATAAGTCCACTGTGCAGGTGGAACGCCGCGATCAATCGCGGCATTTTCAGCAGGCAAGCCAAAGGCATCCCAACCCATTGGATGCAGCACCCGATACCCTTGCATCCTTTTGAGGCGGGCAATAACGTCAGTAATCGTATAATTACGGACGTGACCCATATGTAGGTTGCCTGATGGATAAGGGAACATTGCTAGAACGTAGAATTTAGGCTTGCTATTATCTGTAGAGGTCTGATCTAAGCCTAGTTCAGTCCATGTATGTTGCCATTTTTCCTCAATTTCTGCCGGGTTATATCGGGACTCCACCAAAAATACTCCTACTTAATTTACAATCGTCTCTGCCTCATTTTAAATGGTAGATAAAGGAATCGGTTGGTTCTTGAAGAAGAATTCAGCAGTTAGTAGTTATAGGATAGCAATCATGTTTGAGTTACGAACAGTTTGTTTTGGGGTAAACTAAATCTACGTAAAGCTATGCACTCAAGTAGAAATGTCAAAAATTGCTGGTTTCATCTGTATTGGTGACTGCTTTCTAGAGTGTTGTCGTTCAACTGGTTTGAACTTCCAGCCATCGGAGCTTAACCGTACTCGATAGGGACAGCGAGTGATACTTCTGTTCAAGTTTCAATACTTTTGCTTTAAACTTTGTTAGAAGCCACCTAAGATTTAAAGCATCAGTCACTTTGAGTAGGGTCTAGGTATAACAACTCAAGCAACCTGTTTCGTTTCATCTCGACAGTACAGGGTGGAAATAATTCTAGAGATTGCAGCTTAAAAGCTTTAAGTTCTTCTCCCTTTTTTTCTCTTTGTTTACCTTTATCCACTTGAGGCGTTGCTGTTGAGTAGGTTATAGAGGGTATTTGCGCCATATTGAAAGCGACAGGAATAGGGTTGCTGCTTCCTGTTATGCAGTGATAGCTTTCATGGTGTCCGAAACTGACCATTCCCACAGCTAACCTGGAAGACCAATATCATCCGGTTTTAAGATGGTTCTTACTATCGGGTCAGCTTTTTTCCACTCGAGTCCCCAACCTTAGTCCAGTTATTCTCACATAGAGCAAACACTAGCTCTGAACCAAACCTGAGCAAGCGGTCTTTATCAGTAATGACCAAACGCTCTACTTCCCGATCGCCGCAACAACTCAAGAAGTTTTAATAACCCACGTTTTTTATAGTTGAGTCCAGACCCTACATCTTTGAGAGTGTAAACTGCTTCGTATCCTTGCTGCTGACAATAAAGTTGAAGTACTCCTATTTGACGTTCCAAATCCTCTTTTTTATCTGGAGTGCTGACTCGACCATATATCACAGTATGCCGCAAGTTGGGATTATCCACTTTCAGTAAGTCTGCTACACGGTAACGACGATGACCTCCCTCTTTTCTCACAGCTTGAATCTTTCCTGATTTCTCGATAGCTACGGAGTGAGTCGATACTGACTCCCCTAAGTTTTGCTGCATCACCAATCTGAAGTAAATCTTCTAACCTATGCATTTTATTTTATTATTAATTTATGCAGAGATTAGCATAGATCTAAGGGCATCTGCTCAACCGCTTCCACCGCCTGGGCGAACTTGTCTGGCGGCTGCTTCTGCCATACCTTTGCAAAAGATGACGGGTGACCGTAAATATAGTTAATTCGTCCGGTAATTCTGGATACAATGCTGAATCCCAGTACACATCTGACAAAATCTAAGAATTGTTCCAGAATGATTAATAATTTAGTATCAGTTTATCCGACTCCTTTAATTTAAGTATATTCCAGGAGGCTAAAAATTGCTATAAGTGTTATTAGAGAAGCAATATCTTAATTGATTTGTGGGCTGCTGAGGAGTTAACGAACAGTATATGGCAATTGATAGTAATATATTCAAGGCTGGTGGCGTGGTCTTGTGGCCCTTATTGGGGTTTTCAGTGTTAGCGGTAGCATTGATTATTGAGCGTGTGATTTTTTGGGTGCGAATTAATAGCCGTCAAAGTCGTGTCGTCAAAGAGGTGCTGCATCTCTACCGTCTCAATAATGTCGTTAGTGCTTTGGATAAGCTGCATCAAAATACTGATTTGCCGATCACCCGAATTTTTTTAGCAGCTTTAGATTTGGAAGAAGCGACTCCTGAAGAGTTTCGTCTGGCCTTAGAAAGTAGCGCACAAGCCGAGATCCCTTTGCTTAAGCGCTTCCAAAATATCTTTGAGACAATTATCGGTCTTGCACCACTTTTGGGTCTTTTAGGTACTGTGTTAGGACTGATCGCCTCCTTTGCCTCCCTGAATATCGGTGATGTGGGCGGAACAAAAACCACAGGTGTGACAGGTGGGATTAGTGAAGCCTTAATTGCAACGGCATCAGGATTAGTCGTGGCTATTTTTACATTGTTATTTGCCAATACTTTCCGAGGACTGTATCAGCGGCAAATTGCATTGATTCAAGAATATGGCGGACAGCTAGAATTACTGTACCGCCGTCGTTATGAAAGAGGAGATAAATCGTATGCGCCTACAAGATGATCCAGAACCCCCACTTCAAATCAACATCGTACCGATGATTGATGTCATGTTTGCTCTGTTGACGTTTTTTATCATGTCAACTTTGTTTTTAACTCGCTCGGAAGGATTGCCAGTCAATTTACCGAAAGCAGCATCATCACAACAACAGTCATCTGCACCGATTACGGTGACATTAGACCAAAAAGGACAAATCAGCTTAAACCGTAAATCAATTGCTCTTAACGACTTGGCCGAGGCAGTCCATCAATTGATTGGTCCCAACCAAGAAGATTTGGTGATTATTAACGCTGATGAACAAGTCTCACACGGTCAGGTGATAGCAATTATGGATCGCTTGCGTCAAGTACAGGGAGCAAAATTAGCGATCGCCACGCAAAAACCGTGAATTGAGGGAGCGCGAGGTTGGGGAATAAAGGGAAGCAAAATGACTCGAAACGAAGCGCCTCCAGAACAACTAAACAACTAATAACTAAATTTATGACTATTTGGGTTAACGAGCAAATAGATCCATCTGGGATGATTCACGCTTGTATTGCTTGTTGTGATGAGTCTCAAGCCAAAGATTGCCATGAGTCATTTCTGGAAAATTTGACCGAGGTGCAAAAGGCATGGGGTTGGGTGGCGCGATTACGAACAGTGAATTCCTGGGATGAAGTTCCTGTCAATGCTTTAAAGTTGAATTAATTATTGGGCATTGGTCTTTTGTGACAAAAGATAATTGACTTAGCACAAGGGACAAAAGAGACACAACAAAATTTGATAATTTTACTGACAATCAAAGAGTTATCATCAATACAAACATAGCAATGAAAAAAACTTGTAAAAACCAAATAAAGTTGAGTGAACTATCCCACGGCTTATACTTCTGAGCAAGGCTATCTTATTAATTTGGTTGGAACAACGGGACAAGCGGTTCAGATTTCAATTCATTCCCCTAGTAAGTATATCTGTACCAACTGCGAACGGATATTACCAGATTGGAAAAATCAGTCTTCCTTGTGGGTAGTGATTGTTTTACAGCAATCACAGCATAGACTGGTGGAATGTACACCAGAAATAGAGACAGAAAAAGAACGATTACGGGAAAAGTTTATTAGGTTTGGCTTTGATGTCGCATTTAACCTGCGAGATCGCAGTTTTCCCACAGATCTCATTGACCCCCGTACAGGCTATCCATTACTTTCCCATCCTGGAGAAATTCCCCACAACGACACAGCCGTTGTCAAAGCTTTACTCAAATACCCAGTGATCCAAAACAAATGCCGTGTGTTGGTTCACCCGATTTGGGGATTTGCAGTTTATCCCAGCATCTTAATCTCAGTAGCTCAGCCAATGATGATTAATTGGGTTATAAAAAGTATAGCACCCTTGCATGGTTGGAAAGATCAGTGAAAATTCAGCACTTAAAAGTACTGAGTGTCAAGATATAACTGTCCTATTTACTGATACTTTTAATCCAGACAACCTTGGACATCTTAAGATATCCTCGGACAATCTAAATACAACATCATTCTCCGACACGCTTTGAATGAAGGTGGTATCCCACAACGCTTTCAGGAAAATTCCTAAAGCTCCGTTAAAATCACGCTTAATTTCGTATCCACAGTGAGGACACTTAAACTTTTTATTTCCACCTAACTTATAATGGACTTTTCCGCATAAGGTGCAGGTCTTTGACGTGTATTCTTCAGTTACACGCACCAATCTCGAACCATAACGATTACAGAGATGTTGTAAGTTTTGACTAAATTCATAAAATGCCCAAGTCATCATTGCTCGTGCTGACTTACTTTTTAGTTTACGCTTTTTCTTGGCAACCATTTGCGAGGTTTCAAATGTCGGCAAATAGATTGTGTCATAGTGACGAGCAAGGTATGAACCAACTTGTTTATGTACCTCATCACGTAAATTTTTAATCCGTATTCTTACCCGTTCCATTGCTTCTTTTAATTTATGCCGAAAACGGTTAAATCTGCTTCCTTTGGCTTGATCATGTTTTGATTTTAATTTATCAAGATGCTGACAGAGTTTAGCTATCCGAGCAAAATCACCGTTAGCAAATTCTTTAAAGTTCTGACCATCAAATCCAGTCAGGAAGCAGCGTAATCCAGGGTCTAGAGCGATAATTTTTTGTTCCCCACTTCTTGCTTCTGGTTCAAAGTCAATCGGAAAGTTAACATACCATCTTCCTTTGTTGTAGGTTAGTTCAGCAGCATCATCAAAATTAATCAGGCAGTAATCCTGACCCCAATACTCTGGCTTTTCTAACCCGAGTGAACCTACAGACATAAAATGTCCATCGTCATAATTACCTGGATCAAATTGAATTGTTTGTTTTGAGTCGCGTACTGACTTAAATTTGGCAATCTTTAGCCCAGCAAACGGATTTGGCTTTCTATCGTTACCTTTACCAATGAACTTATCTTGACGCTTTGTCTTTATCCACGCTAAATAAGCCTCGAACAAGGCATTGTCTAAGGCATGGGCAATTTTTAATTCTTTACACCAAGTCGGAATGATCTCTTCACCTAATGTTTTACAAAAACTTCTAAAAGCCGTTTTTCCTCCAGTTTTCTTACCTTCTTTATTCAAATATTCAAAACATTGATATTTATTTAAATACGCTATTGCATTGTTATAAACTTTGCGATAAGCATGTATTCTCTGCATCCAAACTTTTTTGGTTTCACCCTTTGGATAAACTCGGTAAGTCAGGGTCTTCTTTAATTTTTTGCTTGTACTTTCTAAGTCCATATAATTTACAAGAGAAGATATGGATGATGGCAAGAACATCTTCCAACATCTCTCGCTCTGGGCTAAGTACGTTGTTGTTGAGAACCAAAATTTTACACCTGTTCCTTTCTGCAAGCCATGTGATAAGGTCAAACCCAAATCTACAAAGTCGGTCTTTGTTGGCAACGACAACCATTCCGACATCACCTGACAAAATTCGTTCCAATAAGGCAAGCAAACCTTTTCTCTTGAAGTTGAGTCCGCTCCCGATATCTTTAACGACTTCACAGCCGGGATAGTTAGAGATAAGAAACTCAATTTGTCGCTCAAGGTCAGGCTTTTGACTATGGCTGGAAACTCTAGCGTAGAGGACTGTTGGCTTATCGGTTGGTCGAATATTGATAACTGAATCGATGTCGTACCTTCTTTGACCTCCTTGAGTGCGGTAGGCTTTGATTTTGCCTTCCGCTTCCCAGCGCTCAAGTGTTTTGGAACATACTCCCAATCGTTCAGTAGCCACTCTTGGTGGTACATACTTGGACATTTTCGTGTTTTTAACCTACATCTTACTATACAGAAGATGTCATGCTTATTCCGGAAATGTCGTGGTTTTTGTGCTTCTATTATTTACTCTTAGGTCGCCGTAATTTCTTAGAACCAATGGGTCCTAAAAGTTGATTGAGCGATCGCAGTTGTTCGGCAGTACCCATAGCGATAATCACATCTCCACTGATGAATACTGTATCGGCTGTAGGACCACCGATGAGTTCGCCGTTAGCGCGGCGGATAGCGAGAATCAGTGCGCCTGTCTGCGCCCGCAACCTTGCCTGTCCTAAAGTCTGACCCATAAAAGGACAAGCCGTGGGGTCGAGTAAAAATTCTTCCATGTACAGTTGTCGATCTGTACCGGAGACAATACCTTCAACAAAGTCCATCACCTGGGGTCTGAGGGCAGCAGCAGCCATTCGCTTACCACCTGTGATATAAGGAGACACCACGGCATCTGCACCGCCACGTTGTAGTTTTTGCAATGCCTCTTCTGTACTGGCCCTTGCGATCGCCCGAATATTTGGATTTAGTGTTTTTGCGGATAACACTGTGTATAAATTTTCTGCATCAGAAGGAAGCGCAGCGACAATACAAATCGCTTTTTCTATGCCCACTCGTAAAAGTGTTTCATCAAGCGTAGCATCACCCTGGTAAATAGTGTAACCCTCTACCTGGGCTTTTTGCACAGATTCGATTTCTGAATCAATAATGACGAAAGAAACGTCTTCTGACCGAAATTCTTTAGCAATTTGACGACCAGTCCGACTAAATCCACAGATGATATAGTGCCCAGATAATGAGTCCATGATACGTCGTTGTTGTCGCAATCGGATTCCTTCTTGAAAGTAGCCTTGAATGATGGCATCTGTAAATCGGTTGACAATGTAACCAATAGAAATCACACCCATAAAAATCAGGGCGATAGTAAACAACCGTCCCCGGTTTCCTAATGGTCGGATCTCTCCATACCCAACCGTAGATAAGGTAATGACCGTCATAAAAGCCGCATCTAGCCACGACCACCCTTCTACTAGGTGATACCAAAAAGTACCAATGAGGAAAACACCACCGAGAGCGAGAGTCCCTATCATTAACTCTTTTTGGATGCGACGATATTTTTGTTCGAGTGTCGAGTACAAAATTTTTTTACCACCGCCATTCATTTGAGAGTATCGGAGCATTAACCTAAGCTGTATAGACGCAGGTATTTCGCGTCGCCACAAGAATAGGCAGACTCTGTGTTATTACTGAATGAATCATGATTTGACAGCCCTTAACTTTAATACAAGTAAAATGTAATACTATCGATACCTTTAGAAACTCCCGACTTTATTCTGTCACCTATCTCCAGACTCCTTATAATGAAGATTTCTTTCAGAGTTATCATGAAGAAGAGCGAATAATTATAAGATAAAAGATCTTGAGGAATTAGGTAGTGAGTATCCAAAGTTTATTTGAACAAGCGACTATAGATTCACACGAAGGTTTTGTGCAATCAAACTCCTTTGATACAGAGAGCTTCAATCAAGCTGTTATGTCTACCTATGCGCGATTTTCCCTAGCTTTAGAGCGGGGATCGGGTTGCCGCGTTTGGGATACACAGAATCAGGAATATCTAGACTTTGTAGCTGGGATCGCTACATGTACCCTTGGACACGCCCATCCTGCCTTAGTAGAAACAGTAACACGTCAAATTCAGAAATTGCATCACGTTTCTAATTTGTATTACATTCCCGAACAGGGAGATTTAGCAAAGTGGCTTGTTCAAAATTCTTGTGCTGATCGCGCCTTTTTCTGCAATTCTGGGGCGGAAGCCAATGAAGCTGCCATCAAGCTTGCACGTAAATACGGACATACGGTACTAGGAATTGAATACCCGATAATTTTGACAGCCCATGCAAGTTTCCACGGTAGAACTTTAGCAACAATAACCGCTACCGGACAACCGAAGTATCAAAAACACTTTGATCCCTTAATGCCAGGATTCCACTATGTCCCATATAACGATGTTGAGGCTGTGGAAGCCGCGATCAGCGAGTTAGATAGTGGTGATAGAGGTGTGGCAGCAATTCTTTTGGAACCACTGCAAGGAGAAGGCGGCGTCCGTCCGGGTGAGATTGCTTACTTCCAAAAGCTGCGGGAAATTTGCGACGAAACTGGTATTTTGCTAATCTTTGATGAAGTGCAAGTTGGGATGGGACGCAGTGGTAAATTATGGGGTTATGAACATCTCGGTGTGGAACCAGATATCTTTACTAGTGCCAAAGGCTTGGGTGGCGGTATCCCCATAGGCGCAATGTTATCCAAATCATTCTGCGATGTCTTTCAACCTGGAGAACATGCTAGTACCTTTGGAGGGAATCCTTTTGCCTGTGCAGTTGCTCTGACGGTTTGCCAGACTTTGGAACAAGAAAAGATTTTGCAGAATGTTGAAGCTAGAGGTGAACAATTGCGTGTTGGTTTGCAGGCGATCGCCACAAAATATCAAGAGCAGATTGCTGAAGTACGTGGTTGGGGTTTAATCATTGGTATGGAGTTACAAGCAGATACTCAAACAACTGCCGCTGATGTGGTCAAAGCTGCTATGGACGAGGGATTATTACTCGTTCCCGCAGGTCCAAAAGTCGTGCGATTTGTCCCACCCTTAATTGTAACAGAGGCAGAAGTCGATCAGGCTTTGCAAGTTCTTGAGAAAGTGATGGCGGCTATGTAGGGGCGGGTTTGATTGAGAAAACATGTTCTTAAATCCAACATCTGACAAAACCCGCCCCTACTCCACGGGATGTTGTCCATAAAATGGTAGCGCTTCTGACCAATCAGGGCGCTTTCCTTGTTGCCACTCCAGATATGCCAGATCCAACACGCTTGTCACTGTCGCGGCTAACCCGGATTTTGCTTCAATTAATTGATAACTTGTCTTCCAATTCGCTAATTTTTCCTGCCATGCTTCTTGAGTGAATACACTATCTGGTAATAAAACGTTTAGTCCGGAAGCATTTGGCAACGGTTGATAAATAGCAGCAAAAACTTGACCTCGTTGCGCTGGCATTTCGACTGCGTAGACGCGGAACGGTGAAGCAGTGCTGCTGGCGGGTTTCCCGGTGTAGGCGACTGTGAACCCGAAGGGCTTGCCATAAGGCACCACACTCTTTGAAGGTAGATGATCCCAAGCTACTGCCGCCAAAGTGGAAATTGCAAACACGGGAATATTTAACTGTTGCCCTAAAGTACGGGCAGTGACAACTCCAATGCGAGATCCTGTAAAACCGCCAGGCCCCTTTGCTACAGAAATAAATGCTAAATCTGCCCAAGTTTGTGGGTGGATAAATTCCACCAAATATTGATGAATCTGGCTGGATAAGTTCCGCTCTAAATTCCACACTCCACAACGAGTATCGCCAGTCAAACGACTCATTGCCAAACCCAATTCAGGAGTGGTGGTATGCAGAGCCAATCCGTATTTTATTTGTTCAGTATCTTCTGGCTCATTCTTTACGTCTAATTCCATACATTTATATCCTGTAAAATCCCCATCACTTTACTATGGTGAGGAAATCTCTAAATCTTTACAAATTTTCGCTGCTAGAATATCAACAATCTCAGGATGTCTTGGAACTGCTGATTTTCTGTTGTTTAAAGGGTTATAGTAAGTGGACATAAATGCTTCCCTTCGTCTTTTCTGCCGGATGCCTCAGCATAGCTGCTTATGTACCACGTTGTCAAAGTAGAGATTGGATATCTCCAATCTCTACAGCATAATAGGGGGAATTATTGATATTGATCAATGACCTGTTGCATGAATTTCTGCCAATTTTCATTGGGATGCCAAATTTGATGTAAATCTTTTTTTGCTTCTGACTCACTCATATTGTCATGAAGACGGCGATAAAGATACATGAAAGCTGAAACTCTCATGTTGGCAGCACAATGAACAAACACTTTTTTGTCAGTATTCGCTTTCATAATGGAAAAAAACTGTGTGAAATCTTCTATGTTCGGAGTTTCCCAAACTACAGGAATGTGAATGTACTGCATATCTTGAGCTTCCACAATTTGTTTTTCATTGCTTAAAGCGTTACTTGATGTTGATAGTGCCAGATTTATAACGATTTGGTATCCCAAATTTTTAACTGCTGAAAACTGTTCTTTAGTTGGTTGTCCTGAAGTGGCAATTGAGTCTGATAGTTTTAGAAAGTTGTAGATGTCTTCCATTTCATTTAGTCATTAGTAGTTAGTTGCAAAGGCAATATCTTGAGATGCGTATTGCCTCCGCATTTACCTGTAGATTTAATCTACAATCATCGAGTATAATCCAAAGCTCCAAAATAAAATTTAACTATCGTACAAAGTACCATCCTTTTTTGTAAAAACAATACCATCAGGACTGGTTTTGGCAATCAGGTCAATGTCTGGGTAGGTAACTCGTTCATCAGGAGTGCGGTCGCCTACCTCCAGATAAACCACCGTTGAAGAGGAACGATTAACCAAATGGTGTCCATCTTCTTCTCCAGCTGGGAAAGCGGCCATCATTCCTGGCTTTAAGATTTGTCCTCCTGCATTAGTTACTAATGTAGCTTCACCTTCTATCACGTAGATAAACTCATCTTGATTGGTGTGCCAATGTCTGAGGGCAGAAGAACTTCCCGGCGCAAGTGTAACTAAGTTTACACCGAAATTTTTCAATCCTGCGGCATTTCCCAGAGCTTGTTTAACTCGTCCTGCAACCTGAGACTTGAATTGCTCGGGATAAATTGTGGTTGTCCGACTGGGTACATTTTGAGGGTCGATAATCATTATGCAGTTCTCAATGAAAGTTTATGTTATAATAATATTTATCTTTGTGAACGGCTTTTTCTTGTTCAAATAATTGTTAAAATAGGCTGAAATGGTTGCAACAAAATACCTAAAATTTTATCAATCTCTTTAATATAATATTCAACAGAGTCTAGATAAACAGTCTTACCTTCTATAAATAAAAACTTCCACTTAGTTCTGGTAGCCACAGTTTCATATATGCGCTCAACTTCACTTTCTTGAACTTGATTGAATAATTGTGCGGCAATCATTGCTGCAACATATTGACCAATACATCCGTTAATATCTTCTTTTTTTACCTCGAAAATAAACATTACAGGAGCAGAAATAAATAATTTTTCTTGTAAAAAACTTAAGATCTAATCGCAAAAACCTTGTAGTCTTTTTGTCGGTTCAACATTAAATTCATTACCTGAAAATAACGATACCTTATTCTTTAAAAGCTTTCTGAAGTCTGCTAAGATTGGTGCGATTAAAAACTCAGAACGAGCTTTTTCCGTTGCAATGGAAGTGGCTAAGGGGATGTAATCTATCAAGAGTGATTTTAACGTCTCTGACGGTGCAATAGATTCTATATCAATAAATAGATTACGAGTTTCATCAAGTGTTAAGTTAAAGCTTTTTTGTACCTTCGCAAGATTAAAATCACTATATGCCATCTTTTTCCCTCGTAATTATTCGCTTACATTTTAACTATTATTGCCAATTACCTATTTATCGACTAATGCGGGATTTACGGAGCCCCCATCGAACCAACCCATATACCCCTCGTTCAAATTAGCAGACGAGTTCAAGCAATTTTTGGGATATAACTGGGAATGGAGACTTGGATTATTTGTTAAAATATTAAGTAAGGTAAACAAATTAATCATAAATCAGAGTCTAAATCAATGGTGTTATTTGGATTGGGGAAAAAATTTAACCTGCCTACTCCCGAGCAAGCTTTGCCAGGACGTGCAGAAGCTATGCAAGTACCTAGCCGTCATTACGTAAATGGTCATCCACTTAAGCCGCCTTTTCCAGAAGGAATGGAGATGGCAATTTTTGGTATGGGGTGCTTTTGGGGAGCAGAACGCAAATTCTGGCAACTGGATGGAGTTTTTACAACTGCGGTTGGTTACGCCAGTGGCATAACTCCAAACCCTACCTACAAAGAGGTATGTTCCGGACAAACCGGGCACAATGAAGTGGTGTACGTTGTTTTTGACCCACAAGTGATAAGCTATTCAGACTTACTAAAAGTCTTTTGGGAAAACCACAACCCCACTCAAGGAATGCGCCAAGGTAATGACACTGGTACTCAGTATCGTTCTGGGATTTACGTATATTCTGAAAACCAAAGAAAGCAGGCAGAAGCATCCCGAGACTCTTATCAGCAAGCTCTTAACGCTGCCGGGTATGGCAAAATTACCACAGAAATCCTTGATGCTCCTGAGTTTTACTACGCTGAAGACTACCACCAGCAGTACCTTGCCAAAAATCCCGGTGGCTATTGTGGATTGGGCGGCACAAATGTTAGTTGTCCTGTAGGAGTGGTTCAAGGATAGTTATCAGCTAGAGGGCGAAAAGCTGAGTACTGAAAACTAAAAACTGATGGCGACGGCAAGAATCCTTCCATATTAAAAAACATTGGAGTTCCCCGTCGCCTTTGTTTTAGTGGTGAACGAGCAACCTGAACAGAGTGAAAGCAGCACCCCACAGCATGATACTAACAGGCGCACCGATGAGAAGGCTGGCGATCGCCCAGCCTCTCTGATGGTTTTTAAAGTGTTGAATGCTCCGCCACCGTCTGCTTTTCCAGGCCCATTCATTACCTTTAGCACCTAGAATAAGCGTAAATAGTGAACCAACTTCGGGTACGAAGCATAACAATCCCACCCAATACAGTGAGAGCCTTTTTTCTACTTCTAATCCTCCTGCCTCTCCCCTCACAGGTGTAGGTTTTTTACAATTGGGTATTGGCAAGACTTAGAGGACAAGGTAGTAAAGTGGACAAGTCCGCAAAACCGAACCGCTCAAACGGACGGTACTAACTGACGGGAATTAGCTCAAATGGGCTTTTTCCGTTAAAGAATCTGACATGTCTGCCTGTCTTCTCATCCTCCAAGTCTTGCCTCAACCGAAATATTAAAAACAAAGCC
>JAQYWO010000107.1 GCA_029379215.1 Rhizonema sp. PD37
CGCAACAAACGCTTCCTTCTTGGTTAGATTCGATCTGGCAAGGGATCGTCAGACCGGGCGGATGGCTGCGTTTTGGAGTATCTGGTTTTATCAAGTCTGTGCGCGAGGTGCCGACGTTGTTGCTAATGCGTTTGGCATTTGGTGCTGGATTGTGCCGATTTGGAATGTTCTGCGCTGTGCGAGCAAACGAAAGCACAGAATTGATAGATCAAAACTTTGCTGACCAAACTCCCTCAAGTTTGGTTAAGTAGCCATCAACATTCAGGACTAATTTTGAGTTTCAGGCAATTACCCTATCATTGAATCTATCTCTGGTGAACTACGATGTAGTTATTGTCACCGGAGTCCTTTCTGGTCTGGCTGAGTTAGAAAAGCGTGGTTAAGGAATGTAATTAAAAATTAAAAATTTAGAAATAATTTTTAGTTCTTAATTCAAAAAATCGTCAACTCTTTTACAGTATGTATTCATGACGAACTAGAAATTCCTATGACACCTGAAAAGCAAATCCAGCAGCAAATTGCTGAAAATCTCGTTTGTACCGGTGAAATCCTGTTCAGCGCCCAAGCATGGAAGTTCTTCAACACACTAGGTAGGGGCTACCTATACATGCATAAAGTACTTCATGTTGAGCATACGAGTGGCAATAATTTTTCCCTAAATGAAGGTGGATCGCATCTGGGAGACAGAATGTATTATACTGCTAAAGGCACTCAAGCTTGGCAGATGATGCAACTCTCAGAAGCTGCTGCTAGTCAACCCATACAGTATGCCCACTTTTACGCTTTAATCGACAACTACGACCCCAGAAAAGAGTTTGTCGTGGTTGTGGGTTTTAACTATGGTTCTGACGCTAGAGAATATTTCTTTTTCCGAAGACCAGAAATTTCCCCTGAGCAAGCTTTTAAAATTGTGAGCGATCGCCCACTAGAATTTGGAATCGAATCACTCTAATTTAATCTGATCAAGCCTTCTTTTGAAATTTCTGGCGCGAGGCAACCAGACGTTTATTCGAGAATAATTATCAATATTTTCTCTGGCGCGAGGCTGCCACTCATTTGCTAAATGTAAAAAAAATAACTACAACTTGAATTACTTTTTTCCTCACTCAAAAACGCCAAATTTGGTGTATTCTCATTTCTCTATTGCCACCCCTACACAATCAAGATGATTGAGCCGGATTACAGCAATTTTTAGGTAATTAGACCACAGTCTTAGGGGCGAACGGATTTGCAGCGATCAGGAATTGTCTTCTCACTCGGGGAGACGCCAAGGGCGAACGACCCTGACGCTCGTTCGCCCTTACAAGCCGTGTGGTTCATAGAGAGTGAAAATTGCTGTAACACGCGATAGCTGAAAATTGATACTATAATGATATCATAATGATATAAATTTAGCTTAATAAAGAATATGGAACAGAAAATCAAGGAATTTCCAGCATTCAAAGTCCATGGCTTCATCATGTTAGCTGTGGTAATCGCGCTCACGCTCTTTGGAGGGTGGTATCTTTGGTATAGTGTGCAGGGGCTAGGAGCTTTACTGGGAAGAGGCTTGAAAGTTGCCGATTTTATTGGTGGTGACGAGTTTTTTGCTTGGGTTGCTTGGTTGGCTGCTACACTCCTCATTGTTGTCATCCCATCGTTATCTGGTTTTTTTAGTGTTGAGCCTAATCAAGCGGTGGTGTTGATGCTGTTTGGGAAATACGTGGGAAGCGTTCGCTCATCTGGCTTTTGGTGGACAAATCCCTTTGCTAGCAAGCAAAAGATTTCGTTACGGGTTCGTAACTTTAACAGCAAAATTATTAAAGTTAATGATGCCCAAGGAAGTCCGATTGAAATTGCGGCGGTTGTCGTCTGGCAGGTTTTCGATTCAGCTAAGTCTAAGTTTGCAGTAGATGATTACTCTGAATTTGTCGCCATTCAAAGTGAAACCGCCATTCGGTCCTTAGCCATTCGGTATCCCTACGACACTTCAGATGAAACACAAACTCCTTCGTTGCGGGGAATTCCTGACGAAATAGCTCACGCCTTACAAAAAGAACTCCAAGCCCGTTTGGAAGTAACGGGTGTAGAAGTGATTGAAGCACGGCTCTCGCATCTTGCCTATGCCCCAGAAATCGCTCAGGTGATGCTGCGACGACAGCAAGCAAAAGCCTTAATTGATGCGCGCCGGCAGATTGTCGAGGGTGCAGTGGGAATGGTAAATGAAGCCTTGAATCGTCTCAGTACTGAACAAATGGTTAATTTGGATGACGAGCGCAAAGCTTCTATGATTAATAACCTGTTGGTTGTCCTCACCTCTGAGCAAACTGCCCAACCCGTTATCAATACTGGAACGCTTTATAACTAAAAAATGGGACAAAAAAAACGATTTTTGTTACGTCTGGATGAGAGACTTTACGAGATAGTAGAGAAATGGTCTGCAGATGAACTAAGAAGCGTAAATGCACAGATTGAGTATCTGTTAACTGAAGCTGTGAAAAAGGCAGGACGCTGGAAAGAAGACAAGGGAAAATCACAGGAGGAATGAGATTGAAATATATTTTATCAAGACTATGAAAAAGCTGAAAATGTAATTTTATGTTGGATAATTTTGGATGATTTAGGGGTTAAGCAAAGTAAGAAATTAAATACTAAAGTTTGTTACTTTGTCTTTTATTCAAGAATTTGTACTATCTGTATTCACCTGCAAATCTTATTCGTTTAACAAGCATCAATCAAAAATTTAGCAACAAGAGTGATATCAAAACCATAGACGACTCACCACAAGCGTTTTTGCTAAGTAATGCTGCCCAACATTGCGATATAATGGCTACTATATTTGTATAAAACTAACACGTCACCATATATTTTTCAGTAGATGATTATGTCGTTGGCATAAGTCAAGAAAGTGGCGATCGCGTATTCACCAGATAGCTTGAGCGCGATCGCACTTTGGTTAGTGAACGCTTGTTTACTTTTCCTAACATAGCAATGGACCATTCGTGAGAGTTTAAGATATGTGGAAGTAATACCATTAACAGATTAATTATCTTTTGAGTCACATACATAATACCCTCTTTCAAGTTTGGCAAAGCTTTGCCCGTTTAGATAGGGAGAGGGAGAGAGTGTATGAGATACAACTGAAAAGTCTAGATAGCCTGACAAGCGAGCTACTGGAATAACTATGGTAACAGTGATTGATTAAGAGAAATATGAGATTATTTCTTGATAAACTTGAGAATAAATTAAATTAATGAAAATGCTGGAAGTTCGTACAGATGCTGAGTGGGATGAAATCTGGGAGCAGGGTTTACAAACTGGAGAGATTACTCACTATTGTGATGATACTGAGAGCGTTGATATCTGGCAGCATCCACTTAAAAAAGGTTTAACGAGTAACACTCCACTTTGTGTGGGACTCCGAACAGAAATTATTAATCTTGAGTATCCAGAGACTATTGGTTGTGATTTTGTGGATAGTGCGTCCTACATTTCTCTGGTTTTTCGTAGCGCCGGAGTAATCAAAGAGCAAATCGAAGATATCTGCGAACAACCTGGAGAAAGCTATTTATTCTACCAATTAGGAGAAACCAGAGAGATTGAGAAATATATGGCGGGACGAGATGTTAATGTCAGAATCCGTCTTGAACCGCATATGTTGAGATTATTGAGTCTGGATCAAGAAGCAAGTTTACCCAACTTACTCAAACCATTCTTGGAAACTGACACACCGCCTTCATTTTATCAATCACTTGGCAAAATGACCCCGGCAATGCAAGTAGCATTGCAGCAAATGCTTAACTGTCCATTTAAAGGAATTCTGCGACGGACTTATTTAGAAGCTAAGACACTGGAACTGATCACCTTACAATTTGCTCAACTGTTTCATGACGGTACACCCATCACCCAGTCGATTAATTTTAAAGGTGATGATTTTGAGCGGATATATCAAGCTAGAGATATTCTTATTAATAATATGAGCAATCCTCCATCTCTGATCGATTTGGCTCGGCAAGTGAGATTGAATGACTTTAAATTAAAACAGGGATTTCGTCAGATTTTTGGGACTACAGTCTTTGGATATCTGCATAATTACCGCTTAGTACAAGCAAGACAATTATTAGAGAAAGGAGACGTGAAAGTGGGTGACGTGATGCGGCTTGTCGGTTGGAGCGATCGCAAGCATTTTGCCGCATCTTTCCGGAAAAAGTTTGGAGTTAACCCCGGTCAGCTTAAAATCAAGTCGTTATAAAATCCGTTTAGCCTGCAAAAAAAATCCGTCTAGCCTGCAAACATACTATAAAAATCACTCTTATTCCAGATACGCTTCTTGAAATAAGTTTTTAATTAAACAAACTAAAAGCTATTTCTGACTTCAATTTTGGGGTATTTGTAGTGAAGAAATTATCGGGTATGGAAAAGCAGGTAAAATTGCTGTTGGGCTTATGGTTGGGAGGGTTAGTCACTTTTGCCCAACCTGCATGGGCAAAAGAAAAAACTGCGACGATTCATAGTTTGAATGAATTAGAACACCCTGCAACAACCATCAAAAATTGGCTCTCTCAAGTACCTCAATCTCCTATTTTGGTGACAGTCGTCAAGGCAAATGCTACCAGCAAAGGCTTAGATCTGGTTTTACAAACTTCCAAAGGACAACAGTTACAACTGGTAAATCACAGTGCGGGAAAAAACTTTAGCGTTGATATTCCCAATGCTCAACTACGCTTACCCAGTGGTGAGGCGTTCACATACCGAATAGACAAGCCAATTGCAGGTGTGATGGAGATAACAGTCACAAACTTTGATGCTAATACTATCCGCGTCACAGTGATAGGTGATGCTATTCAGCCAACAGTGGAGTTATTTGACAGTCCAAATGAAGGTCTGATATTCAGTGTTGCAAGTACTGTACCCCAGACGCAACAACAGCAAACTCAAACACAACAACCCCAAACACGCAGAAGTGAAAGTCAAATACAGCCAAGTCAATCATCAACGTTGGATAATGACGCAATTGAGTTGGTAGTGACAGGAGATGCTGATACATATCGCGAACCAGATGCTACCAGTGCAACGAAGACAGACACCCCTTTACGTGATATTCCCGGATCGATTCAAACGGTTAATCGACAAGTTATTGAAGATCAGGGAGCATTTCGTGAGGAAGACGCACTACGAAATGTGAGTGGTGTAGTCAATGCCAATGCTTTCGGCGATCGCCTTGGCGCTTTTTATGCTCGAGGATTTACCCTGAGGCGGTTCCAAGATAGTTTCTACAATGACTCTAATGCCGCTCGCGCCAACCCAGACACAGCAAATATCGAGCGCATAGAAGTTCTCAAAGGGCCTGCTTCGATACTTTACGGAACAGCAGAACCTGGAGGAATTATTAATACAGTCAGCAAAAAGCCACTATTTTCACCTTACTCAGCCGTTGATGTGACAATTGGCAGTTATAGTTTTTATCGACCCACTGTAGATATTTCCGGTCCATTGAACTCGAGTAAAACTATCGCATATAGGCTGAATGTTGCCTATGAGAACGCGGGAAGTTTCCGCGATTTTGTCAACTCAGAAAGAATATTTACTGCACCTGCACTTTCAGTAAAATTTGGTCCCAACACAACACTGACTTTGGGAGGTTCTTACTTACACGACACCAGACCCCTTGACTTGGGACTAGTGGCAATTGGCAATCGTCCAGCTAATTTGCCTTTCAATCGTGCTTTGTTCGATCCACAACGACCAGGATTGGAATTTGATGAAAAACAAGGCTACATATATCTAGACCATAAGTTTAATCAGAATTTGTCACTTCGTACTGCCGTTAGAGTGAGTACGGCTTTTGAGCGTCGTGATTCAATCATAGCTGCAGGTAATGTGCTATCAGATAATCGGACTCTGCCCTTAAGACTTTCTGCCAATAACCAATACTACGAGACATATACGCTACAAAACGATCTGATTGGCAAGTTTAAGACAGGATCGATTGCTCACACTGTTTTGTTGGGTATTGAGCTTGCCAAGCAGACTGCACTAGACAACGATTATCAGGATGCTCGCGGAGCATCCATTGATATTTTTAATCCTGTGTATGGTGTTTCCTTTCCTTCAATTCAAGATTCAGCTCCGTACACGCAAGATATCAGAACCTTTGGCATCTATCTTCAAGACCAAATCGCTTTACTGGATAATCTCAAACTCTTAGTTGGTGGCAGATTTGATACTTACACAGAAAAAGATAAGGATTTCTCTGTTGCTGTTAATTCGACAACGAATGGAAATGCCAATCAATTCACACCACGGGTTGGAATTGTCTATCAACCAATTCAACCGATATCTCTCTATGCGAGTTATAGCAAATCCTTTGTACCGCAATCAGGTGTCAGTGCCAGTCGAACACCTTTTCAGCCAGAGAAAGGTCAGCAATATGAAGTCGGTGTGAAAGGAGAATTTTTACAAGGTCGTCTTTCCTCAACTCTTGCATTATATGACATCACCAGAAGCAACGTTCTGACTGATGATCCGAATAACCCCGGATTTTCCATTACGGTTGGTGAACAGCACAGTCAAGGGCTGGAAATAGATGTCGTCGGTAAAATTTTGCCAGAGTGGAATATCATTACATCCTATGCTTATACTAATGCCACAATTACCAAAGATAACACTTACGCGGTAGGTAATCATTTGGATAACGTCCCTTTTAATACTTTCAGTCTGTGGACAACTTACCGAATCCAGCATGGACCATTGTCAGGGCTAGGGTTTGGCACAGGTGCCTTTTTTGTGGGTAATCGTGAAGGTGATCTAGATAACTCATTTAAACTACCTGGTTATACAAGAGTAGACGCAGCTATCTACTATAACAGAGGTCATTTAAAAGCAGCATTAAACTTCAAAAATCTGCTTGATCTCAAATATTTCGACGCATCTTCAGGTCGAACCAGCATCGCTCCTGGTGCACCTTTTACCATCTTAGGAACTCTTTCTTGGCAGTTTTGACAACTGAAAAGATTGTGTTGGCTGATAGCCCTAAATATAAGCGTCATCAGCTAAAAATTTCGTGGTATAAATGTAGTGATGGAAAAATCATGAAATTAAAAGAATTTGTTCCCAGTCTGTTACTGACAGGCACAATGTTGACGTTGCTCATAACTCCTGCACTCTCTCAACAAAAGTTATCAATTGGTGTTGAGTCGAAGACAGCATCAACTAAAAAGAGTACTCGTTCGACTCAGCAAGCAACTCTAGTCAGCAATTCCCGGTTCATGAAACCCATCACAGAAATTCGGCGACTCACGGATATGGAACGTCCATCCAGGAGCGCCCAGATGTTACTAGTGCAGTCACCAGCCCCACAAAAACCACCCACACTAGAAGTCGTACAAGTAATAGGGGTGAAAGCCAACCCGACAAACCGTGGAGTGGAGGTGATTTTACAGACCAACAAAGGACAACAGCTACGAATCACAAATCGTAGTGTTGGTAACAACTTCATGGCGGATATACCCAACGCTCAACTGCGCCTGAAGTCGGGCAATGCATTTACATTTCGCTCAACTGCGCCAATCGCAGGTGTAAGTGAAATTACAGTTACAAATTATAATGCGACGACGATCCGGGTGACGGTCACAGGTGAGGCGAAACTACCAACAGTAGAGTTGTTTGATAGTCCCAACGAAGGTCTCATCTTTTCAGTAGCGAGTACTGCACCGTCTTTGTCACAACAGAAACCACAAACACAATCAACTCCTGTACAACCACAGCGACAGAATCAAACACAACCAACTCAACCATCAGCACAGGGAGATGAACCAATTGAGTTGGTAGTCACAGGAGAGGCGTCCACATATCGAGATCCAAATGTGACAACTGCCACAAAGACTGAGACCCCTGTACACGATATTCCGCAATCGATTCAGGAGATACCCCGGCAAGTAATCGAAGATCGGGTGATCACCAACTCAGATGATGCAGTCAGAACAGTCAGTGGTGTGATTCCATCCAATCCCTCATATCAAGCATCACTGGATACTTTTTCTATTCGCGGCTTTGACGGCAACCAGCTTGTTCTGCGCAATGGGTTGAGAGAGTTGGGTGGCAATGTTAGTAGAAACGATCTGACGAACCTGGAGAGAATAGAAATCCTCAAAGGTCCAGCGTCTGTACTCTACGGTCAAGGAGGGTTAGCAGGAGCTGTGAATATCATCACCAAACAACCCCTGCGCGACCCCTTCTACAATCTGGAGTTTTTAGCTGGAAGCTACGACCTCTATCGCCCATCGGTGGATTTGTCTGGTCCACTCAACGACAGCCGCACCTTATTGTATCGCTTAAATGCCTTCTACCAGAAATCAAACACCTTCATTGACTTTAGTCGAAATGACCGTTGGTTAATTAACCCTGTTTTCAGTTGGCAAATCGGTCCAAAAACCAAGCTCAGCATTGAAGGAGATGTCTCCAGAACAGAGACTCAGTCTTCTCCTGGTTTGCCGGCTGTAGGTACAGTACTACCAAATCCTAATGGCAAGATACCGATCAACCGCTTTGCTGGCGAGCCAGGAGACTACGGTACTTACGGCTATGGCAGAATTGGATATACTTTTGAGCATCAGTTTAGCGACAATTTACAAATTCGCAATGCTTTTCGCTATACATGGTCAGAAAGAGGTATTGGTGGTGGATATGTTGCTGGTTCTAGCCTAGATGCGGATGGACGAACTCTCAGACGTTTTTACTTCGATGGTCTTGCGCCATATAGAACGAATGGCTTTGTTGTGGACACAGACTTGATCGGGAAATTCCAAACAGGCTCAATCAAGCATCAGGTTGTATTTGGAGTAGAATTCTTTCAGAGTGATAGTAAGCGTGGTGGTGATATTATTGGCGAGATTGCCCCACTTGACCTGTTCAACCCGGTTTATGGCTCTCCAAGAGAGGCAATTACTGCCACATTAAGAGATACTCAGTTCCAGAACTTTGTTGGTGTCTATCTCCAAGATCAGATTGCGCTAGCAGATAACCTGAAAGTACTACTGGGTGGAAGGTTAGACTGGGCGACTCAAGATACAAATGATTTGATCGCACAGGTGAAAACCAACCAATTGGATCAGGCATTCAGCCCACGAGTGGGGATTGTCTATCAACCAATCCAACCGATTTCTTTGTATGCCAGCTATAGCAAATCGTTTAATCTCAACAGTGGCACCGATGTTAACAACAATCCATTTCAGCCAGAACGTGGAACTCAGTATGAAGTCGGGATTAAGGCAGATTTGAGCAAGCAACTATCTGCAACTTTAGCATTGTTTGACCTGAGTCGCTCAAACGTTCTGACGACTGATCCGACAAATACTAACTTTTCAATCCAAACCGGAAGACAACGCAGTCGCGGCATCGAGCTTGACATCAGTGGAGAAATTCTGCCGGGATGGAACATTAGTGCAGGCTATGCTTATATTGATGCTCATATTACTGAGGACAATACATTTGCAGTCGGTAACCGACTGAATAATGCGCCCCAAAATTCTTTGGGCTTGTTTAGTTCCTACAAATTTCAATCTGGCGGTTTGAAAGGGTTAGGGTTTGGCGTCGGTTTGTTTTATGTTGGAGAACGATTTGGAGATCTCGATAATAGTTTCAAGCTGCCGAGCTATTTTCGCACAGATGTTTCCCTTTTCTATAAACGCGATCGCTTGCGGGCGGCTGTCAGTATTAAGAATTTCTTCGATATTAATTACTATGAAGCGGCGAATGGTAATCTGAGCGTCTATCCCGGCGAGCCACGGACAGTGCAGGGCACAATTTCATGGCAGTTTTGACCTAACCACAATCTGAATCCAAAAGAGTATTCTCTATGCACTCAAAGAAACTCCGAGACTTTGTATTCAGGCTACACCGCTATATCGGGTTAGCAGTGGGTTTTATTGTGCTGATCATCGGTCTGACGGGTAGTTTGTTAGTCTTTCATAGTGAAATCAGTGACTTGCATTTGCATCGTCAGATTGGAAAAATCACACCTCTTGGTGAACGCTTGCCTGTTGAAGTTATTCTCGAGACAGTGAAAAAAGCCTATGCTAATCAACCCGATGTCACAATTGATCGGATTTATATATCCGCAAAACCAAATACTCCGGCGACTGTTGTTCCGAGGTTTAAGGACACTGATTTGGCGTCACTCTACGTTAACCCATACAATGGAGTGATTCTAGGAAACTCTCAGGAAATTTTTACTGAGAGATTTTTCCAGGTAGTCTACGAACTTCACTACTCTCTATTGTCGGGCAAAACTGGCAATGCCATCGCTGGTATTGTTGGTTTGCTCATGTGTATTCTCAGTGTGAGCGGGATTATTCTCTGGCCTGGTTGGAGAAAACTGCCCAATGGGTACTCACTGAGGACAAAAAATTACTCTATCGCTTGAACGTTGCCTACGAAAATTCTGGCAGTTTTCGAGAATTCGCTCATCAGGAGATTTTTTCTGTGTCACCTGTGATCACCTACAAGCCCAGCGAAAACACAACCCTGAATTTTGAATACGAATATGGCAGACGACGTGGGTTGTTTGATCGCGGTTTTGCAACGGGTTCTGAGTCTCAGATTCTTCCCATCAGTCGTTTCTTAGGAGAGCCTAGCGATTTTTTAAATATAGATTACCAACGCTTAAGCGCGACAGTAGATCATCGCTTCAGTCAGAATTTACAATTGCGAAGTTCTTTTTCTGTGCAATCGTCGTTTGACAACAATGCCTATACCCAACCAGGCGATCTTGAACCAGATGGTCGTAGTGCAGAACGTGGCTACATCACAAACCGTAATCGCAGAACAGAAGACTACTCCTGGCAAACTGATTTGATTGCTAAGTTCAACACAGGTTCAATCGCCCATCAACTCCTACTAGGTTTTGAGTTGCGTCGCAACACAGACATTAATCCTATATTCGACGCTGATGCCACCTCAATCGATGTTTTCAATCCTGTCTATGGTCAGCGTCAGTTAGGGACAGTGGAGCAACGTGTATTCGGTACGAGGATCTCCACAACTGGTATTTATTTGCAAGATCAGGTAACCCTACTATCTAATCTCAAGTTATTGGTTGGTGGCAGAGGCGATTTTGTTTTTAGCGATAACAGTGCAAAAATCGGAGATGCAAACACCACTAACACTAATTTTTACGACAGTGCTTTTTCGCCACGTGTGGGAATAGTTTATCAACCCATAGAGCCAATATCCCTCTATGCTAGTTACAGCCGTTCTTTTGTTCCCAACAATGCCACAACGGCTAATGGGGTCTCACTGGAACCTTCTCGCGGTACACAGTACGAAGTTGGGATCAAATCTGAGCTTTTTGATCGAAGACTTTCGGCTACACTAGCTGCCTATGACATCACCAAAACAAACATACCCACTGTAGACCCGAACGATATCGACTTCTCCATCGCCATTGGGGAAATCAAAAGTCGTGGAATTGAACTGGATGTAGCAGGGGAAATCTTACCAGGTTGGAAGATTATCGCTTCTGGATATTTGAATGATGCCTTTGTCAGCAAAGATAACACCATTCCCGTAGGACGCAGACTGGGAAATACGGCATACCACGGTGCAACTCTGTGGACAACCTATGAGATTCAACAGGGGAGTTTGAAAGGATTACAGTTTGGAGGCGGCATATTTTATGTCGGCTCGCGCATTGTAGACCCGACCGATCCATTTACTCTTCCTTCTTATCTGAGAACTGATGCTGCCATTTCCTACAAAAGGCGCAATTGGCGGGCTGCAGTCAATTTTAAAAATATCTTCAATGTCAAATATTTCGACACGAATGGCGGCTTCGTGGTCCCTCAAGCACCTTTGACTGTGTTGGGAACCATTTCCGTACAGTTTTGACCTTTATTGACAACACGCTCGTCAGAAGGCAGCTATGTTAATTTCCTTTACTGATCATCTGCGGGATAGGTTTAAAGCCGACTAAAATCACAACATCTGTTGCTAGACGCGCGTCCTAATCTGCGAGTGTCGATGAAAGTCACTAATTTCTGTGTATAAAACTATAGCAGTCCTAAATCGTTCGTGAAAAACAAGAATCCCAGTAACTTCTGCGCTCAGCAAGATTCTAAGACTTTCAATTTTCACATCTTATTTAGGACTGCTATATTTGTTTGTAACTGATTGAGGGTTGCTATGATCGATCCTAAGAAAAAGGTCAAAAGTCCACAGAAATATTTCCGAGAACGGTGAAAGGTGCACCAGGTCGGAGATAAAAGCCCTGAGAATCGTAATAGCGAGTGCTAAAAAGGTTCTTAAAGTTCAGCCCCACTCTCCAGTGATTGCGTTTGTAGGAAATAGAAGCATCAGCACGCACGTAGTCGGGGATTTTGATCGTGTTAGGGAGTGTAGCTTCACGCTCGCCAGTATAAAATACCCCAGCACCAAACCCGAGTCCTTTCAAACCACCGCGTTGAATTTCATAGGTCGTCCACAGACTAGCCCCAGTCGATGGAGCATTGACCAATCTATTGCCCACAGGTAAAGTATTATCTTTACTAACGTAGGCATCGTTGATAAAGGCAGAAGCAATCACATTCCATCCTGGTGAAATCCGCCCAGAAAGGTCAAATTCCAGACCGCGACTCTTCTCCTCACCAGCAGCAATCGAAAAGTCAGGATTCTGTAAATCGGTTGTCGCGACATTTTGCTTGGTAATATCATAGGCAGCTAGCGTTGCCGATAGACTGTCTTTAATCAATTCGGCTTTGAGTCCGACTTCATATTGAGTGCCGCGCTCCGGTAATAAGGCAGTGCCATTAGCTGTGAATGCCACGTTGGGAATGAACGATTTGCTGTAGCTAAAGTAGAGGGAAATCGGTTCAACTGGTTGATAGACAATGCCCACACGAGGAGTAAAGGGATTGTTGTAAGAACGGCTTTGAGTCGGATTATCAGTGGGATTCCTTGCACTATCGAAATCCTGGCTGAAATTGCTGCTTTGAATGAAATCCACCCTGCCACCCAGCAGTAACTTGAGATTCGCTAGTAAGGTTACTTGGTCTTGCAGATAAATACCAAACTCGTCGAAACCTTCTCTGTAGATCGAAGACGGAATATTGGTGGACTGAGGGGAGCCATATCTAGGGTTAAAAATATCAATGGGCGTACCATCTCCAGAAAAGTAGCCAGGATCATTATAGTTGTACTGATCCCAAGCAAAACCCAGCAGTACCTGATGTTTGATCGAACCCGTGTTAAACTTAGCGATCAGGTCGGTTTGGAAGGTGTAAGCAGAGTAGATGATTTGATCGCTCGGAACATAACGGCGAGATAGAGTCCGACCATCCGTATCTATGTCGCCAGGTCGAAGCGATCGCACCCTCGAGTCAGAGAAGTAGGCGGCAAATCCACTGCGAATTTGCAAGTTCTCGCTAAAGCGATGGTCAAGCGTGACATTCAGATTGTTTGCTTCTTGGCGAAAACGGTTGATATTCGGCTCTCCCAGAAATCGACTGATGGGAAGCTGGAAAATAATTGGGTTAGGCGGAAGTCCATCGTTATACACGCGATCGGTGTTGATGTACTCGTAGGACAAGGTCAATTTCGTGGCATCGCTGAATTTATAGGTCAAGACTGGGGCAATAGAAAAGGTTTTAGAGTTGACAAAATCGACATTATCACCAGTCGTTTCGTAGGCAGCATTCAAGCGGTACAATAACTTTTTATCAGTCGTCAGTGGACCAGAAAGATCCACCGAAGGACGATAATAGTCAAAATTCCCCAGGATTAATTCACTCGAGTAGTAGGGGGAATCGAGTGGTTGTTTGGTGACTAAGTTCACAATTCCACCCGGCTGAAATTGACCATATAGCACTGAAGCTGGACCTTTAAGCACCTCAATTCGCTCAATGTTAGTGGGATTAGTTACGGGTGCGCGAGTCATGAATCCGTTCCTCAAACTGTCTTGAGTTGAAAACCCTCTAATGTTGTAGTTATCTTGACTGTCTCCATAGCCTCCCTCTTTGTTAACACCGCTGACATTGCGAAGGACATCTACAATTCGGGTGACTGCTTGATCCTTGATTACATCTTCAGGAATCACTTGAATCGATTGCGGAATGTCGCGGATGGGAGTATCAGTTTTTGTCGCCGTCGAGGCATCAGGTGCCCGATATCCGTTTTGTTCACCCGTCACCACTAATTCTATTGGCTCATCACCTTGTGCTGATGGTTGAGTTGGTTGTGTCTGACTCTGGGGTTTAGCTGGTGTAAACGTTCCTTGTGTTTGAGTTTGCTGTTGTGATGATGTGGATGACGCAGCACTAGCTACAGAGAAGATCAGACCCTCTAGTGGGCTGTCAAACAACTCAACTGTTGGTACACCTGCTTCACCCGTCACCGTGATCCGGATTGTCTTGGCATCAAAGTTAGTCACCGTTATTTCCGTCACACCCGCTATCGGCTTTTCTGAGCGGAATATGAATGCCGAGCCGGACTTCAGGCGCAGTTGAGCATGAGGAATATCAGCGATAAAGCTCTTACCCGCACTGCGATTTGTGATTTGCAACTGTTGTCCTTTGTCCGTCTGTAGAATCACCTCTACTCCACGGTTTGTCGGGTTGGCTTTCACCCCTGTTATTTGTATGACTTCTAATGTGGGTGGTTTTTGTGGGGCTGGTGACTGTACCAGTAACATTTGAGCGCTCCTAGATGGACGCTCCAAATCCGTGAGTCGCCTAATCTCTGTTATGGGTTTGACGAACCGGGAATTGCTGACTAGACTTGCTTGTTGAGTCGAACGAGTACTCTTTTGAGTTGATGCTGTACTCTTGTGAACTCCAATTGATGATATTTCCTCACTTCTAGTAGCTGGCGTGACCAACACAAATATTGCACATGTCAATAATAGACTGCGAACACACTGCTTATATTTCATTATTATTATTTGAATTCCCTCATCACTACTCAATGCTTAATTCTGTTAACATAAGAAATCATTAAAAGTTATTTTCATTAAGAAAGCAAGAAGCATGAAACTGTCATAAATAAAAATTTACATTTTTAACTGCTCCAAAACTCATCATTGGGTATGACGAAGATATTGAAAACACAATTGTCATTTCTATAATCAGGCGAGCGCATAATTATAAGAATATCATTCACCGACTCAAAGGTGAAACCACTGTCATGCAATACTTTTAGGAATTTTAATCACCTGTGACAAATAGGAGAGAACGGATAAATTTAAGGAGTTGCTAGGAGGAACAACGAACAGGTTGTCTACTTGGATTGCGAAAACTCTAAAATATCTAATGTTCCCAGTGAACAGTAGCGAGGTTTCTTCTAGTGTGTTGGATTTCGTATCAGCACTACCAAATTTTTGTATTCAAAAATCTCTAATATTTTGATAGAAACTTTATTAATATATACTTGAAACAGTCATGAAGTTGGCTTTATTAAAACTCTGAAGTCTCTGTACATAATCTTTTCAGGTTTGAGCTTGACTCCGGAGATAGAGAGAGCAGACGACAATCAGCTTGGTACGGGTGCCTTTTTTGTCTCATGATGTAAAATTTTCACTTATTTTTAACTGTCTGGTTATCTCTGCTGCACCATATTCACATAACTTAATATTTTGCCAATACAAGTATAAACATTTACAAGTTCAAAAGATTAGTGCTAAAAGTACCTTTTTTTTCTCGGCTTTTCTAGCTAAATCAAGGATGCTGGGCTTCATACTGAGTGATTAAAATCTATCAATTTTTCAGGTGTGCAAGATGTGAGAGCAGCATTTTTAGCAAAAATTATCAAGATCTTTAAATGCAAAAATGACTTTAATGAGGAAAGGTCTTAACTATCTAGGGTTTATCTGGCTTTTCCATTAATACAATTAATTCTTATCTATTACTAATATAAATTTTTGTACAAAAAAGAGGTTGGTAAGCTAGAAGGTCCTCTATATACCAAATAAAGACTATAACCATTTGATACATTTGATTAAAAATTTGATAAAGTTGCTATTAATTATCAGTAAGCCTGTGCTAAGCTATAAACGTTCCATAATTGGTCTAACAGCCCTTACAACCTGGTTTCTGTAAGTCAAAATTACGGAAGCTAGGTTTTTTATTCTGAGTTATATAAGAATTGTGTCTGATTTCGGTTAATGAATAGGCATGAAATCGCCTAGACTTTATTTTTTTACCTATTGACAACACTTTTCATTAATGTTTAGATGATTCAGAAGAGGCAGTAAACAAGCAACCAACAATAGAAGAGGAGTGTTCAAGCTATAGTGCTTGGCTTAAACCTAAATCAGAGTAAATGTATATTTAAATACAATTGCTTTGAAAAACTTATAAGAGCCAAGATTCTATTTCAACACTGCTTTACGAAAAGCTGTATCTACGGTGTCTATGCAGTTGGTTGAAATATAGACACTCCAATACTCTGCTTGGAGTGTCACTAGCAATATCTAGACTTTCTTTTTGTAAAGTCTATTTGTTTTCAGAACTAAATGGGAATCATCTTCTCCCATACTTGTAGTTTCTAAAATGAGGTAAGAATTACGTAATGCAGACATACGGTAGTACTGATGTAAAATATGATTGGTGGGCTGGCAATGCCCGCTTTGTCAACCTCTCTGGCTTATTCATTGGCGCTCATGTTGCACAAGCAGCGCTAACAACATTTTGGGCAGGGGCGTTTACCTGGTTTGAACTATCTCGTTATAACCCCAGCATTCCAATGGGCGAGCAGGGACTGATTTTACTCCCCCACTTAGCAACTTTAGGTTTTGGTATAGGAGAAGGGGGTCAGGTCGTAAATACTTATCCTTATTTCGTCATTGGAGCTTTGCACTTGATCTCATCTGCAGTTCTTGGTGCAGGTTCGCTCTTCCATACCTTCAAAGGTCCAAGAAATTTAAAGGATGCAAAAGGACGCGCTCGTAAATTCCACTTCGAGTGGGATGATTCAAAAAAACTTGGCTTTATTTTGGGACATCACCTGATTTTCCTGGGAGTTGGGGCTTTACTACTAGTAGGTAGAGCGATGTATTGGGGAGGACTCTACGACTCAACAATTCATGCTGTCAGAGTTGTTGCCAATCCCACGCTTAACCCATTGGTCATTTATGGCTATCAAACTCACTTTGCCACTGTTAATAACTTAGAAGATTTGGTTGGTGGTCATATTTATGTAGGCTTGATGCTTGTTGCTGGAGGTGTCTGGCATATTCTGACAGAGCCTTTCCCTTGGGCGAAGAGAATTCTGATCTTCTCAGGTGAGGCAATTCTTTCGTACTCGTTGGGAGGGATCGCCTTAGCAGGATTTGTGGCTGCTTACTTCTGTGCAGTTAATACATTAGCCTATCCTGTGGAATTTTACGGAGCGCCCTTAGAACTAAAATTCGGTGTTTCCCCATATTTTGCCGACACAGTCAAGCTACCACTGGGACAGTATTCGTCTAGAGCTTGGTTGGCGAATGCTCATTTCTTCTTAGCTTTCTTTTTCTTACAAGGTCATTTGTGGCACGCACTGCGCGCTATTGGTGTTGACTTCAAGCAATTTTCTGATTCTCTGAATGCTATTAGCAGTGAATCCTAAATAATCACGCATATTACAGATGCTGAAAATAGAATTCGGAATTCGGAATTCGACATTCCGAATTCTGATTCTTAATGTTCAACGTACATAATGTCTACTTGGATGACTGTACAATCTTCACTTCATTAAAAGGTGTTTAATTGTGACAATTTCTATTGATGAAACTTTTGCAGCAGACACTGATTCACCCTGGTTAGTTGGTAATGCTCGATTGATTGATTTATCCGGTCAACTATTAGGTGCCCACGTTGCTCATGCAGGCTTAATCATGTTTTGGGCGGGTGCAACAACTATAACTGAAGTGACACGGTTTACTTTCGGTGTACCAGTGTATGAGCAGAAGCTAACTTTAATACCTCATTTGGCAACTCTTGGTTGGGGAGTCGGTGCTGGTGGAGAAGTTATTGATACTTATCCCTATTTTGTGATTGGGATTTTACATTTAGTAGCATCCGCTGTTCTCGGTGCGGGTGGACTGTTTCATGTGTTTCGCGGTCCCAGGATTTTATATAATGGCGGCGGACAAGTTGCCAAATTTCATTATGAATGGAATGACCCCAAACAATTGGGTTTAATTTTAGGGCATCACCTGATTATTCTGGGTTTAGGAGCATTTTTGCTCGTGTTAAAAGCAATGTTTTTTGGGGGAATTTATGATACTAACTTGGGAGATGTTCATCTCATAAGTAACCCCACCTTAAACCCAGTCATAATTTTTGGTTACTTATTTGGAATAAAAGATGGTATCTGGACTCCTTTAGGCATGGCAAGTGTTGATAATCTAGAAGATGTGATTGGTGGTCATATTTGGATTGGATTCATACTCATCCTCGGTGGTGCATGGCATATTCTTATACAACCTTTTGGTTGGGTACGACGACTTTTTCCGATAAAAAGCGGTGAAGAAATTCTTTCATATAGTTTGCTTGGTTTGGGTTTAATGGGTTTTATTTCTGCTGTTTTTGCTGGGTATAATACGACGGTTTTTCCCAGAGAATTTTACGGTGAATCTCGCTTATTAATGGCGAATATTCAATTCTTTTTGGGTGTATTGGCTTTGTCGGGTTTCGGTTGGCACTATTGGCGATCGCGTCAAACGAATTAACATCGGAATAACTGCTTTTATAACTCAGAATTCCATTTCAGCATTTATTTATAACTAAAATCACGTTTCAAGTTTATGAGGATTGCGATAAAAGCTGACAAACCTTTAGAGGCAATAGCACTAAGTAGTGGACTAATTCCCAGTGGGGCAATGTTGCCTGTGCTTAGTACAGCTTTGCGTTAATACGAGCGCGAATTTATCCATCATTTGTGCCACTCTATATGACCATTTAATGGGCGTAGCTGACTCATTGTGGCGACGATGCTGGGATGCATCGTCGCCACGGTTTTATCTGTTCAGATTTTAGCCATCGCGCCTTCTGTTTTTATTAAAATACACTACGACCAGATAGCACTTCAAGAAAATGCCGAATAACTTTCGCTCTCACCTATCCGTTTACAGCTATTTGTTTTAGCTTTACAATATACAAATAATTACGTTTGATAATTTTGTATTAATCCACAATTTACGATAATCGTATTAGGATGAATTAGTTTCCCTTATCGGTTTCCGGAGAGCACTTTCCTGATGAACCTAGAAGGTGCCTTTCTTGTATGCTTGCTTTTTGAAGCTATCAAACCGACAGCCTTATCAACACTTTGATGAATCCACATCACTGTTTGTCCATAGTATGCGTAATTTGTCAACACCTACTACTCGACCGACGCTCTAGAGGAATACAAAGAGGAATACAAAGCGCAACAATGCAATGAGAGAGGATTTAGATTTTTAAAAGACCCATTATTTTTTACGCCAAGTGTATTTGTCAAAACTCCAGAAAGAGTTGAGGCGATCGCAATGATAATGGCACTGTATGTATTAGTCTATAATCTAGCAAAAAGAAAGCTGAGGAAAGAATTAGCAACATCAGGCATCAGTATGAGAAATCAGGCAAATGTCACAGTTTGTAAATGCTGACTTATCGTTGTTTTTATTACACTTATACACCCCACCGTATTATCTCGTAGTCTTGTTCAAAAATCAAATAGATTTTTATATCCATATTGCGGTGCGTAAGTTTATGCTTGCTACTCGTGTTACTTTACTACACTCCTATTGGTGTATTAAGGGTTTATCCCGATAGGTGCAAGATGTGAGGGAATTTTAATAAAAAAATTTGTGTTAAGTAAGTTTTTAGTGTAAGCTGTTTTTCATAGTTGTTGAAGAAGATTATCAACAATTTTATATGAGTGCAGCTATGATAGCTGATAGCTATCAGCTGCCTTCGCTCTTAATACTTGTCGGTTAAGGGGAAAAGGAAAAGGGTTAAAGGGTTACAATTCCCCTTTAACCCTTACCCTTTCACCTTTTCCTAGGCAAGAAACGTTTCCGAAAAAGAATCGCCAAACCCTGATCCTGTCTTGGGTAAAACCTAATTTTTGGAGAAGTCTAATATGTGGGCAAGATGGTTGCGCTCAGCGAAAACTTCTGCTCAAGAACAGGAAATGCTGAGGGAACTACAGAAATTCCCTAAAAATTTTATATATGAGGTGTGGAAGCAATACTGCAAGGGCTGAGGGGAAAAGGAAAAGAAAATTCCTCTTCCCCAAACCCAGTCACCTCTTCCCGAAACCAAACTCAAACTGAAAATGCACAAAGCGAGCAGTATTGGGTTAGGTTAAATAGCTTGAAAATACAATTTTTTTACTTGCGATAAAATTTTGCTTTAAGAAAGGAAAATAAGTATGTTAAATACAATTTTTAGTGCAAATTTCCCTCCATCTCAAAGCCGTTCTGTCACAGTAGTAATTCCAGCCCTGAATGAAGAAGGTAATTTAGAAAAGCTTCTACTGTATTTAGCGGAAACCTTCCAAAATCTTTATTTCACATTGCCAGTAGTTCTAATAGATGATGGCAGTACGGATAGTAGCCCTGAAATTCTAGCTCGTTTGAGTCAGCAATATAACTTTTTAAAAGTGATTCGTCATCCTCAGAGGAGGGGTGTAACCGGAGTATGGAAGACAGCGTTAGCCCATGTGACAACGGATTGGATATTTTGGGGACAAGCAGATTTAGAGTCTGATCCAAGAATTGATATCCCATTTTTGCTAGCAGCGTGTGTGCCTGGAGTAGATGCAGTGGCAGGTTGGCGACAAAAGCGTGGTGACGGCAAAAATCTTGCTTCTTCTGTAGCAAACTTCACTTGTCGTTTGGTCTTTGATTTAACAATTCATGACATGAACTGGATCAAATTAGTCCGGCGTGATTTATTATTGAGTTTACCCATTGAAAAAATCACCCATCGCTACTTATTGGCAATACTGGCAGCGCAAGGATATCGGGTCACAGAAGTTCCTACTCCTTGGCATCCCCGATACTCTGGTCAAAGTAAATTTGGCAAAGGGCGTCTTGTATCTTCCAGTATTGATTTTTGCAAGTTATGTTGGTGGTTTCAAACTGAAGGTCGTCGCATAAATCAAGGTGATAAAGAGCAGAAAAATGCAGCAATAAGCTACATTGATATTTACCAACAAAAATCTGTTTTTCTGGTAGATTTAATCAGTCATAGATAAAATCAATATTTAGTGGTGATGATTAATAAGAAAAGAAATGATGAATGTGAAGATCCATGAATATTCGAGATAAGCATATCTTAGTTGTGAGTTCCGTATATCCTCAGACTGCTGATGATCATCATGGTGCTTTCGTGCGGGAAGCGATTTTACGCTTGCAGCTAACCGGGGCTAAATTTACAGTATTTGCTCCGTCATACGAAGCTTGCAAAGGTCATATATTAGACGGCGTTAAAGTTTATCGCTTTCGCTACTGTCCAAAACGCTTTGAGAATCTGGTAGGGGATGGTGCTCCTACCAAGTTGCAACGGCAGCCTTTTTATTTGCTAGCAGCTGCGTCATATATCATACTGGGTACATTGCAACTATTTTGGGTATGCCATAAAGAAAAACCAGATCTACTCCATATTAATTGGCCGTTTCCTCATGGATTGATGGCAACACCAACAAGTTTTTTATTTTGCATTCCCATGGTTTTTAGTTTTCATGGTGCTGAGTTAATGCTGAGTAACAGGTTCAGTTTTATTGTACATATCTTTCGTTGGCTATTACCAATCACTACAGGTGTGACAGCCAATTCCTCTTTTACTTGCGGATTGATTCGTAAACTTTATGATGGACCTGTTAGTATTATCCCTTATGGTCTGACTGTAGAGGCTAAACCACCTCAAGGACGTTTAGCAAAAGAGGTGCCTAGGCTCCTGTTTGTGGGAAGACTGGATGAACGCAAGGGTTTACAATATTTACTGGAAGCTCTACCTCTAGTTTTGGCTAAACAGCCTGTATGCTTGCGAGTTGTAGGCAAGGGAATTCTTGAGCAAGAGATTAAATCCCAGTGCAACACCATGAATTTAGACGATGTAGTAGAGTTTTTAGGATTTGTCAGTAAAGAAGAACTAGCTATTGAATATGCCAGATGCGACATCTTTGTATTGCCAGCTATTGTAGATAGCAAAGGTGACACTGAGGGTTTAGGAATTGTGATCATAGAAGCTCTAGCTCACCAAAAGCCTGTAATTGCCAGTGCTGTTGGAGGTATTGTGGATATCATCGAATCTGGACTGACGGGATTGCTAGTACCACAAAAAGATCCACAAGCTCTAGCACAAGCGATTATAACCGTCTTAGCAGATGCAAATGGAGCAGCACAGATGGGTCGAAACGGTTTGCAGGATGTCCAAACTCGTTTTAGCTGGTCTCGCATTGTCCCACTGTGGCAGAATGTTTTTTCTACAGCTTTGGGAGCAGCCTCATCAGATTCTCTCTCTACCACTGTTGCAGAAAAATGATTCAATTTCGCCCTGTTGTTTCCCGTGCAGTTCTGACGACTCTGGTGTTAGGTCCAATAGGTATTATAGGAATTCTCTGTGTCACCGTGCTTCTGCCAGCTTTGAAAGATCCACAGTCAAGATTCTATTCTTCAGGTATTGGTTATCCTGCTGTGCAACGCTTGAGTGGTAAACCAATCAGAGTTGAGACAGTCTCAGTCATAGCAAAGAGTTTAGAGGATAGTGTAGCTGCACCAGGCAAATCTGTCGCTCTACAGCAGGTCGCTGTTCTCCCTTTAATATCGGGACTTGTAGAAAAAGTTTACGTTGTAGATGGACAGCACGTTCGTCAAAACCAGCCGCTGCTCCAATTAGAACAGACTCCTTTCAAAAATGCTGTCAGCACTGCCCGTAATAATGTAGCTATTTCTGAAGCAACTCTACAGAGTTTACAAAAATCTGCCCGAGAACAGTTGATAGGACTAAAAGCCAATGTCCAAATTGCTAAGAAACAACTAGCTGTAGCTGAAATTAAATTTAAACAGGTTAGCCTCGTAGCAAAACAAGGGGCTATCAGCCAATTACAGTTGTATGATATAGAGTTGCTTTATCTTACTAGCAAAAACAACCTGATTACTCAACAGCAAACTTTAGCTAGTACCGAGATAAATTTAACCCAACAAATTGAAAGCACTCGTCTGACTCTTGAAAATAACAGAATAGCTCAGCAAAATGCCCTTATAGACTTAGACCATACGGTAATTTATGCTAGTAACGATGCTTTGGTCAGTCAGGTCAATATTCATAGTGGGGAAGTAGCGAATGTACGTAACCTCTCTGGTAGCAACTCTCTGATGGCGCTAACTCATGATATTGTGTTCAAAGCTTATGTCGATCAAGCGCGGCTTAATGCTATCAAGATGGGCGATCTTGCCACAATTCGGTTGGTGTCTTATCCTGGACAAACTTTTCAAGGGCGGGTGATCCGACTTAATCCCACAGTTAACACACAACCAGCGAACTCCTCGGTTCAAGTGGGCGTGGATCGCCAGTATACCTATAATGTTTGGGTTGCGGTCAAGGATCTTCAAATGCCACCAGGCTTGCAGGGCTATATTGAGTTTGATCAAGCAAAGAAAAGCTTAGTCATCCCAGAAAATGCTGTTACTCATTTGTCTGCGGGTGAAGGGATGGTGATGGTTCCTGAGGTAGGGTTAGCTGTTGTCAAAAAGGTGAAGCTAGGGAGAACATTTGATAACCAACGCGAAGTCATAGCAGGTTTGAAGCTTGGTGAACAAGTTGTCCTTTCTCCTAGAGCTTTGAATCCTGGCGATCGCTTAGATATCGGATCTACACAAGTAGCAACTGATGGGCGTCCTTAAAAACACACCAGAGGGTTACCAGAAGAAGAAAATGCTTTTGTAATCACACAGAGGGGTTCGGGAGTATGAACAAGTTGCAAGGCTTGCTTAACTGGTTTAATCGAGTAAAAATCACGCTTTTAACAGCATCTCTAGTTTTAGTTTTGGGAGCTATTTTTCCCTGGTATCATTTACCGCCCCAAGCTTTAGAAACTTTTCATACAAATCTTAGTTTCGCAAACCTAGGAAGATTTTTGGCAGCGATGTTTGTCATTCTGAATCTGGCTTTTATTTTCTGGTTAAGTATTAGTCGTGCTAGGCGATTAATTTTGTTGACAGGATTGATAACAGTTTTACTTTTTCCTTATTTTGTAACGACTTGGAGTCCTGGCGTCGCTTTTATAGCATCTGCATATTATAACCAGGGTCAAGCCGTATCAAATCATATAGATACAAATTTTTCCCAAGTACAAGCACAATGGAAACAGAATATATCTCTAAATCAGCCAAGCGTACCACCGACAACTTTTGAGATGTCGATTCAGAACAGCCTCTTTTTTCAAATGCCTTCATGGAAGCAAATTATACTAAATGGATTTGGTTACAAAAACAGTTTCTTTGAGTTTATTGGTATGGGTTGGAGTTTTAGTTTGATTGGGATGATACTTAGCTTAATTGGGGTGTATTTGAGTGAACAGAAGGCAGAAGAGAATCACCTTCAGCATAGCTACTCTTTACCCGAGGTATTTGTTGTTGAAAGCCAAGGAATTAATACTTTCATCAAGGATATGAATCTCTTCCTACCTGTAACTTTATTATTTTTATTTCTTATTTTATTTTCAATTATTACCGTAAATC
>JAQYWO010000010.1 GCA_029379215.1 Rhizonema sp. PD37
CATCAGTGTGTACCTATTTTTTCCGGTAACGTTTCGGAATCCTGTGAACGGTTACATTGATGACTATATCACAACCCTAAAAAAAATCAGATGTTATTCATATTATCCCAATTGATGAGGAAATTTGGTTAGAGAGTGTCAAATTAGAATGGGAACATCGAGATCCAGTAGATAGAGTGGTCGTAGCTGTTGCCAAAATCAACGAAGCTTCAATTATTACAGCCGATAAAAAAATAGCTAATTTATACTCTTTAGTAATTTGGTAAATTGAAAAATCTAAGTAGTTTGTTATGGTAGAAAAAACTATGATAGACATCAACACAACTTCTCATCTTTTGACAATTCCGCCTTTAGAAAAATGGCTACTGACTTGACTCGTCATGAACTTGAGTGATGCTACCATGCTATGCCTAATCTAAAGAAAGCAGAATTGATTGAAGGAGTTGTTGACAATGTCAAAACACAAAATCCTTACGTTCGTACCGACTCCATGAATTGCGCCTCCGCACAACTTTCACGCCACGCCCTTTTTCTGATTTTTGTTGACGCCAAGGCAAATTGAGCTACTCTCTAAGGTTGACGATCGCACTTGGACAGATGCTGTCGTCACCTTTCTGGAACATTTAATTAAATTTACGTATATTTGTATAATTTCATACTTTAAAATATGAAGGATTGTTCCTACTTTTATGTCACTTGATTGTGCTACTAAACTGTTAATTACAAGTTTATTCTGATAGGTGCAAGATATGAGGGAACCAACTCACCTTGACAGAATTATTGTGATATAGTATACATTAAAGCTAATAAGATTCTTGAAAACTGAGACAATGAAAATGGGATGTGCGGTTCTATTTGTTAGTCTTCTGTTGTCGTCGAAGTTGATGGCAGTGGCGGGTGTCAAAAAGATAGAAATAGCACAACAACCAGCATCTACACAAAGAAATATCAGCCCTGCTCAACAAAAAGCCTATGCACGGGCAAAGCAACTGAACGATGAAGCACGGAAACTACAGGAACAAGGTACGGCAGAATCGCGACAACAGGCGCTAGCAAAATATGAAGAAGCCTTGAAAATCTGGCGGCAGTTGGGTGTTAACGAACCTCCTCCTCAGGTAGCTCGCAATTTTGAAGCCACAACACTTTTAAGCATTGGCACCCTTTATCTTACCCAAAGCGAACCTCAAAAGGCGCTCTCATATTTTAATCAGGGGTTAGTTATTAGGCGGGAGTTGAAAGATCCATTTGGGGAAGCAATCATGCTCTCCTCCCTTGGCATGACTTACTCTAACTTGAACGAAAAGCAGAAATCTATCTCGTTTTTCAACCAAGCGCTGTCAATATTTCAAGCTGAGAAAAAGCCTTCTTTGGCTGCCCAAATGTTAAGTAATATTGGCGGAATATATTCTGATTTGGGGCAAACTCAAACAAGCATCGTATTCTACAATCAGGCAATCAAGATACAGCGTACCGATCAAGATACTGCAACACTTGCCCAGACACTTGAAGCTCTCGGTAGAATCTACGCCCAATATGGGGAGCCGCAGAAAGCGCTTGCAGTGTATAATGAAGCACTGGAAATTCAACGGAAAAGGAAGGATCTCTCAGAGAGAGCAGAAATCCTCAGCATTATCGGCTTTATCTACAGTCAATCATTAAGCGACAATCAGAAAGCACTCTTATTCTTAAACGATGCGTTAACTCTCCAACGTGCAGCACAAGGAAAGCTCTCTGGAATTGCTTTGGCATCTAATCTTTCTCAAGAAGCTCAAATTCTCATGAGTATTGCTGCTACCTACAAGTCATTAGGCAATTATCCCAAAACGTTGGAGTTGTACAACAGAGCGATCGCACTCCTGCAAAAAGCTGGTAACCGCTATGCAGAAGCAGAAACCCTCAATCAAATCAGCTTTGCCTACGATGAGTTGGGGGAAAAACAGAAAGCGCTCTCTTCCCTAAATCAAGCACTTATGCTTCAGCGTGCTAGTAAAGACAGTAGAAGAGAAGCGTTCACGCTTAACAACATTGCCGGAATTTATGCATCGTTAAGTGATTATCAGCAAGCCCTCGACTTTTATAATCAAGCACTAGTACTTCAGCGTCAAGTCAAAGATCGTCCTCAAGAAGCTGGTACCCTCAAAGATATCGCTTCGGTTTATAGTTTGTTAGGCGACTATCAGTCAAGTATTGACACTTACAATCAAGCACTAGAGATATCTAAGCAGATAGGCGATCGCACAACCGTTGCTCAAACCCTCAATAATATCGCCACAGTTTACCGCTCAACGCCAGATTATCAAAAGTCATTGGACTATTACAATCAAGCGTTGAAGCTTTGGCGCGAACAGGGGGATAAGTTTAGCGAATTCGGTACACTCACTGGTGTCATCAGAGTTTACGAGTCATTGAAGAATTATCCCCAAGCACTGGCTACAGCTAACGAGGCACTGTCATTGTCACGTCAACAAAAAAGTAGCTTTGCAGAAGCCGCCGCTTTAGCTTTGTTGGGTAAGGTGTATTTAGCATCAGGAGATTATCAATTATCTTTGTCAGCTTCCAACCAAGCTGTATCTGGGTGGCATAAACTCGGGAGTCGGATAGCAGAAGCTAACGTTCTTGGCAACATCGGTAAGGCATACAATTCATTGAAGCAACCGCAGCAGGCGATCAACACTTACAATCAAGAACTAAAGCTGCGGCGAACGTTAGGCGATCGCACGGGTGAAGCCGACACGCTCTACAATATTGCTCTTACCGAACGCGATCGCGGTAATTTTAACGGTGCCCTTACGCAAATCGAAACAACAATCAAAATCGTCGAGGATGTTCGCACCAAAGTCACCAGCCAAGACTTGCGGACTTCTTACTTTGCCTCAGTGCAGAAATACTACCAGTTCTACATTGACTTGCTAATGCGGTTGCACAAACAGCAACCATCCAAAGGATACGATTCTTTGGCACTTAACGCCAGTGAACGCGCCCGTGCCCGGAGTCTTTTGGAACTTATAAATGAAGCTAATGCAGATATTCGGGCTGGAGTGAATCCAAAGCTACTGAATCTTGAACGCACCTTGCAGCAACAAATTGATGCTAGAGGAAAACGCCTGATAGAATTATCCAACAACCAAAATAGTCAAGAGTTAGAAACAGAAATCGCCGCACTTTTAGAACAGGTAAGGCAAGTACAGGCACAAATCCGCACCACTAGTCCCCGTTACGCTGCACTAACTCAACCTCAACCCCTGAAATTGGCAGAAATTCAGCAGCAGGTTCTTGATGACAACACGTTGCTTTTAGAATATTCTTTAGGGGAACAACGCAGTTATCTCTGGGCTGTCACCAAGACGAACATTACAAGTTACGAATTGCCCAAACGTGAAGATATTGAAGCTGCAACACAAAAGTTCCGAGACGCTTTAACCATTCCCTCGCAAAGAACGATACCAGAAGCTGCCAAAGCAGCAGATCCCCTCTCCCAGATTCTACTGACACCAGTCGCCAAACAACTAGGACGTAAACGCTTGGTCATTGTTAGCGATGGTGTTTTGCAGTATATACCATTTGCTGCCCTAACTTCCCCCAACTCGCAACAGAAGAGCTATGAACCTTTGATAAACGCTCATGAAATCATCACTCTCCCTTCAGCATCAACAATAGCTCTTCTCAGACACGAACATCAAAATCGCAAAATAGCTCCCAAAACAGTAGCCGTATTCGCCGATCCAGTATTTTCCCCATCTGACGAGAGGGTTAAACACCAATTCACTCCTCAGCCATCCACAATACACAACAGTCGCAGCTTACCAGAGCTACAACTATCTCGCTCTATGAGAGAATCAGGCATTAGCTTTGATCGCCTTCCCTTCACGCGCCAAGAAGCTGAACAAATTCTTTCCCTCGTACCATCCCAAGAAAGTCAACAAATGTTTGACTTTGCGGCTTCGCGTACAACCGCAATTAGTCAACAACTACAACAATATCGTATTATTCATTTTGCGACTCACGGCATCTTGAATAGCAAGCATCCAGAATTATCTGGTGTGGTGCTATCATTAGTTGATGAAATAGGCAAGTCCCAAAATGGCTTTTTGCGACTCCAAGATGTCTTCAACCTCAACCTATCAGCAGAACTCGTTGTCTTGAGTGCCTGTGAAACTGGTTTGGGTGAAGAAGTCAAAGGAGAAGGAATCGTAGGCTTAACAAGAGGCTTTATGTATGCTGGTAGCCCGCGAGTCGTGGTGAGTTTGTGGAGCGTGGACGATCAGGGAACATCAGAGTTAATGAAGATATTTTATACGAAAATGCTGCAACAAAATTTACAACCAGCCGCCGCCCTTAGAGCAGCACAGATAGAAATGTGGCGAAATCAAAACTTTGCTGCACCATATTACTGGGCAGCATTCACTTTACAAGGTGAGTGGAATTGAGTGATTTGTCTGGCGACGGTTACCACTCCCTCTAATACTCGACTAACCTAAAATTGCTGGGTTAAGGCAAGCAGGGGAAGCAGAGGAAGCAGGGGGAGAAAGAGATTTTTCTTGCTGCTATTAACCCGGCAAAGTTGCCGAGCGCAGACTACTAGTGCTAGGCGGCGGAAATACTCCGATAGTTTATAATCCTTTGGGAGGATGAACTAAATAGAGGGAATCATCAGGGTGCGTGGACCAAAACCAACATCAATTAAACTAAGCGATCGGCAACTAGGGTTATGAGAAAAAATTTTACGTCGTCAAACCAGTACAGCATGAATTGTCAGACGGGCAAAGCTAGTTACGAGTATGAATGATGGGAACAATAATGGCATTGGGTCAGGATAATTTGAACTGATGATGTATCAAAAAAATATCTCACATCATGTCCGGTTAATTAACTGTAATTTCCGTAGACACTGAACCCCTCCCCGCTTGCGGGGAGGGGTTCTTTTATTATGGGTGATTTAAAGGACATCATATCACATCATGTTATGTGAATTGATTTTTTATTGTTTGTGAGAAATGCAGGTGCAATATTTATTTACACCGTGTCTTATTTTGTGCATATCCGACTGTACCCTATTACCATAACTAAAGAAAATAATGTTGCATTTTGTACATTGATAATGTACTATCTTTTACATAAAAAATAAAAAATCAAGAGTATAAACACTTGAATTAAAGGCTTGGTAATATGTCTCTAAGTATCGGTAACATATTTGATGCCAATTTCTATCGTGCTACCTATTCCGATTTATCTGGTTTAAACGATGCTCAAGCCTTATCCCATTTTCAAGCCTATGGTTTAAACGAAGGTCGTTCCTTCTCACCACTTGTGGATTTGAGTTTTTATCGCGCTAGCAATCCTGACTTAAAAAACCTTAATAATAGTCAACTCCTAGATCATTTAGAAAATCATGGTATTGCAGAAGATCGTAGCTTCTCTCCAATTGTTGATCTCGACGAATATCGCTATGCAAACAACGACCTCAAAAGCTTTAGCAACGAGCAACTATTTAATCATTTGAAAAACAATGGTATTACCGAAGGACGCTACTTTGATTCTCTTTTCTATTTTGCGGGATACAAGTCGCTTAACTCAGATCTCGCAAACCTAGATAACTATAAACTTTTAAATCACTTTGAAATCCATGGGATAAAAGAGGGACGTCAGTTCTCACCTTATTTTGACTTTAGCTACTATCGAGCTTACAATAAAGATTTAGCTAATTTAAACAACAGTCAGTTGTTACAGCATTTTGAAATCAATGGGATAAATGAAGGACGTAAATCTTCACCATTTTTTGATGCTGGTTACTATAAAGCAAATAATCCTGACATAGCTTCTTTGAAAGGTATCAATTTAGTTGACCACTTTAACAATTATGGTATCTTGGAAGGTCGTCAGAGTGCTAATCAATACGCCGGAAATACATTAAATACTGCTCCTCAAATTACGCTAGGTTCAAACTATAATTTGATACTTGGACACGTTGGTTCATCCGAGCCTAATGACTACTATCAATTTACTTTGAATCAAGCTAGTACTGTTAATATCTATGCATCTAGCTTTTCTAGAGGCATAAGTGGACAATTAGTTTATAGTAATGGTCAACTTGCTATAAATGATCAGCAGATCAATTCTGATGGTAGTATCGTTGGCAGCGCGAAGAGTAGCATTTCATTAAGTGCAGGGACTTTCTCTATACATATTCAGCCCCAATCAGGAAATACTAATTACGAGTTCTTCATTTCTGCTAGCGCGAATAATACAGTTGGAAATACACTTTCGGATAGGGCTTTGGATAGGGCTATTTCGGTTGGGAGTCTAATTTTGGTTGGGGAAGGAGTGTTACGTGCAATATAATTTTTAGTAATCGCCTTGGCGATTAAGACATACAATAGAAGTAGTAATCTTACAGCTACCGCCTTATTCTCCAGACCTTAATAAGATTAAAAAATGTTTGTCTTGGTTAAAAAGCCGAATCCGCAAAAAACTGGAGTAGTTTGATTGTTTACGAGATGTAATTGAGGATGCTTTGCAATTTGCGTCTTAACCGCCTTGGCGGTTGCTATAGTTTAGAGACAAAAAATATTATTTTCAAACTTTGATCGTCAACACGATTTATTATTCAATATAATCCGCAAAAGCTATATATGGTAAATATTAAGATTTATAAAAATTTAATTTTCTATTCTATCTTGACAGTAATTTAATTTCCGGACGGGTCTATTGTTCCCATCATTCATACTCACAACTAGCTTTGCCCGTCTGACAAGTCGTGCTGTACTGGTTTGACGACGTAAAATTTTTTCTAATAACCCTGGTTGCCGATCGCTTATTTTAATTGATGTTGGTTTTGGTCCACGCGCCCTGATTATTCCCTCTATTTAGTTCACCCTCCCAAAGGATTATAAACTATCGGAGTATTTCCGCCGCCCAACACTAGTACAACAAGGCAAAAGTAAAAGGTAAAAAGTAAAAAGAAAGAACACTTATTTTATAAGCTTTTTACCTATTTCAGATGAGTTAGTTATTTCCGCTGCTCTGTACTAGTGAATTAATGAGCAACTCTAACTAAAGCCGTTGGAGTTGCTCATTCCCTCTTCGCCTAAATACTACCGATATTTGTTAGCCCTAAAACAATAGCAACGCCGAGAACATGACCGAAACACATTGCCGCGATGAATGCTGGAACACTGATGGGGAGTCCAGGTACTCTAGGACCAACTAAGGGTTTCTCAATCTTGAAAGTCAGTAAAAGAATGACTAAACAGCTGACGCTGATGATTATTCCCACAGTAGGAGTCCATTCTGGTGTTGCGGGAACAGTGGTGGCGACTGCTAGTAAGATGGATGACATCAAGTTTTCTCCTCGTTTGAAAATGTAAGCAATGACAAAATTATCGCTGAAAATTGTTTCAATGATTAAGAATTTGAGTTAAGATTGATACAAATGTCTCAAAATTCCATGAGAATTAAGATTTGCGGAATTACTCAACCAGAACAGGGGAAGGCGATCGCCTCGCTTGGTGCCACAGCTTTAGGGTTTATTTGTGTTTCTGCCTCTCCTCGTTACGTTAAAGCAGAGCAAATTCGGGCAGTTGTAGAACAACTACCAGAGAAAATTGATAAAATTGGCGTCTTTGCCAACAGTAGCATTGAGGAAATTTCTCAGATAGTTGAAGACTCTGGATTAACTGGAGTTCAACTTCATGGAGATGAATCCCCTGAGTTTGCTGTACAACTGCGCCAATCTCTACGTAACTTAGAAATCATTAAAGCTTTGAGAATCCGCAGCGCTGAGGATATTGAACAAGCCACAACTTATGATGTCTGCGTGGATACATTGCTGCTTGATGCCTACCATCCACAGCAACTCGGTGGTACAGGCAAAACTTTAGATTGGAATATGGTACAGCAATTTAGTCCTAGTTGCCCTTGGTTATTAGCTGGGGGTTTAACTCCTGATAATATTGTCGAAGCCCTGAGCCAAGTTCACCCGAATGGTATTGATTTATCCAGTGGTGTGGAAGTTAAACCAGGAGACAAGGATTTACATAAAGTTGCTAAGTTGTTTGAGATGTTAGCAAGTAGAAAAGCTCATTAACTTTTAGGGTGGGCATTGCTCTAGAAATGGCTTGTCGCCAAACATCGCTTTGGATTCTTTTGCTACACTTAATAATGATAGTAACATTCTCTGACTCTAAGAGACTTAAAGAAAACTCCATTTCTACTTGAAGAGATTTTGTGATTATTTCATTCTGGCTAGAGTTTGATTAAATCATAAAGTATTTTTCCAGGTTTTTGATTATATTTTAAATTCAATATTGTTCTCAGAATTAAGTCTATGAGGTATTTCTGTCAATTTTTTAGGACTTCTCATCATAATGAATTTGTGATGAATTAATTATCTGTGATTTAAGTACAAATAAATGTACACAATCATATTTTTTCTCATTTATTGAATCTTATTGACATCTACACGCGCACGCCCTCTATGGTTACAAAACCTAATCTATCTACTTTTCGGTATTTTTTCACGTCGAACTCAAGTTCTTTAGCTGCTCCGGTTCTTTCTCAACTGACTTGCGCCTGATGCCCCACACTCCGATTCACGCTCGGTCAATACATTGAGATAGGCGCAAAACATATCAGCCATGGCGTCGGCGTAGGCTTCGATCTCTGTGGGGGTTCGAGGAGTTTCCGAAAAATGCTTTCCCACCTTGCTTAGCGTCGTTTTGATCAGGTCGCTGGCCAATGCACGAGTCGCTTCTGAGGTATTGGGCAGCGCCTCCTGCATGAAGATTTTGACAGTGCGGGTTCCTGACGCCCTCGCCTCCTGCGCTTCTGGCGCATCGCGATAGAAAGGGGCGGCGTCATTGAGCGCTCCACGTATCTCAACCTCATCACATTCCGAGCGGACGAAGGCGTGGACTAGAGTGCGTAGCCTTTCAAGCGGCGGTTTCCCGACGTCCTCAAGAATGCTGCATAGCAACTCGGTCGTCTGTCGCCATTCGTCGCTCTGGAGGCGGAAGAGGATCGCTGCCTTATTCGGAAAATACTGATACAGCGAGCCGACACTGACTCCGGCCCTCTCAGCCACCCGCGCCGTGGTGAAGCGGTGTACACCTTCCCTTGCCAAAACCTGAACAGCTGCCTCCAAAATGATGGCGACAAGCTCATTTGAGCGGGCCTGCTTGGGCTGTTTTCGTAAGGAAATGGGGGCGTTTCGGCGTTCGGGCATGGGTTGTGCTAAATGCGAATTGAAAAACCTGAATAATTCGTCGTATTATAGCACGAGTACACGATCAACTAAAAAGAGACCTGCATGACTACCCTGACAACTAAACCGCTCGCACCCCTGCTGGATCGCCTGTTCGAGGAGGCGAAGGCGTCATCGCCGGAGACGAACTCTGCCTTCGCCGATTTTTCATCCGAAGAGCGGGCGCGACTGATGCGGAGCAAGACCGATTACCTCAACTTCTACGGGCACCTGAAAGATTTTCCGCTGGCTGTCTCACGAGAAACCGGCACGCTGCTCTACATGCTGGCGCGAGGCAGCAGAGCGCGAATGATCGTTGAGTTCGGAACCTCGTTCGGCATCTCGACCCTCCATCTCGCCGCAGCGCTGCGGGATAATGGCGGTGGCCGCCTGATCACCAGCGAGTTTGAGCCGTCGAAAGTGGCGCGGGCGAGAGAGAATCTGACCATCAGCGGTCTAATCGACCTGGTGGAGTTTCGAGAGGGAGATGCCCTGCAGACGCTGAGCGTCAATCTCCCTGAAACGGTTGACCTGCTTCTGCTTGACGGTGCAAAGGCGCTCTATCCCAATATCCTCGACTTGGTAGAGTATCGCCTCAGGCCGGGCGCATTCATCGTCGCCGACAACGCCGATTATAGCCCTGAGTACCTGGAGCGCGTGCGTTTGCCTGAAAAGGGCTACCTATCGACGCCATTCGGCGACGACGTCGAGTTGTCTATGCGGATCGGCTAACGTAAATGTCATCTACAGGCATATACCGGATTAACCCTATATTGCTACAAACTTTACTCTGTCTACTTTTTAGCCTTGTTTTTATGTCGAACTCAGGTTTCCGTGATAACTCCTTGTGACAGTCGAGGGTGCGAAATGTGGGGTTGAAAAAATTCAAATTTCCTTCAAATACTAGCTTGACAAGGAAAAAGCTTAGAGTAAACTAGTAAACTAAACGGTTTTTTAAACCAGAATCATCGCTAATACGCTCCAAAATTTCTTGAGTCACTCGTTCGGCTGATTCCAAAGCTGATTCCATGCCAGGAGTTGCGATCGCCGTATGTTCCCCAGCAAAGTGAATTCGCTGCCAAGGTTTCGCCATCTGGTGTTGAAAGCGGCGGATTTGTCCGGGAGCAAAGTAGGAATAAGCACCTTGAGAAAACGGATCGTTTCCCCAGGAAACAACACGCTCTATCTCCACATTTCCCTTCGTCGCAGGGCGAATTCGACTTAATTCCGAGATGACTAATTTCTTGGCTGCATCTAAATTCAGCGCATCCAACTTTTTTGCTCTTGTGCCAGTTGCCCAGCAAACCAAACTTTGTAGTCGTCCGGAAGCATCTCGAATTGGCAGTATACTCTCAATTAACGAATCTGTCCACATCTTTGGTGGGTAGCCGTCATTCTCCCAAAAGGGAGCGCGAATCTTCAGGCAAATCTGCGTGACAGCCGTGTAGGGCAATTCCTGTACTGCCTCTGCCTGTAAGCTTTGCAGGGGAGGAGTTATGTTTACCCTTCGTAATACGGAAAAGGGTAAAGTGACGACTGCATAATCAGCTTGATACTTAGAACCATCAGAGCAGCGAACTTCCACTCCGACGTTATTGGAATTGATAGCTTGTACCACTTTGTGAGTCTGCACAGGAGAGAGCAAAGATGCTGCCATCTTTTCTGGCAAATAACTGTTACCACCTTGTACATGTGCAAGTCTTTTACTGGGAAACTTAGAGCGTAAGTCATTTCGCAATGCCCATAAAGTAGAAGTCGTCTCCAAGCTGTTCGTGCGGGAACCAGAATCGCAACTTATCAAGCGCAAAGCTTCTGTTGAGGCTCCTTGAGTGCGAAGATACTTATCCAAAGGGATGTCTAGGGAAAAATGGTTTGGCTTGATCCAGGCTGTTGCGTTTTCTAAAATCTTTGAAGAGTGAAGATAATGTGCTAGCAAATGTGATGGTATTATACTGTGTTCTTTTTTTGTCAATCTGTTAGCTGTGGATGTTGCCCAGTTTTGCGGCAACACAGCTTGCCCTCTAATATTGAGTAGTATTTTCCGCTCGCTAACTTTGGCTGGTTCTACAGCCACTTGCAAGGAATTGGCTAAATTTAACAGACGGTGGTATTTCTCAGTGAATATCTGTCCGCCAACATCTGGTTTGCCGGGTAGATCTGTGAGGGTATGAATACGCCCCCCGACGCGATCGCGAGCTTCCAGAACAGTCACCGAAAGCCCTTGTGCTTCTAACAGCAAAGCCGTATATAATCCAGAAAGACCAGCACCCAATACGAGAACGGAAGTCGATTTACTATGTCTGGGAATGACTTGGTCGCAAGCCTGTGCTAAAATTAGAGTGCCTAAAGTAGATTGGCTTAACCTCCATAAAAATTCACGACGCTGCCAAACTCTAGTAGTCATGCTTCGTTAAGGATTGTGTTGTGTTTGGAAGGATGCAACCCTATTATCAAGAACAAAAGCGATCGCTCTTATTCTTGTACTATTGCTTTAGGTTAAAAATAACCTTTGATAACTGACAAAAAAGTATTCAACTTAGCTACGATAATCGCGCTTGTACAAGGTTGGGAGAAACGACTTTTTGTTTATGGTAATTTCTGGTAACTGGCAAGATTGGTTAACTGTATCTGCTTATCTCTTCGTGGGTGTCTTCATTGTGTGGCGCGTGCTTGGAACGGAGAAAGAAAAATGAACAGGAACTCAAGAATGGTTTCGTCAGAAGTTGCAACTTGAGCGATCGCTTCGATGTTAGTATCCGCGAATTCGTTGAAAAGGTTGCCGACTTCTTCTGTGTATTTGGGAAGTGGCTTTTTCGGTGAGGGTTCCGAGGTTGGCTTCTGTAGTCTGTAGAATATTGTGTGTGTTCCTCTAAATGTTGTATCTGCGGCAGTTGCTGTAAATGGTGCTACAAGTACAATTACTGGAGTGGGAACTATTGCGAATGCAATGTCTATGAATGACGGTGACTTCGGGAGCAACTATGAAAAAAGAGGTAGAAAAGGAGAAAGCTTTAGAGGAGGTTCCAAAAAAGACCGAGACAAATGGTATGGATATAATGATAAAAACTTTCAAAGATGGTGGCATCGGGAAGGAAAAGAACAATTTGGGTGAAAAGACATTGATGATGCACAGCAAGCACAAGAAGCTTATGAATATTGGGAATCAATAGGAAAACCAACTATAAAATAATGTGGATAACATAGGGGTATAATTATGACATTAAGTAGCACACACTACCAAAAATATGTAGACCAACTTCATTCACACAATCGTGATTTAGTGATTAAAGCAGCTCACGCACTTGGCGATCTAGGAGATCGCAGAGCAGTGCCAATTTTAATAGAGATGCTTCAAAAAACTAACCAGCCAGCAATTCGTAATGCAGCAGCTGTAGGATTACGTGAATTAGGAGATGAAAGGGCACTTAATCCTATAGTCTCACTTATTAATGACCCAATAACAGAAAGTAATCGAGGTACTTTAATCTATGCTTTAGAAGGATTTAATTGTCGTCAGTTTTTACCATTTTTAGTAGAACTTGTAATTACAGGTAATTTTGAAGTCAGTCATCAAGCCTTTTCAGTAATTGAGTCAATAGATGTAAAAATAGATTCAGAAACTTTAAATATTTGTGTTCAAAAAGTAAAGAATGCTTTACTAGAAAATGATGTAAAAGCTGATTTATTAGAAGATTTAATAGATTTATTGCATGAGATGCACGCTTCGATGAGCAACAGTGACGAATTAGAAGATTAGCATAAGGAACTCCAGCCAGTGTCAAACAACTGGTAGAGAAGATAAGGTAGCATATAAAGCAGTCAGAACGAACGACGTACCCCTCCTTTCTACGCAAGCGTGACAAGTAGCGTCTCGCTCCAGTTGGAGCGTCGGAACGAGCGTTACAAGGGAGGGTAGGCTTTAAACCCCAGCCCTTTCAACGCGAACAAAAGTACTATAAAATCAAAGGCTGAAACCCCATCCCAGACTGAAGCCAAAAATGACACTTCTCAGCTATCGATGATTTTTATGCGATTGGGCTAAAGCCCAGTGCGCTTCGCGCAATCGCAGATTAAAAACGGTCAATTTATTGTCTCCTGAATTGAGCATTTTTTTGGAGAATATCCCGTAAGTCTGATTGTGTAAGGGTTGATTAGGCGTGTATTTTTGGAGTTAAATATAGTACTTTTGAAAGCGTTGAAAGGGCTGCCTTTAAACTCACCCCGCAGATGAAAGTGCCTAAATTACACATATTCTCATTTACAAAAGCTTATTGACATAAAATTAAATAACCCTGTATTGCTACAAGGTTTAATTTGTCTAGTTTTCAGAGTTTTGTTCACTTCAATCTCAGGTGAAACCAGTATTCAACTTGAGCAAATGTTAGAAGAGGTACAAGCCCCCGAATTTATTTAGAAAAAAACGAAGATTCGTCTCCTTGACACATAGTGTACTCTGCTCAAGGAGTCTTTATTGAAATCCCCGCGCGTTTATTTGTCGGGATGCATTTTGAGTTTCCTGGTTCCAAATGTGTTAGTACTCTTTTATTCTTGAGATTCCTCAGCAGTTGGTTGTAACTCGTCGTTTTCTGGCTCTGCTTTGACTTCTTTGGGTTTCAGTTTAGCAGGTTTCGGACCACGCGCAAGGGCAGGATTAACCTGTTGCCTTACTTCGTCCGTATTTTTAGACTTTTTACCTTTATTCGATGAGCGTTCGTTCGAGCGTTCGTTTGAGCGTTCGTTGTTTCTTTTTGTGATTTTAGGTTTGGATTCTACAGAAGGCATAGAATCTAAGTTTTCAGAACTTTTGTCAGTATCGACTTTTAACTGAAGTTCAGAGTTGTCAGTATCGACTTTTAACTGACGTTCCGATTTCTTGATTGGGCGTTCTACCATTGTTAAGTTATGTTAATTTACTTCTATAATATATCGTTTGACGAATACTCCCCACAGTCTGTTTTAGAGTACTATAAAATGGAGACAAAGTTTAACAAAAGTTTAGTGAAAGCTTTAGAGTCTTTCAGGTTTAAGGGATGGACGAAACACTAAAATATGCATCTTCGCAAACACCAAAGCCTGAAATCGGTTCTGTAACAAAGCGATCGCTAAGTGATAGATACGCAGCAGGAAAAGCTCTGCGCGAGAGTATCCCGCGTTCCTCTCATAGTAAATGGAGTCCTCTGACCTCGCGACTCGATCCCATCACTTTATTAGAAACCTCCAACCAAGAACGGGTGCCTAAATTGGTACCGATCCGCTATAGTCGGATGCTAAAGTCACCATTCACCTTCCTGAGGGGAGCCGCAATTATCATGGCGACTGACTTGGCAACAACCCCGACGACAGATATTCGAGTACAGGCGTGTGGAGACTGTCACTTACTTAACTTCGGTGGCTATGGGACACCAGAACGCAACATCGTTTTTGATGTCAACGATTTTGACGAAACGTTAAGCGCTCCCTGGGAATGGGATCTCAAACGTCTGGCAACAAGCGTTGTCATTGCAGGTCGTTATATCAAAGTTTCGGCGAAGAACTGTGAGTCTGCAGCACGAGCAACTGTACGCTCTTACCAAGAACACATTGCTAAGTACGCCCAAATGAGTGCTTTAGAAGTATGGTACTCGCGCATTGATGCTGAGGTTTTGCGTGATTTTACGCGCCATATCCCGCACCATCAAAGTACCGACAGATATGTAAATAAACTAACACTTACCTCTGCTCAAGGACTACCAAAGTTTACAGAAGTACACGGTCAGTGGCGAATCGCTGATAAACCACCTTTAATGTACCACCTACCACCTGACGATGTGCTGGAAAAAGAGGTGGAGTCAGTCTACCAGCAGTATCGTCAAACTCTACGGGATGATTTACAAGTTCTCCTCAATCGCTTTCACTTGGTTGATATTGCTTTTAAGGTAGTGGGAGTTGGTAGTGTTGGCACTCGTTGTGTTGTCGCACTTCTGATGACAGACGACAATAAACCTTTGTTTCTCCAAATGAAAGAGGCTCGTGCTTCTGTGCTGGAGCCGTATGCAGGCAAAAGCATCTACAATAATCAGGGTCAACGCATTGTTTCAGGTCAACGCTTGATGCAAGCTGCTAGCGATATGTTCCTTGGTTGGACACGTAGCGAAAGCGGGCACGACTTTTATGTCCGGCAATTGCGAGATATGAAAATTGCCGTTGATATTGAGGATTTGTCTGCCTCTCAACTCATCGGCTACTCAGAATTATGCGGGTGGGCACTTGCTCGTAGCCATGCCCGCTCTGGAGATTCTGTAACTATTGCTGGCTATCTCGGGAAAAGTGATGTCTTTGAGCAGGCGCTCGCAGACTTTGCGAGCGCTTATGCCAATCAGAATGAAAGCGATTACCAGGCACTTGTGGCTGCGGTGAAATCTGGACGGATAAAGGCAGTTGAGGAGAAGTAATCTTGATATGTCGTAGATGGGATGTGGTACTTAGAGTTTCAATAAGTCTATATCTAGCAATTATAAATCATTCATGAGATTTTTAGAAAAAATTAGGAGTATTCATCATGACTACCACAAGAGAAAAACACGTAAATAAAAAAGTTAATAAATTACCCGTAGGTCCACGCAATAATCTTTGGGATCAAACGATTTGGGCAATTGTTAACCCAATGGATTGGCTAGAAGCAATGGAAACGCGATATGGGGATATTTTTTTAGCACCGCCATTGGCCGGATTTCCCAGCCAAGTTATTATTAGCAATCCTCAAGCAATTCAAGAAATTTTTGCGGCTAATTCTCACCAGTTTATCTCTGGAGCAGTAAACAAAACTCTACAACCGATTTTAGGGGCAAATTCATTATTACTGCAAGATGGCAAAGAACATTCACAAAAACGCAAACTGTTATTGCCTCCCTTTCATGGTGAAAGAATGCGGACTTACGGTCTGTATATGCGTGATATTACTGAAAAAGTAATGAGCAAAATAAAACCTGGTCAACAGTTTGTGGCTCGCCAAGTGATGCAAGAAATTTCTTTAAACATAATTTTACAGACAATTTTTGGACTCAACGAAGGAGAGCGTTACCAACAAATACGGGAAATTCTCAGCGCCATGCTAGATTCTTTTAATAACCCTTTGAGTGTAAGTTTTCTTTTTTTTAAATCTTTACAAGTTAATTTAGGTAAACTGACTCCTTGGGGTAATTTTCTCCAGCAAAGAGAAAGACTTAATCAACTCCTTTATCAAGAGATCAGCGATCGCCGCAAAGGATCAGAGAGCAAGCAGTGTAATTGTCAAAAAAGCTTTACTACATAGGAATTGGAAAATGTGTTTATTGAAACTCAGCAGAGAGTGTGATCGCAGTTCGGGAGGCAACTTTTTGAGTTTGTTGCTAGGCTATAAATGTACTTCATCCGGTAGAAATCCACTAAAGTGCAGAAGTTGATTTAGTTTGCACTTATATAAAGATCAAGAAGACAAAAAGCTCATGCTTAACATCCGTTAAGCTTCATCCGGTACAGGGTAATGATCACCGAATTAAATTTTGGTCAATGCGATTGTTCTAGTATTCTTCAATTGTGCGTTCAACTTGTCGAGTACACAATTAATGCGGTGGCATTGGTGTTTGAGGATCAGCAGTTGACTTACCGAAAGTTGAATGAACGTGCCAAAAAAATAGCGTACTACCTGCAAGCTCTTGGAGTGGGAACAAAGGTTTTGGTAGGCATGTGTGTAGAGCGCTCCCTGTCTTTCTGGTTTTGTCATCAAGATAGAAAGGTTTTAGGATAGTTCAATGAACGGAATTGTAAAAACGACTTATTCGCCGCTCTCCTATAGTCAAAAAGCAATGTGGTTTATCTACCAAATTGCTCCGGAGAGCGTTGCTTATAATATATTTATTACCGTAAAAATCAACTCAGATTTAAATATTGCAGCTGTAATCCGTGTCTGGTCAAAAATTTTTGCTCACCATCCTATACTCAGAACCATATACACTACCCATGACAGCGAACCAGTTCAGCTTCTAAAGGAAGAACAGAAATTCATTATTCAGGTAACAGATGCTTCCAATTGGAGTGAAGATTACTTACAAGAGAAAATATTTGCAGAAACTGACCGCCCTTTTAACTTAGAGAAAGAATCAGTTTTGAGGGTTAATCTATTTACTCTGTCAGTAAAAGAACATATTCTCTTGCTAACAATGCACCATATTGCAGGTGATCTATGGTCTTTTGATTTACTGCTCAGCGAATTCCAAGCTTTGTATACTATCGAAATTGAGCAAGATAATCAAGAGCAGATAGAGGCTGCTTTATATTCTTCTTACAAGAAAAAAACTTATGTAGACTTTGTCCACTGGCAGTCAGAAATGCTATCCAGTCCGAGAGGAGAAAAACTTTGGCAATATTGGCAAAAACAATTAGCTGGTGAGTTGCAAATTTTGAATTTACTCGCAGATAAACCTCGCCCTCTATTACGGACTTATCAAGGAGAAACACATATTTTAAAGCTAGATGAACAATTAATTAAAAAACTCAAGAATCTAGCTTCAGCCTTTGGAAAAACCCTTTATCAGGTTCTGCTCACAGCATTTTACGTACAACTTTACCGCTACACCAATCAAAAAGATATCCTTATAGGAAGCCCGATGAGAGGTCGGTGGGGTGGAGATTTTCGAGAGATTATCGGCTACTTTGTTAACCTAGTTGTTTTACGAACTTCTGTACGAGAAAACGCGACATTCGCAGAATTTCTCGCTCAAGTCAGCAACATAGTTAAAGAAGCCCAAAAGCATCAATATTACCCTTTTTCACTGTTAGTAGAAAAACTCCAGCAACAGCAAGATTCAAGTCGTTCTCCTTTGTGTCAAGTTAGTTTCACTTGGCAACCACAACGTTGGTGTGAATCAAAAGAGAATTCATTGAACAGCCAAGAACAAGTGCTTCAGATGGAGCCATACTTACTTGGGCATCAACGGGGTGCAGACTTCGATCTGAATTTAATGGTGATGGAAGCTGAGTCCGTTTTCCAGCTATGCTGGCAATACAATACTGACTTGTTTGAGAGTACCACGATTGAGCGCATGGCTCTTCATTTTGTGACCTTGCTTGAAGCAATTGTGGCAAATCCAGATTGGCAGATTTCAAAATTGCCGCTGTTAACAGCAACTGAGCAACACCAACTACTGGTGACATGGAATAACCAAAAGACAGAGTTTCCTGATAAGTGTATTCATCAGTTGTTTGAAGAACAAGTGGAACTTTCCCCGGATGCGATCGCCTTGGTATTTGAAGACGAGCAACTTACATATAGAGAGTTAAACAGAAGAGCAAATCAATTGGCTCACTACCTACAGCAGTTGGGTGTCAAACCAGAGGTGCTAGTGGGTATCTGTATAGAGCGATCATTATCCATGATTGTTGGAATTCTGGGAATTCTGAAAGCTGGTGGGGCTTATGTGCCGTTAGATCCGGCGTATCCTCAAGAACGGTTAGCCTTCATGTTATCAGATGCTCAAGTTTCGGTACTATTGACCCAACCGCATTTAGTAAAGAAACTACCTGAGTCTAAAGCGCAGTATGTCTGTTTGGATACTGAGTGGCACTTTATTTCCCAGTCGAGTGAGGAGAATCCAATCACCCTCCGGGTTCGGCAGTTTCAACTCGACGGAAACCGCCCTTCGGGTTCGCCAGTCCCCCATCGTGACGGAAACCGCCAAGACGGGGGCTGGTCTCACCAAGACTTGAACTGCCTCACTAATGTGCAAGCAACTAACTTAGCTTATGTGATTTATACATCAGGATCTACTGGTCAGCCCAAGGGAGTTCTGGTTGCCCATCGCAATTTAGTCCACTCTACCTGCGCTCGCATTAGTTATTACCTTGAACCTGTCAGGCGCTTCTTATTAGTTTCATCCTTAGCTTTTGATACTTCAGTCGCAGGTATTTTTTGGACACTTTGCTGTGGAGGAACTTTAGTTTTACCTCAAGAAGGTTTGCAACGGGAAATCCCAAAGCTTGTCAAGTTAATCCACCAAAATCACATCTCACATTTATTAAGTCTTCCTTCCCTCTACGCTCTCATTATACAACAGGCAAAACGCGAACAATTAGCTTCGCTACATACTATCATTGTTGCTGGTGAATCTTGCCTTAGCGATCTGGTGAAGCAACACCAAGAATATCTCCCATCCGCTTCTTTGTTTAACGAATACGGACCAACGGAAGGAACTGTCTGGAGCAGCGTCTACCTTTGCCAATTCCAGGAACTCACACGAGTTCCCATTGGACGCCCGATTGCCAATACGCAGATTTATATTTTAGACTCTAAGCTTCGTCCAGTTCCAGTTGGTATAGCAGGAGAATTACACATTAGTGGTGCAGGAGTGGCGCGAGGCTACCTGAATCGCCCGGAGTTGACACTCGAGAAATTTATCCCCAACCCTTTTAGTGATGATCCTCTTGCACGCCTGTACAAAACTGGGGATAAGACTCGTTGCCTCCCGAATGGCAACATTGAGTATATCGGTCGAATCGATCATCAAGTAAAAATCCGTGGCTACCGCATCGAGTTGGGAGAAATCGAGGTACTATTGAGCCAACATTCCAAAGTCCAGCAAGTGGTAGTAGTTGTACGCTCAGACCATCCGGACGACAAATACCTGACGGCTTATGTTGTTCCTGTGCAGACGACAAAAGCATCTTTCCAGGAATCAGCACCCACAATTGCAGACCTGCGCCATTTCCTCAAGCAGAAGTTGCCCGATTACATGATACCATCAGTATATGTAATACTAGATTCCTTGCCACTAACACCTAATGGAAAAGTGGATCGTCAGGCTTTACCTACCACAGAGGGTCTTCGACTAGATAAGGAAGCAGAGTATGTAGCTCCTCGCACGTTAGTTGAGGAAATGCTTGCAAAAATCTGGGCTGAAGTTCTGAGCGTAGAAAAGCTTGGTATTGACGACAACTTCTTTGACCTTGGCGGTCATTCTTTGAAGGCTACCCGAGTGCTATCCCGTGTGCAAGAAGCCTTTCAGGTTGAGTTACCTCTGCACAGTCTTTTTGAAGAACCAACGATCGCCAAATTTTCCCAAGTCATTGAAAAGATTAAGCACAATAATGCTGTTCAAGCATCTGTCATCAAGCCAGTCTCTCGCGAAAAACACCGTTTCAGAAGGAAATGAAGAGCGGTTCTTAAAGTTCTCAAAATTATAAGCAATCAAGAGATAAATGAAATGGTACAAGAATTATTTGTTTTTCCCGCATCTTTTGCTCAACAGCGGTTGTGGTTTCTCAATCAGATGACGCCTAACAGTGCCGTTTATAACATTCCACAGGTAGTCAGGATCAAAGGTACTCTCAATGTGAAGGTCCTGCAACAGGCTCTTGAGACTATTGTCACTCGTCACGAGTCACTACGTACAACATTTGAACTGATGGATGAAAACCCCGTTCAGATTATTTCTGAAAAGGGGTCGATAGTTATGCCAGTGATAGATCTGAGCGAACTACTGGAAACAGATATAGAGACGAAAATTCAGAAGCTAATCGCGGCTGAAATTCAGCAGCCTTTCAACCTGACACAAGGTCCACTTTTGCGTACAACCTTGCTGCATCTAGCTGAAAAGGAATATGTGCTTCTTGTGACGATGCATCATATTATATCCGACGGTTGGTCTATGGGTATATTCATCCAGGAATGGTCGGTTCTCTATGAAGCTTTTTCTGATGGAAAGCCCTCTCTACGAGACGCCACGCGTAGCTTGCTTCCCCGAAGGGGTACGCCGCTTGTTAATCTACCTTTGCAATACGCAGACTTTACCGAGTGGCAACGGGAGTGGCTACAGGGGGAAGTCTTGGAAACCCAGCTTTTCTATTGGAAAAAGCAGCTAGCTGATTTACCTATGTTGCAGCTGCCGAGCGACCGCAAGCGACCAGCAATCCAAACTTTCCGGGGTGAAACCCAGTCTTTTGCCCTGCCACCCGCTCTATCGACTGCACTCAAAGCCCTGAGTCGTCAGGAGGGTGTCACCCTGTTTATGATCTTGCTAGCAGCGTTTCAAACCCTTTTACATCGCTACACAAATCAAGATGATATAATGGTAGGCTCTCCCATCGCTAACCGTAATCGAGTGGAGATGGAAGGATTGATAGGTTTTTTCATCAATACTTTAGTATTGCGTACTCACTTGGGAGGCAATCCTAGTTTTCGGGAGATATTAGCGCGAGTGCGGCAAGTGACGCTAGGAGCTTATGCACATCAAGATTTGCCTTTGGAGCATCTGGTGAAGGAACTACAGCCAGAGCGAAATTTGAGCTACACGCCACTGTTTCAGGTAATGTTTGCATTCCAAAATGCACCGACTGAGCAATTCAAGCTACCAGGTATGACTATCTGTCCTATAGAGGTTTCTACCCATACAGCAAAGTTTGATTTAACCCTGGATATGTGTGAGACGCAGACAGAACTAACTGGAGTATTAGAGTACAGTACTGATTTATTTGATGCTTCCACTATAAGCCGAATGATTGGGCATTTTCAGACAATGCTAACGGGGATTGTGGCAAATCCAGATTGGCAGATTTCAAAATTGCCTTTGTTAACAGTAACTGAGGAACACCAACTGCTTGTCGAGTGGAGTAACCAAAAGGCAGAGTATCCCCACAAGTGTATTCATCAGTTGTTTGAAGAACAAGTGCAACAAACCCCGGATGCGATCGCCTTGGTATTAGAAGACGAGCAACTCACATATGGAGAGCTAAACCAACAAGCGAACAAGATAGCGCACTATCTACAGAAGTTGGGTGTTGGACTAGAAGTGCTAGTTGCAATTTGTGTGGAGCGCTCTGTGTCCATGATTGTGGGAATTCTAGGGATTCTCAAAGCAGGTGGCGCTTACCTACCCCTAGATCCAACTGACCCTCTAGAGCGTCTTTCCATGATAATATCTGATGCTCAAGTCTCGGTGGTACTCACCCACCAAAAATTAGAACTGCCACCCTTAGCAAAACAGGTTATTCTCGACACGGACTGGGTCAGTATTAACCTTGAGAGCAAACAGAACCCTATTTCTGCCACAAACCTTGACAACCTAGCATACGTGATGTTTACCTCTGGCTCTACCGGTCGTCCTAAAGGGGTGAGCGTAATCCATCGAGGTGTGGTGCGGTTAGTTAAGCAAACCGACTATACCAGTTTCACTTTACAATCCGTCTTTCTTCAGTTAGCTCCTACCGCTTTCGATGCTTCAACCTTTGAGATTTGGGGGAGCTTGCTTAATGGTGCGCGTTTGGTTCTCTTTCCTGGGAAGACACCCTCGATACATCAGTTAGGACAGGTAATCCAGCAACACCAAATTACCACGCTCTGGCTCACAGCTGGGTTGTTCCACCTCATGGTAGACGAACAACTGGAGGCACTCCAGCCTTTGCGGCAACTATTAGCAGGAGGTGATGTGTTATCCGTCCCCCACGTCCAAAAACTTTTCCAAAAACTTAAAAATTGTACACTGATAAATGGTTACGGTCCTACCGAAAACACGACTTTTAGCTGCTGCTTTCCAATGACGGCTTCATGCCAAATTAGGGATTCTATTCCCATCGGTCGTCCCATTGCCAACACCCAAACTTATATTTTCGACCGCCATCTTCAACCCGTTCCTATCGGAGTCACAGGCGAACTCTACCTTGGCGGTGCCGGATTAGCTAGAGAGTATTTAAATCGTCCGGAACTAACGGCGGAGCGGTTTATTGCCAATCCGTTTTTCGATGGAGAACGCCTTTACAAAACTGGAGATTTGGCACGCTACTTAGCAGACGGGAATATAGAGTTCCTCGGTAGAATCGATTTGCAGGTAAAGATTCGCGGTTTTCGCATTGAACCGGGAGAAATTGAGGCGGTGGTGAGTCAACATCCCCAGGTTCGGCAAGCGGCTGTAATTGTCATCTCAGATCGTCCCAGTGACAAGTACCTGGCGGCTTATGTTGTTCCAGAAACACAAACGCTTACGGTTGATGAACTGCGTCAGTTTGTCCGACAGCGGCTGCCGGAGTACATGATTCCTGCGGCTTTTGTTATGCTTAACGCCTTCCCCCTCAACGCCAACGGCAAAGTTGACCGTCGTGCATTACCCTCACCAAATCTGGAATTGAGCCAAGAAATTAATTTTGTCGCCCCTCGAACTCCCACTGAAGTTGTGATTGCTAGCATTATGGCAACTGTCCTGGGACTAGAACGCTTCGGCATCAACGACAACTTTTTTGCATTGGGAGGACATTCCCTACTAGCCACCCAAGTTATTTCCCGGCTGCGAGAGGCGTTTTCAGTAGAACTACCTTTGCGCTGTCTGTTTGAATCTCCGACGGTTGCTGAATTGGATAAATTTATCTCCTCACAGCTAACTGCTCCCGCACATTCATTACCAACCATTACTCCCGTCTCTAAAGATACAACCCAATTTCCTCTATCCTTTGCCCAAGAACGACTTTGGTTTCTCAACCAACTCGAAGGTGAAACTGCCACCTACAATATGCCGTTTGTGGTACGCATCATTGGCAATCTGAATTTTCAAGCCTTGGAGTCCGGAATCCAGAAAATTGTGCAGCGTCATACCATCCTGCGGAGTAATTTTCAGGTGGTTAACGGTTCCACCGTGCAGGTGATTAAACCTACTGCAACTCTATCCCTGTTTGTGGTCAATACAGATGAGGAACTATTGTGGCAATTAGCCAGTTTAGAAGCGCAAACACCCTTTGACCTAGCAATTAATTCCCCTATAAGAGTCAAGCTATTACAATTATCTACTCAAGAACATGTTCTTCTACTGACCATGCATCATATTGTCTCTGATGGCTGGTCTATGGATATTTTTATCAAAGAACTGTCTGCGCTGTATCTAGCTTTTTGTGAAGGAAATCCTTCTCCTTTGCCAGAGTTACCCATTCAATATGTTGACTACGCAGTTTGGCAACGGCAATGGTTAACATCCCAGGTATTAGAAAGACAACTCAACTACTGGCAGCAGCAATTAGCCGGAGCACCGCCACTTTTAGAACTGCCCTATGACATGCCGCGCAAAGCTATACAAACTTTCCGGGGTGGAAGCGTGTCATTTGCTATCGACGCCCAACTGACTCAGCAATTAAAAACCCTTAGTCAGGAATCAGGGGTAACGCTGTTTATGACTGGACTGGCAGCTTTTGTCACCTTACTGTTTCGCTACAGTGGTCAGTCGGATATTCTCATCGGTTCTCCCATTGCCAACCGCCATTACCGTGAGACCGAACTATTAATTGGCTTTTTTGTCAATACTGTAGTTTTGCGGACACAAATCCTAGAAAATCTCAGTTTCAAACAATTACTCCATCAAATCCGTCAAGCAGCACTAGAAGCTTATACTCACCAAGATGTCCCTTTTGAGCAAGTGGTCGAAGCTTTGCAGCCAGAGCGTTCCCTCAGCCACAGTCCTTTGTTCCAAGTGATGTTCGATTTATTACCGGAATCAGAACAGTGGGAACTCCCAGGATTAAGTTTGACTCCGGTGGAAACAGAGATTGTGACAGCCAAGTTTGATTTAACACTCTCATTAGAAAATATCAATGCTGGATTGCGAGGAGTGTGGGAGTACAACAGCGACTTATTTGATCGCTCTACCATCGTCCGCATGTGCAGTCACTTTCAAACCTTGTTAGCGGGAATTATTGCTTGTCCAGAGCAACCAGTGGAGCAATTGCCCTTGCTGAGTAATGAACAAAGGCATCAGTTGTTGGTGGAGTGGAATAATACCCAACGCGAATATCCACAACACTGTCTTCACGAGCTATTTGAACAACAAGTACAGAGATCGCCCGATTCGGTTGCTGTACAATTTACAGGGCAGCATCTGACCTACAAGGAATTGGATTATCAGGCAAATCAATTGGCCAATTATTTGAAAACTTTGGGAGTAGGACCGGAAACATTAGTGGGTCTTTGTGTTGAGCGCGACATACCTATGATCGTGGGATTACTGGGAATTCTCAAAGCGGGTGGCGCTTATGTTCCCCTAGATCCAAACTACCCCCAAGAACGCATCGCCTTCACCTTATCGAACAGTCAGGCAACTATCCTGCTGACTCAAGAAAAGCTAGCACATATATTACCACAAGATGTGCATTGTGTTTATCTAGATCGAGATTGGCAGGCGATCGCCCAACAAAAATCAACTAAACCGAACAGCCGCGTCAGCCTTGTTAACTTAGCTTACGTGATTTACACGAGCGGTTCTACAGGAGTTCCTAAAGGGGTGATGATTCAGCATCAGTCTGCTGTCAATTTCATTGCATCTGCTAAATACGACATAAAACAGGGTGAGCGCGTCCTCCAGTTTGTGTCCATTGCCTTTGATGCTGCAGTGGAAGACATTTTCACTTGTCTGACTAGTGGTGGCACCTTGGTGCTGCGGACAGACGAAATGCTGCTATCTGCCAGCCGATTTGTGCAAAGATGCCGCGATTGGAACTTGACCGTTTTAGATTTGCCGACTTCCTACTGGCATCAGCTGATGGTTGAATTGGCGACGGCAGACGTGACACTTCCAGAATCTCTACGATTGGTACTTATTGGGGGAGAGCAAGCTATGCCAGAAACCTTAAAGTTATGGCATGACTCCTCTCGAGTTCCCAATCAAGCACAATTGATTAACCGTTATGGTCCAACGGAAACAACGGTGGCGTCAACTTCTTGTAACTTGTCTGACTCCATTGTCAAGTATCCAGTTTGCTCTACGGTGCCTATTGGATGTCCGATGGACAATGTCTGCACCTATGTACTTGACTGCAACCTTCAACCTGTCCCTGTTGGTGTTGTAGGGGAATTGCATATCGGCGGAATAGGCTTGGCTCGTGGTTATCTGAAATGCCCTGAAGCAACAGCAGAGAAATTTATTCCTGATCCCTTTAGCAACAAACCTGGAGCACGGTTGTACAAAACTGGCGACAAGGTCCGCTACTATGACGATGGTAATATTGAGTATCTCGGTCGCTTTGATCTGCAAGTTAAAGTGCGGGGCTTCCGGATCGAACTCTTAGAAATTGAATCTGTACTGCTTCAGCATCCTGCGGTGGCACAAGCAGTGGTTGTTGTGTATGAAGAACAGCCGGATAATAAAGACTTGATTGCATATATCGTAGCCACAGAAGGATTGAATGGTACAGAAAATTTGATCCACAAAATTAAGGCGGATCTTAGGCAACAGCTACCGGAATACATGGTTCCGGCTACAATGATAATACTGAACACTCTACCATTAACAACTAACGGCAAAATAGACCGTCGCGCTCTTCCAACCCCCAACTCAGTGGTGCGAGTTCAAGCGTTGGAGATGCCGCAAACCGAGATAGAGAAACTCATCGCTGATGCTTGGCAAAAAATCCTTCACTTAGAAAAAGTTGGGCTAGATGATAATTTCTTTGACGTGGGTGGAAATTCCTTGCGCCTTGTCCAAGTTCGGGAGGAACTGCAAACAATTTTTAATCAAGAACTCTCAATGGTAGACATGTTTCAAAACCCAACTGTCAGGGCATTGGGAGAATATCTCAGCGGACGAGCAAATAGAACACTCAGCACCAGCCAATCGCAGAAAAATAGTGAACAAAGTACATCAGATATAGCTATTATTGCCATGTCTGGGCGTTTTCCAGGAGCAAGTAATATAGATGTATTTTGGGAAAATTTGCGTATAGGGGTAGAATCTATTTCTTGGCTGTCCGATGAAGAACTGCTTGCTGCGGGAGTTCAGCCAGAACTATTGCAAAACCCCAACTATGTTAGAGCTAATGCTGTGCTAGACGACATTGAGTTATTCGATGCCAATTTCTTCGGCTATAGTCCAAAAGAGGCTGAGATACTTGACCCGCAAAATCGCCTTTTCTTGGAATGTGCTTGGGAAACTTTAGAACAAGCTGGTTATGACCCCCAAACTTATACAGGGTCAATTGGGGTTTACGCAGGGGTAGGAGCAAGTGATTATCTGCTCGAAAATCTTTATCCCAATCAGGCTCTTAGGAAGTCCATGGGCATGTACCAGTTAATGCTGGCTACAGAAAAAGATTTTCTTCCAACAAGGGCAGCATACAAGCTAAATCTTACCGGACCTGCGGTAAACATTCAAACTGCTTGTTCCACTTCGTTAGTTGCCGTACACGTGGCATGTCAGAGTTTGCTTAATGGGGAATGCGATATGGCATTAGCTGGCGGTATTAGCATCAGCATCCACCAAAAGGCGGGTTATTTATACGAAGAGGGGATGATTTTATCCCCCGATGGTCACTGTCGCGCCTTTGATGCCAAAGCACAAGGAACCATGAGCGGCAGTGGTGTGGGTATTGTCATGCTCAAGCGCACAAAAGATGCGATCGCTGACGGAGATAATATCTACGCCATCATTAAAGGTTCGGCAATTAATAACGATGGGGTAAACAAGATCGGGTTTACAGCTCCTAGTGTTAAAGGTCAAGCAAGGGTGATTACTTCTGCACAAGCTCAAGCTGGTGTCGATACGGAAACCATAACCTATGTGGAGACTCATGGCACGGGTACAACTCTCGGTGATCCTATAGAAATAGCAGCTCTTACTCAAGCTTTTTGTCAAAGCAGCGATAAAAAGCATTTCTGTGCCATTGGTTCGCTCAAGACAAATATCGGACACTTGGACACAGCAGCTGGTGTAGCAGGTTTAATCAAAACGGTTTTAGCTCTTAAGCATAAACAACTCCCCCCAAGTCTACACTTTGAGACTCCCAACCCCAAAATTGATTTTGCTAATAGTCCTTTCTACGTCAACACTAAGTTGTCCGAGTGGAAAACTGATGACACTCCCCGTCGCGCTGGAGTTAGTTCTTTTGGGATTGGGGGGACAAACGCCCATGTTGTCGTGGAAGAAGCCCCAGTCTTAAAAAGAGACAACAACGAGCAAAAACCAGTACAGCTATTAGTCCTATCTGCTAAAACGAGTTCCGCCCTAGAAGCAGCAACCAACAATCTTACCGAACATTTGAAGCAACATCCTGAATTAGATTTAGCTGATGTTGCCTATACCTTAAGTGTGGGGCGTCAAGCTTTTGAGCATCGGCGTATTCTAGTTTGTCAAGACGCAAAATTGCCCGTCTCTACACAAGAGATTTTAACAGGTGATACAAAATCCTCAACCCCTTCAGTCATCTTAATGTTTTCCGGTCAGGGTTCTCAATATGTAAACATGGCAAGGGAAATATATCAGACTGAACCAATCTTTACTGAACAAATCGATTATTGTGCAGAATTACTGCAACCAGAATTAGGACTGGATTTGCGTGACATTCTTTACCCCAGTCCTGAGCAAACTGAGGAAGCAACAAAGCAACTACAACAGACGGCTATTACTCAACCAGCTCTTTTTACAATTGAGTACGCTTTAGCTAAATTATGGGAATCCTGGGGAATCCAGGCGCAAGGATTCATTGGTCATAGTATCGGTGAATACGTTGCCGCTTGTTTAGCTGGTGTTTTTTCCCTCTCAGATGCACTGTCCCTAGTGGCTGCACGTGGACGGATGATGCAGCAAATGCCGCCTGGAGCAATGCTCTCAGTGCCTCTCGCTCCAGAAGCAGTAGAGTCTCTCCTGGGAAAGGAACTCTCCTTGGCGGCGATTAATGAGCCATCCAGGTGTGTGGTTTCTGGTCCGAAAGAGGCAGTAACTGCCTTGCAAAATCACTTGGTTGCTCAGGGGATTGAGTGTGTGCGCTTGCGAACCTCCCATGCTTTCCATTCTCAGATGATGGACCCTATTTTGGAGCCATTCTCCCAACTGGTGCAAAAAGTGAGATTGCATTCCCCACGAATACCGTATATCTCTAATATTACAGGGAAGTGGATTACAGCTTCCCAGGCAACCGATCCCCACTACTGGAGTCAGCACCTACGCTTACCAGTACAATTTGCCCTCGGCATTGAGCAGATATTGAAAAAACCCGATCAGATTCTGCTGGAAGTGGGACCTGGACGAACCTTGAGTACCCTCGCCTTGCACCATCCTAGTAAAGAAGCTCACCAGATAATACTGACATCAGTGCGCCATCCTCAAGAAAGTTGCTCAGATATGGCTTTCTTGCTAACCTCCTTAGGACGGATTTGGCTAGCTGGAGTGAAGGTGAATTGGTCTGGTTTTTACGCTCAACAGCAGCGTTATCGAGTTCCATTGCCGACGTATCCCTTTGAACGACAGCGGTATTGGGTTGAAGGTAAGGAAAATTTTCCACTCTCCTCACCCGGTAAAAAGCAAAATATTGCTGATTGGTTTTATATTCCATCTTGGAAGCAATCCCCACTGTCGATCAGTCAGTTAGGTAAGCTACCTGCCAGTGTACTGCTATTTGTTGATGGGTGTGGTTTGGGTGAACATCTGGCGCAACAACTGCAACAACAGTCGATTAGAGTGATTCAGGTTCAGCCAGGTCAGTCATTTGCGATAGTGCAGGAGGATTTGTATGTTCTCAATCCGCAGCGATTTGAAGACTACTTGACATTACTCAACCAACTCACACTTAGAGGAGGAGTTCCCAAAACAATCCTCCACTGCTGGAGTCTTACGGAACAACCAACCGTTGGATTAGAACTGGCTGAAGTCGAAAACTCCTTGGAACGTGGCTTTTACAGTCTGCTATTTCTTGCTCAGGCTTTTGGCAAACAGCATTTGACTGAAGAATATCAACTTTTAGTGCTTTCTAACAATATGCAGGAGGTAACTGGTGATGAGAAGCTGTATCCTCAACAGTCAACCCTCATTGGACCAGTGAAAGTTATTCCCCTCGAGTACCCCAATTTGCAATGTCGTAGCATCGATATAATACTGCATCAACTGGGAACCTCACAAGCGCAACGGCTGATGAATCAACTCCTAAGAGAGTTAACCGCTATCGGCACTTCTAATGTGGTTGCTTATCGAGGACAGCATCGCTGGGTGCAAACCTTTGAATCCGTCCATTTAGAACAGAGCGATCGCAGCATATCTCGACTCAAGCAAAAGGGCGTCTATTTGATTACGGGGGGACTAGGAGGCATTGGACTGACTTTAGCACACTATCTGGCTTCTACAGTGCAAGCCACGTTGATTTTGACAGGACGTTCTGAGCTACCCGCCCGTGAAACTTGGGAGCATTGGCTCTTGAATCACGATGAGCAAAATCGAATTAGTCGCAAAATCCGATCTGTGAAAGAGTTGGAAAAACTAGGAGCACAAGTGTTTGTTGTCACAGCAGACGTTGCCAATCTTGAACAGATGCATTCCATGCTTGCTGAAGTTGAAGCCAGAGTAGGTACAATTAACGGTGTGATTCATGGGGCTGGAGTTCCAAGCGGTAGACTGATTCAGCAAACAACGCCAGAAGAAATAGAAAAGACATTAGCCGCAAAAGTACAAGGAACACTTGTTCTCAACGCCCTTTTCCAGAATAAGTCACTGGATTTCTTTGTCCTCTTGTCGTCTCTCACTGCTATTTTCCCAACAGTGGGACAGATAGATTATTGTGCTGCCAATGCTTTTGTCGATGCTTTTGCTCGCTACTATAACGCTAACTACAGAGGCTTTAGCGTCTCAATTAATTGGGATGGTTGGCAATTCGTGGGCATGGCAGCAGAAGCAGCAAAACAATTTGCTGGTGTGATGGATTTTCAGTATCTTGAACAAGGTTTACTGCCGGAGGAAGGAGTTACTGCCGTTGAACGCATTTTAAGCGATATCTTACCCCAAGTCATGGTTTCTACGGTTGCTCTCCAGGAACAATCAACTCATTCGGCAAATGTCAAAACGCAGAACTCAGAAGATAATACTCAGAAAATATTAGGTCATTCGCGTCCGCACCTGAACAACCCTTATATTGCTCCCCGCAATTCCATTGAGCAAGCAATTGCTGAAGTTTGGCAAGAATTTTTAGGTATTCAACAAGTTGGCATCTATGATAACTACCTTGACTTAGGAGGCGATTCTCTACTCGCAACCCAAATTGTGGCGCGATTAAGGAATGTTTTTGCAATTAAGTTATCTCTGGCTAGTTTGTTTGAGACACCGACTGTGGCGGATATAGCTGCTACTCTTGATCGCATACGGGAGTACCAACTGCAAGACTCTTCAGATGAGTTAGAAGATAGAGAAGAAATAGTCTTTTGACTGTTCAAAAAGCGGCGTCGCATTAAAGAATATTGAACCGTCAAGACGAGGACACTTGGCGGTTTATTAAAAAAATAACTTTCACAACCCCTCCAAAGGATCACTACATTATGAACAGTACCCGTGATTTTTTAACCAACCTCAAAAATTTAGATATCAAACTGTGGCTCAAAGCTGATAATCTCCATTGTAATGCCCCCAAAGGAGTTATAACCCCAGATATTCGCTCAGAGATAGCAGCTCGCAAAGGGGAGATTATCACTCTGCTCCAGCAGGATCAAGAACTGCCCATTCATCCCACCCCCCGGACAACAACGCTACCCTTATCCTTTGGGCAAGCTAGGTTGTGGTTTGTTGAACAGCTTGAGGAGGGAAAAAGCACTGCCTACAATTTGCCCAATGCTTATGAGCTTTTTGGTTCCCTTGATGTTCCAGCTCTAGAGCGATCGCTCGCTGAGATTATACGCCGTCATGAAGTTCTCAGAACTAATTTTCAAGAATTCATTCCAGAACCAGTACTAGTGATTCACCCTCTTGCAACGTCAACGTTACCTGTGGTAGACTTAGAAATGCTAGGTGCTAACAAACAGGCAGATGTAGTGCAGAATCTGGTACAAGAAGATGCTTGCAAGCCATTTGACCTTGCCCACGACTCCCTCATCCGCACCACCTTACTCCGCCTAACCCCCAAATCGCACATACTTTTGCTTAACATCCATCACATTGTGTTTGATGGTTTGTCTATGGGATGCTTGATGCAAGAGTTGTCAACACTGTATGGAGTTTATCGGCAAGGTCTACCCTCTCCCTTACCTGAGTTAGCCATTCAATATGTTGATTTTGCCGTGTGGCAGCGTCAAAGGCTTAGTGGAGAGAGGTTACAAACTGAACTGAATTACTGGAAGCAACAGCTTGCTGGAATTCCGCCACGATTAGAATTACCCATTGAGCGGACGCAACAGCCGATACATACATTTGAGGGGGCAAGCGTTCCCTTTACGCTGACGCCCGAACTGACTCAGCAACTCAGGCAATTAAGCCGTCTCCAGGGTGTAACTCCCTATATGACGCTCCTGACAGCCTTCGCTATCTTGCTCGCTCGCTACACCGATCAAGAGGATATCGTCATCGGTTCCCCCATAGCGAATCGACAAAGCTCTGAGTTAAAGTTACTTATTGGCTTTTTTGTCAATACTATAGTATTAAGAGTGGACTTGTCGTGCAACCCCACATTTGAGGAACTTTTGGGTCGGGTGCGACGGATGACGCTTGAGGCTTATGAACACCAGGAAGTGCCTTTTGAGAAGGTGGTCGAAGCGTTGCGACCTGAGCGATATTTGAACTATAGTCCCCTGTTTCAGGTCATGTTCGATTGGCAAAATGCCCTGAGTGCCCAATGGGAACTTCCTGATCTTGCGATCGCTCACATCCCAACAACACCTGTCGTCGGCAAGTTTGACCTTAGTCTGACGATTGAAGAGACAGAAACGATGCTAGAAGGGCGATGGGAATATAACAGCCATCAATTTGAAAATGAGGCTATTGCTCGCATGTCTGAACAGTTTCAAACACTGCTTCAAGGTATTGTGTGCGATCGCTCTCGACCAGTGAGAGAATTGCCTTTATTGACAGCAAGCACTCATCAGTTACTGGCGGCATGGAATTCGACACAGATTGACTATCCTAGCACTAAATGTATCCACCACTTGTTTGAAGAGCAAGTGAAAAAAACCCCAGATGCCGTAGCAGTGCAGATGGAAGATGAACAAATTACTTATCACGAATTGAACAAACGTGCGTCACAGCTAGCCCATTACTTGCAAACTCTGGGAGTGAAACCAGAAGTACTGGTGGGCATCTGTGTGGAACGATCTATCCATATGGTAATTGGATTGCTGGGGATTCTGAAAGCTGGTGGTGCTTACGTCCCCTTAGACACGCAATTACCTTTAGAGAGATTAGCTTATATATTACAAGATACCCAGGTGCCAATACTGCTGACACAACAGAAATTGGTGTCAAATCTGCCAGAACATGGGAAACACTTAGTATGCATAGATACAGATTGGCAGGCAATTGGCAATCTGAGTAGCGAAAATCCAGTGAGTAGAGCGGAAGCTGATAACTTGGCTTATGTTATTTACACCTCTGGATCTACTGGCTCGCCAAAGGGGGTAGAGATCGCCCATCAATCTTTGGTAAATTTCACATCAATGGCGGTTCAGGAATATGATATCAACGAGCAAGACCGCATCCTTCAGTTTGCCTCAATAAGTTTTGATACCGCAGCAGAAGAAATCTATCCCTGTTTATCAGCTGGTGGAACTTTGGTGCTGCGAACAGACGAGATGTTAAGTTTTAGCAATCAATTTTGGCAGCAGTGCCGAGATTGGCAATTGACTATGTTGGACTTACCGACCGCCTATTGGCATCATTTGACATTTTTATTGACAGCATCAGATCAGAAAATTCCTGAAACCCTGAGACTTGTAATTATTGGGGGAGAGCGGGCGCTACCAGAGAATGTGAGAAAATGGCTTCAAAGTCTGGCTTTCCTACCAAACCCGCCAAAGCTATTAAACACTTACGGTCCTACAGAAGCAACCGTCGTCACCACCCACTACCAGTTGCCAGAATCAACATCGTCAGATGCATTGGAGGAAGTGCCAATTGGGCGACCGATAGGAAATTCTCAGGTGTACGTGCTAGACCAATATCTGCAATCAGTTCCTATTGGGGTGCCAGGAGAATTGCATATCGGCGGCACAGGTGTTGCTCGAGGCTACCTCAACCGTCCTGACTTAACCAAAGAAAAATTTATCCCCAATCCCAATGGATACTCAAAACTTTACAAAACTGGAGACTTAGTTCGTTATCGACCTGATGGAAACCTAGAATTTCTCGGTCGTATTGACAATCAGGTGAAAATTCGGGGCTTTCGCATTGAGTTAGGAGAAATCGAAGCGGCGATCGCTCTTCACCCCAAAGTGCAAGCAACTACAGTGATTGCCCAAGAAGATAAGTTAGGTAACAAGCGCCTTGTAGCTTACATTGTTTTTGTGGACAATTTGGTAACGAGCAGCGAATTGCGTCGCTTTCTCCAGCAGAAGTTACCAGACTACATGATACCTACGGCATGGGTTAAACTGGATAGCATACCGTTGACGAATAATGGCAAGGTAGATTATAGGGCGCTAAGAGTACCAGAGCAAGAGATAAGTCGGGAAGTCCGTTTTGCTCCTCCCCGTGACGAACTTGAACAACAACTGGCACAAATTTGGTCAGAGGTGCTAAATGTTCATCCAGTTGGTATCCTAGACAATTTTTTTGAATTGGGTGGTCACTCCCTGTTAGCCTTTTCCCTGATGGCTAGGATTCAGCAGCAATTTGGGAAAACTTTACCATTAACAAGCATCTTCCAAGCAGCTACAGTCGAACAATTTGCGGCAATTCTCCGTCAAAAAACTGATTTCCACACTTGGTCGCCTCTAGTGAAAATTCAGCCAAATGGGTCTAAGCCTCCCTTGTTTCTGATCCATCCTGGTGGGGCGAGTCTCCTGGCATACGAAGATTTAATTAGTTGTATGGACACTCTCCAACCACTTTATGGAGTAGACGCTCTTGGCTTTGAGGAAGGACAAAAGCCACAGGATCAGGTCGAAGAAATGGCAATAAACTATATCGAAGCTATACAAACCGTTCAGCCTGATGGTCCCTATCTGCTGGCAGGTTGGTGCTTTGGCGGGCTAGTGGCTTTTGAGATGGCTCAAAAGCTGCTTTGCCGTGGTCAGCAAATTTCTTTCCTAGCCTTGATAGATACTTATATCAGGTCGTCTGAGGAACCTCTAGATGATATAGACCTCTTATACGGGTTATTTTTCGAGTTATTTGGGGTTTCCTTCCCTGTGGAAAAGCTACGACAAATGGAACCACACGAGCAGCTCATTTACACCTTTGAGCAGGTAAAACAAGCGAACAGACTCCCGCCTAATTTTGGGTTAGATAGGATAAAACGCCTATTTGAAGTTGGCAAAAGCCATGATCGCGCCTCGGTGAACTACACTCCTCAACCCTACCCTGGTGTCGTGACGCTGATCAGAGCCAGCGAGGGAATTTCTGCAACCTTGAATCATCCTGCTCTGGGCTGGAAAAAGCTAGCAGATAAAGTTGACCTACACTGGGTTAGTGGTGATCACATATCAATGTTTCATCAACCGCATGTCCAAGGACTAGCTGAAAAGCTACAGTTTTGCATTCAGCGTCAAGCTTTGGCTGTTTTCCCAAACTCGAAGACGACAGCGCCATAACTGAAGCGATTACCGAAGCTGGTATGATCGAAGTCATTGATAACTTAGATCAAGGGATGGAAACCCTCTTAGGCAAACAGCTCGAAGGGGAGTGTGGATTTATCGGGGGGACAATGGCAACGGATGGCTCTAGCCCGAGCTTTGCTTCGACTGCCTCTTGACCCAAAAACGGACATGAGGAGTACAGCATTTTTCGCACTTTGGCAAGAGGTCGAATCGCTCCACAACAGACCACATACTCATTCATATAAGAGCGTGAAAACCCCTGATGATGTGTCAGGGGCTTTTTGCTGTTACTTAACTCATAATAAAGAAAGACGCTAGTATTGAAGCCACACAGAGCGAAAGTCTTTACCTTCTATTCGTTGAAAAGCCCAACTTTTGTTGAATAGCTTGGGCATCTTTGTACAAATCCGTCACCCTAGAGTCAGAGCTAGGACAACTAACGTCGGGAGATGTTTGGTCTTTATACTTGACTTTAGTGGTTGTACCGAAGGAAACGCTTTTTGCACAAGACGTAGCCGATAATTCTGATAACGGCTCTGCGGCTGAAATAGCATTAAAAAATTCAGTTGCTAGCGACTTTGAAATTTTACCTGTTCCTGGATTATTACAGACAGTGTAACTTGCTTGACCAGAAGGATCTACAGAGATTGTGTAAGGACAGGTATTCGTAGATCCACTATTGATGATAATACCAGGGGATTCAGCATTTTGTGCAACTCCCCTCAGAGGCACAACACTCAAAAGTGCAACGACCAAGGTCGCTCCAAGACTAATTTTACCTATACTGAGAGCTTTTTTCATCTTAATTATCTGATAAGTTTACAAACTCTGTGTTTTTAGACCAGAGAAGAAAAATTCTCTTTGTTTTAGAACCAGCCCTTTCAAAGTGGTGAAATTCGGAACGAAGATTGGTCATTTCAATATTCAAAAAGCCCAAAATCTGAGTGGAGGATTCAAGATGGTAGCAATGAAACAACGTATCTTCGTTGGTCACTTTGAAAGGGCTAGTTTTAGAACCTACGCATTGACAGAAATTTTTTTATGTGTTGTGGGCCCCATAGTAAACATAAATTACCTCAATTTAATAAGATTTTGAACCTATAGTCAGCCCTTTTTCTACTTCTTATATAGGTGTAAGCAAAACAACTTATGCATCGGCAGCAGATGGAAAGTGGATTGTAGATAGGAGAAACGTTTTGCAGGCGTAGTGCAATTGATTCACACGTTCGGATGATTAGTTATTATTAAATTCACCGCGTTACCCCTCCCTAACCCTTTCCTTACTTAGACGAGGGTGCTTGAGGTGCGCGGGTGGGGTGTCTGAATCTGTGGCAATTATACCTGCCACTGGTTGGGTTTTCAACAGCAAAGGGGAAGTTACGCTAATCTCCGAAGTGTCCAATCCTACTAATTTCGGCTCTACTCCAGCTGCCTGCTCGAAACAGTAACGTGATACATCAATAGGACTGATGCATTAAGATTGCTTGAGAGCAGAAACAAGCAGATCGTTCCTACACGCGTAAAAACTTGGGAAATTTTTAATTTTTAATTTTTAATTCCGTGGTAGTGTCTTTATGGAGTCTTGTCTACGGAGAAAAATTGTGGAAGAGTTAATAAGACAAATTAGCAGCCATACAGGTATCTCGGAAGATCAGGCACGGCAAGCAGTGAATATGGTGATTTCCTTTGCAAAAACTAGATTGCCTGAACCGATGGCATCTCAATTAGAAAATGCGATCGCTCTAGATTCTGCGGCTAATGCTGCTCAACAGATGCAACAGCAGTTTGGTAATTTGGGTGGTTTGTTTGGCGGCAATAAATAATATCTTCTTTGACGAACTCGTCGCAAAGGCACAAAGAAAACTCTGAGTCTTCGCAACGAGTTCGTGAACAATTCATACTTTAAGTGAGAATTTCTATTTTAGGTCGGAACCAACTCACCAGGACGCAACTTAGACCACTTACCCATTTCCCGCTTAAAGCTGAAACACCCAACAACATCCCATTCCATTTCAATGAAATCTTCTTTCGTACGGATGTTGACATTGATAGAAGGTTCGTTCGGCTCAAAATCAGGAGCTTCGGTTAAGTGGGGTTGTTGGTGCTGCCCCTCTACCGCGTGGTAACTTATACATCTATCCACATAGTGGCAGTTTACGCAAATACACATAATCAAACCAACTCTAGGGTCCTTTATTGTTAATTTAGCTTAACGCAAATAGTTATTCACTATCTGCTTGGTTTATTTTTATTACAATTTTGCTTATTGGTGATTTACTACAAAGGGCGAAGGACTCATAATCAAGGATTTATGCTGATGACAGCAGGCACGGAAATCAAGTTACCCTGACGCTCCTCCGTCGCTACTGCTTTGCTAACGAAGATCGCTTCGCTAACGCTGCGCTAATACCAGTCGCCTCTGTCGGGAAAGCCGTCATTCGCGCTGGTTCACCAACCCAAACAGCCGAATACCATATATTTAAAGCTTTTTAATTTTCAATTCCAACTGATTTTTCATGCACAACAGTTTATCTCCCGAATCCTGGCCCTTTAGCCTAGAATTTTTACCACAACCTGCTTATATGGTAGGTGGTGCTGTGCGGGATGCGATTTTGGAGAGAACACGTGAGTACGTGGATTTAGATTTTGTTTTACCATCTAATGCGGTTAAAGTCGCTCGCCAAATTGCGACGCATTATCAAGCAGGCTTTGTTTTACTCGATGCTGAAAGACAAATTGCCCGTGTGGTTTTTCCTCACGCTACTGTTGATTTTGCTCAGGCAGAAGGAGAAAGCCTGGAAGTTGATTTGCACAGGCGAGATTTTACGGTGAATGCGATCGCCTACAACCCCCACACGCAAGAAATCATCGATCCCCTGCAAGGTTGTCAAGATATCCAACAAGGTCTATTGAAAATGATATCACCCACTAACTTAAGAGACGATCCCTTACGGTTACTGCGGGCATATCGCCAAGCGGCACAATTGGGTTTTACCATTGAACCAGTAACTCAAGATACCATTCGCTCTTTAGCTTCTCACATCACTAAAGTCGCAGCAGAAAGAGTTAGGGTAGAATTAGGTTATATGCTGTCACCCCAAGGTAATGTCTGGATTGCCCGTGCTTGGGAAGATGGTTTGCTGAAACCTTTCTTCAAATACGCCACAAAAGAAAGTTTTACTCTCCTCGCAGCAGTTGACAGAGCAGCTTCTGAGCTAAAACTAGAGAGTTTACTGCAAAAGCACGTGCGTGATACTGTTAAAACGACCTGGTTGGGTATTGCCAAACTCGCTTGTCTTGTAAAGTCAGAACCAGCAGTCGCTGAAATAGAATTACAGCAACTTACATACAGCCGATCTGAAATTAAAGCGACAACAGCAGCCTTGAAACTGTTCCCACAGCTTCAAGCACCCCAATTATCTTTACGAGAACAGTATTTTTTATTTCAAGAAGCTGGATTTGTTTTTCCCACCATAGTCGTTTTAGCAGTAGCACGTGGTATTCTGGTAGAGGTGATCGCACCCTTAATCGACCGCTACCTCAACCCTGATGATCTGGTCGCTCATCCCACCCCATTATTGAGTGGGAAGGAATTGATTATAGCATTGAAAATCCCAGCTTCGCCATTGGTGGGAAAATTACTCACAGAAATTTCTGTAGCGCAAATTGAAGGCAAAATCTCTACACCAGCAGAAGCGATCGAGTTTGCACGTCATATGATGTCTGGTTGAATAGCTATCTGTGAGTTTAATTTTCAGTGTGCGATTTATATCTTTGCTTATCTCTTGTAGTGTACTTAGCCATCATCACCTCAAACGCCTCCTGTAAATCAATACCTTGGGAGTTTGCCAGACAAACGAGCGCGAACATGATGTCAGCGATTTCGCCAGCTAATTCTTGGGTAGGTTCGCTATCTTTTTTCTTTTTGGGACCATACAGATGATTGATTAGCCGAGCCGTCTCGCCTACTTCTTCTACCATGCGTGCTAGCATTTCGTGGGGACTCCAGTAACCTTTGCCGATTTCTTGTACCCAGATATCAACTTGTTGCTGGACTTCTCGGAGGGTGTAATCAGGCATTGGCTTGTTGCATCTTATTAAGGATTGCGCGAACTATACCACTTTTACCTCGGCAACCTAGAAAAAATACATCACCTGTTAAAGTGCCATCTTTTTTTTAATCAGACACAATTTGACTTAAATCATGACCCATATATCCAGTAATTACTGCAATTAAATTACAATTACTTATTTTTGCTTGTACGTTACTACGATTTACACATGCCTCACTTGAGGGAGCAATCTCAACACAATTTTGTAAACCGTAGCTTTCGCACAATTCACGAGTAACCTCCCTTCGAGTTGTTTTGTGTCCACCAACCAAGGCGAGACGTATTGATGCCAAGTTTGGTGTTGTTGATACTATATTTTCATCTGAAGCTACTTGTATCTCTAACTTAGAAGCCTCAGCACGACGCTGTTGTCGATATTCAACAAGCTCATTTACTGAATCTGAATTAAGACAGAGTAGCGCACGTTTTAAATCTTGAAAGAAAGGTGCTTCTACTTCTCCTTGACGTAATGCATTATCTATTTCATTAATCGCCAAACTAAAGTAGTCGTTTGCTATACTTGGGCGTAAAGCAGGTTGCAAATTAATATAGATTTCAAGACTTTCAAGTAACTCAAAGTAATGCTTAAAAGTAATATTTTGTTGTCTTGCAAAATTTATTAAATTATCTAGATCTTTGTTTAAGTCTTGCCACATTCCTCTATTGGCAAGCCATTCTAGCCAATCAGCATAATGGTATTTTCAGATCTCACACGGCATGAGTCTGGGAAGGTCTTGGTTGTTGGATAATAATTTGATGGCTCTTTTAAAGAGCGATCGTTAACTCACAAAGCAAGTTTGTTAGTACAAGCCATGAACCAGCAATTGTCAGACATTCAAACCCAAGACATAGATCATTTGGGAATTATTGCGGGTATCGTTGATGACATTGGCATTGTAGAGAAAATCGATACATTGATTGGTACTCACCCGCTAGAAAAAGTAAGTGCGGGTCAAGTTGTTAAAGCCATGATTCTCAATTGTATGGGATTTTTAACTGCCCCATTATATTTATTTCATCGGTTTTTTATAGGTAAAGCAACGGAGCACCTGCACTTGTTCGGGGGTATTACCTGAACATCTTAATGATGACAGTAAGGTGCGAGTTTTAGACCAACTACACGCGGTTGGACTATCAAGAGTATTTATAGAAATTGCATTAGCTGCTGCCAAACGGTTTAGCATATCTTCAAAAAGAATGCATTTAGCTTACATTCTGCTATCCAGTAATCCCTAGTGTTTTCAATATACTATGAATCCACGTTAACGATCGCTTGAGTCATAGAGTCCGTCAATTTATTATCCCGCACTCTTACATTCGGCTATCCAGTAATCCTTTGTGTTCTCAAAATACCATAACTCGACCTGCCAACCTGCGGAATGTAGGTTACAAAACTTTTTCTTGTCCTTAACATGTTGTATGGGTTTCCCTCTGTAGGAGACTGGCGTTCCCACTTTTTTCGGAGATGTCTATCAAGCTGAATTTTGCATTAAAGGGTATGGTTGAATCAAAATCTCTGCCGGAATGCCCAATTGTTGGTGCAAACGCCGAATCATGTCCAACGTTAATGCCTGCTTCCGATGCAAAATTTCGGCTATTTCTGCCTTACTCCCAATAACAAACTCTAAATCATGCCAAGATAACCCACGGGATTCGAGATAGTATAAAATAGCCTCAATGGGGTCTGGTGCTTCGATGGGGTAATGTTGTTGCTCGTATGCTTCCACCAGCGTAGTTAAAACTTCTAAACGGTCACACTCTGGCGTATTGGGCTTGGTCTCGAACAATTTTTCAATTTCATCAAGCACAGCACGATAGTCAGCTTCGGTTCGGATAGGACGGGGTTCAAGCATAAGTATTACTGCCTCAAATACTTGTCGCATCTACGTTATCGTATTCTTTATGCGTTCCGATAAAACGAATAAAAATAATTCCAATATCATAACGAATGTGAACAATTAAGCGGTAATCATTACCTTTGATATTAAAAATAACAGGGTTATTAGCAAGAATACTGGCATTACGGTAGGTGCTTTTGATATCTACCGGACTGTCCTATTTTGCACGAGATGCTTCATCAAACCAAGCGAAGAAGTGGCTGTTCGGCATCGGGATATGCTTCCCAAAATTTTCGTAACGTGCTACGGGCAATGATACGCATAATGGGATTATAATTACTTCAACTATGAGAGTCAATCCTCCAGAGCATCCAAACCCGCATTTCTTTAGAAGGAATCTCAAAAGAAAGGTAAAGTCTCTTTATTTAGATAAATGTGTTCTTTGCTACTTTGTGCGTGAGACAAAAAAGACGTGGTTCATTTAAGCATTTTCTCATGTCCGATTAATTAGGATAAAAAAGAAGTTCTATGATAAACCCTTTTATAATCTTTCCCCCGACGCCGCCACTTTATTTATAATGGTTTTTTAACCGGACATAAGAGAACTGCGTATAAAAAGCTATTGTTTCACAGCTTTCATCGACAAACTAATTCGCTTCAATTTCTCGTTAACTTCTAACACCTGTACTTTTACAACTTGTCCGACTTTAACCACCTTTTTGGGATCGTCAACGAATCTGTCAGCAAGTTGAGAGATATGAACCAAACCATCTTGATGAACACCGATATCGACGAAAGCGCCGAAGTTGGCAACATTGGTAACAATCCCTTCTAATTCCATTCCGACTTTCAGGTGGGAGATTTCTTTAATTCCCTCTTTAAAGGTGGCATACTTAAATTCCGCCCGTGGATCTCTTCCTGGCTTTTCCAACTCCCTGAAGATATCTTGTAGTGTTGGTTCGCCGACTTTTTCGGTAACGTATTTCTTCAAGCTCGTTTTTTGGAGTTTTTCAGCAATTTGGGTAATCTGAGTTAAAGAAACCTTCAAATCGGAGGCGATCGCTTCCACTACTGCATAACTCTCTGGATGAACTGCAGTATTATCCAAGGGGTTGCTGCCACCGCGAATCCGTAAGAAGCCTGCTGCCTGTTCAAAAGCTTTTGGCCCTAACTTAGGGACTTTCAGGAGTTCCCGACGATTTTTAAAAGCACCTTGCTGATTGCGATAGGCAACAACGTTGTTAGCAACCGTTGGTGTAATTCCAGACACCGAGGTAAGAAGTTCTTTAGAGGCGGTGTTCAAATCCACTCCTACAAAGTTGACACAGCTTTCTACAGTTTCATCCAACTTCTTTTTCAACATTTTTTGATCAACGTCGTGTTGATATTGTCCCACACCAATCGACTTGGGATCAATTTTTACAAGTTCTGCGAGTGGATCTTGCAAGCGGCGACCAATACTAATTGCACCGCGAACGGTAATATCTAAATCGGGAAACTCTTCCAAGGCGACTTTACTGGCAGAATAAATTGAAGCGCCCGACTCATTCACCATAACTTTAACGGGTGTACTCGCAGTAGTTTGTAGAACTTCTGCCACAAACTCATCTGTCTCGCGGGAAGCCGTACCGTTACCGATCGCAATTAACTCAACTTTGTACTTTTCAATCAGACTTTTGAGAATTTTTGCAGCTTTGAGACGTTGTTCGGCAGCTTGGTGGGGAAATACTGCTTGATATTCCAAAAATTTCCCTGTCTCGTCGAGTGTCACAACTTTACACCCAGTCCGAAAACCCGGATCAATCGCTAGGGTTGGTTTCATCCCTGCCGGTGCTGACAGCAACAACTCTCGCAAATTCGTTTCAAATGTTTTGATTGACTCAATATCCGCATAAGTTTTCTTTTCTGCGATCGCCTCACTCATCAAGGAAGCCTTCATCAAGCGGTTGAATGCATCCTTCAGCATTGCTTGATAAAAATCGCGAATAGCGCGGACATTCGTCTTAATTTCCTTTGACTCCAGATAAGTGAGTACGACTTCTTCATCAAAGGAAATTTCAAAGCGTAACACAGACTCCGCTTCCCCCCGGCACAAAGCCAACATGTTGTGAGGGGCAATATTTCTCACCTTCATCTGATAGTTGCGGTACATTTCAAACTTCGTTGTCCCTTCAGGATGATCATCTTTGATCCGGGAGACAAACAGCCCATCCTCTAACAAGTATTCTCTTATATAGGCACGTAACTCGGCTTTTTCTGCCACTTCTTCTGCTATAATATCAGCAGCACCTTTGAGTGCATCATCTGCTGTCTTGACACCCAACTCAAGAGAAATGTACTTTGCCGCTTCTACATCCAGTGATATGGATACAGGATTCTTGACATTCAGCGATTGAATCAACTTTGCTAATGCTTCGAGTCCTTTTTCTCGGGCAATTGTAGCACGAGTGCGTCGTTTGGGACGGAAAGGGAGATACAAATCCTCAAGTTCAGTTTTTTGCAAACAGAATTCAATCTTCGCTTTCAGTTCATCGGTGAGCTTGCCTTGTTCGGCGATCGCCTTCAAAATCGCTGATTTCCTTTCTGCCAATTCTGTTAAATAAGTGTACCTGTCAGCAATGTCACGCAGTTGAACTTCATTCATCTCACCAGTGCGCTCTTTGCGGTAACGTGCAATAAAGGGAATCGTTGCACCCTCTGCCAGTAGTTCCAGCGCGTTTTGCACCTGATACGGTTGGAGATCTAGTTCAGTTGCGAGGAGTTGTGGAATGTTCAACATCGGGTGTGTAAGTTAGAATAGCTCAGTTTAATGATGATAGCGATACCCTTACCAGATTAACAACCGATTGTTCTCCCCTATATAAGTTGGTTAAAGCTTTATATTTTCTAGTTAATTATACTAATATACAGCTTTTATTAATATGGATTTTGGTGGGCACTGCCCATATATACGTGTATTTCCACTCATTAAATAGGAGTTCTATGATGACAAATGATTTAGTCTTTTTAGCTATGCATCAATTAGCAAAAGCAATCCGCGATCGCGAAGTCTCTTCCACAGAAGTGATGGAGGCTTATCTAAATCAGATTGCTCAACACAACCCAGCACTAAATGCTATTGTGACTCTGGATGCGGAAAATGTCTACAAGCAATCGTTAACGGCAGATAAGGCATTAGCTCAAGGAGAAAATTGGGGAGTCTTACATGGAGTACCCATAACTATCAAAGACACGATAGAAACCAAAGGATTACGCACGACTAGTAGTTATGAACCACTAGCTGATTATATCCCAGAGCAAGATGCTACCGTCGTCGCTCGACTACGAGCCGAGGGAGCGATTATTTTGGGCAAGACAAACACACCAAAGTTGGCTAGTAACTTCCAGACTAACAGTCCCCTGTTTGGTAGGACAAACAATCCCTGGAACCATGAGTGTACTCCAGGCGGTAGCACTGGAGGTGGGGCGAGTGCTATAGCTGCTGGGTTATCTCCTCTAGAACTTGGTAGTGATATTGGTGGATCTATCCGCGTTCCGGCTCACTTTTGTGGCGTTTTCGGCTTAAAACCAACTGAGCATCGAGTGTCAACATTTGGACATATTCCAGAGTTGCCAGGAAAACCTAAAACTATTCGATACATGCAAACAATAGGGCCTCTCGCCCGCTCTGTAGAAGACTTGCGGTTGTGCCTGTCACTGATTGAAGGACCAGATCCTCGCCAGCCAGAAGTGTTGCCGATACCTATACAAGTCAACCCAGTAACCACGCTACAGTCTTGCCGCTACGCTTGGACAGAAGGTTTTGGTAATATTCCCGCAACAGATGAAACCAAGGCGGCTCTCTTGAAACTAGCTTCATCCCTAGGGTATTTAGGGTGCTGTGTAGAACAACACAAACAGCCACCGAATTTTGATAGCGATGTGATATATAATACTTACATCAATATTTTTGCTTTTGAGTTGGGTTTAACACAGCCAGATTTGACGCAGACTGAGCAGCAATCAGAGTATCTCACCGCCCTCGCCGAGCGCGATACTCTGATTGCGAATATGGAAGCTTTCTTATCTAATTGGGATGTTTGGCTCACTCCTGTGGTGCCAGTGCCTGCCTTCACCCATCGTCAGCCAGGAGAACCCATAGAGGTTGATGGTTACGAGTTCTCTTATTGGAGAGCAATCGGTGCTTACACCACAATTTTCAACCTAACTGGCAACCCAGCCGTAGTACTGCCCTTTACCCAGTCACAATCTGGACTACCCATTGGTGTGCAGTTGGTGGGGCGGCGCGGGAGTGATATGAAGCTGCTAGAAATTGCTGAGAAATTAACTCAAGTGACTGGTTTTTTTCAACGAACACCTGGTTATTAGATTGATATTAGCCCTTTACCCACTTCATTCCATTCAGCCTTTACACATTTGTTTATGCTGGGCTAAAAGCTGAAGATATTTCTTGTCAGTCTTGGCTTGATTCCACTTTTCTTTAAAAATGGCAGCAGATTCAGCTTTCACTGGATCTACTTCATTTGGTAAGATATCGTTTCTCGCTTTAATTTGGGCTTCTGTTGAAGTTTCTTTTTGGGGGTTAGTTTTGTACTTTTTACCACTTTTATGGTTGGCATAACGACGCGATCGCGTATAACCCATCTGTATAAACTTCCGTGCTATATCCGCACCTACGAAATCATCTTGTTCCAAATAGACGAGAAACATTTGATAGATTTTTTCGCTTGATTCTCTAGCGATATCTGGAGTTTTAAACCGCCAGTGAGGAAGAATTTCTGATTTATATGGTTCTACTAAAAGTACACCTTGCTCACCCTTCCCAACGCGATACAGTTCGGGATGTTCTCGGAAGTCAATATTTTTAAAATCTAAAGAATAATCAAACATTTGCAAAGAACGTTTATCAACTTTTTGTATAATATATTACTAAAGCAACTTTGTGTATTAATAATCTAGAATAAAACATTGCTGAGCGTCAGAAGGGGCAGCCTTGTGGTGCGGTATTGCATAACACTTAAGCTCTTCTGAGATAGACAGACAGCATCGTGAAAAAACAGATGTATTGGAACGCAGTTACTACCAAGTAATTTAGCTTTCAGCAACAGGCAAAATATTGTTGTCAGCAACTGATGTGACCAGATACAATCGGTTTGTTTTGACTCTACCAAATAACGCATTGTTATAACGAATAATTTCTGGATGCGATCGCGCTTCTAACGACATCGAAAACTTAGTAAACAATCCTTACTCAGTGACGAGCAACAAGCGCATCTCTAGTAGTTTTGCATTTACTGTTGATGAAACTTTTTTAACAATTCTTCCCGAGACACATTTGATAGTTGTAGTAGGAAAGAAATAAATTCTTCTGGTGGTAATCCTAATAAAGGTTCAATAATTGCTTGTAGCTCCTTATCTAAAGTTCCAAACCGGACTTGAAGTAAATTTTCTATAATCGTACGGCGTTCAGTTTGAACTCCTTGCTGTATTCCTTCTTGTCTACCTTCTTGTTTAGCCTCTGCCAAACGTTGTTCATAAATTGGTGATAATTGCATAACTAAGTCCCTATCCTCCAAATCTAAATTCTGATTTAATTCTAAAGTAGTTTTCAAGTTTACTAATAAATCTATTGCTTTGCTACGTAATGGATTGTTGATATCTAAAGCCTGGACTTCCTCAATTGCGCGTTGCTGGACTTTCCCCTTACCCAATAATCTTAACCAAAGAGTTTCTGGTGTTACTGGTAATTGATGGATGGCTACTATCGCTGTTCTCAAGCCATCTCCCAAAAAGTGTATTCCTTTTAACCAATTATATTCATCAACTTTTGTATTAAATACAGATAGAAATTCTTCAGATGCTGTTGGCGAAAGAATCCATAACTTAGGTAAAGAATCTTTTTTTAATCCTAGATCATTACGTTTAGCTTCACGTTCAAAAAGGGCACAAGTCTCAAACAACTTACCCATACAACTACGAACTTCTGACTTTTTGACTGCGTTACGAAACGGCTCAATTAATGCTGCTGTATCAGCAAATCTTCCTAACAATCCCAAAACTTGTTTATCAATTTGAGATTCGGGTGAGGGTACGAAATAAACATCAATTTCTCTAACTTCTCCAGCGATATCTTTACTTGTTTCTACTGAACCTAATGGTGATAATAATTCTTGAAGATAATCTTTGGCAAAGCGGTCATATGGAAATCTGGTCATTTTTATTTATAAACAAAGGCAGAGAACAGCTATGAGTTACGGAAAGAGGTCTCACGAAAAAATGACCACTATCAGGTATAAAGCTTAACCTTCATCAAAAATTTGTGTCGCGATGCATAAGTTAGAGCGAGAAGGCAACCAAGCCTGTAAGTATCACGTTTTTAAAAGTGGATGCCTTTTGCTTTCTGAAGATGCACTACATAAATTATACTATAGCCAGTAGACAATACTGTCTGCGTGGCGTGCAGTCTTATTTTGTATGGTAAACAGTGAACCATATACGTTTAAGTTCAGTTGCTTGGTGAATTGAACCCTTTTTCACCCACAAGTACTAGCTAACGATATTTGTATAATCATATATGTTATCAACTCCTCAATCTCTTAACAGTGTTCTTGCACCAGGCAATTTGCGAAGAGTCCACCACATTGCCCTCAATGTTCAAAATATGCCAGCTTCTCGACACTTCTACGGAACTATCCTCGGTTTGCATGAATTAACAGGCGAAGAGGTTCCTGCAACCCTTGTGGATTTAGTTGCCGAGGGAAAAGTTGCCAACTTCGTGACTCCTGATGGGACTATCCTCGATTTATTTGGGGCACCCGACTTGTCACCACCAGATCCCAACCCAGAAACAAGTTTCACTAGAGCTTACCATCTCGCCTTTGACATAGATCCACAGTTATTTGAACAAGCCGTGGAAGTCCTTAAACAAAACCAAATAGCGATCGCCTACGGGCCAGTGTCTCGACCTACTGGCAGAGGTGTATACTTCTATGACCCCGATGGCTTTATGATCGAGATTCGCTGCGATCCTCAGTAAGTATTTTCGTGAGTTGGCGGTACGATTGGCATTTGTGAGTGTTCTAACCCTTCGGTGTCGGCTTTATTCAGTGAAGGTAAAACGCAACTTTAATGGGTGGGCTTAGTGCTTTAATGATAAGTAATAAAAGCAAATATGATTTAATACCCAACAAATGACAACTAACAACCAACAAGCAATGCAGATGTTTCAAGTGATTGAGGAAACAATTAAAAAACCACCGATTCCACATGAGCCTTACAAGCAGTCATTGAAGGCTTGGGCAATGTACTGCCTGAGAGACAGAGGTTTTAAAGTTGTGTATGCTGATAAAGCCGACTTTGCGATTGAAACCAGGAGTGGCGAAAAGTTTTACTTTAAAGTCACAAACAGTGCAGAGGATTTAGATAAGGCGTTTAGTTGGATAGTTTGGGACAGCACTACCAAAAGCGCGAACCTTGTACCAATCCAATCTTAACTCTATATATCGTCCTGCTATCCAATTATCAAGCCTGCGGCTTCTCAAACACGAGAATATGCTGCTGCGGTAACACATTATTGGTTTCGCGCCAAACTAAACCAACTGCTTGCATTTCTTTTATAGCTTGCTTTTGAGTCATCTTGTGTAGAGGTTTAATCATCACAAAAGGATTTTCCCCTCGATACTCAACCTGCACAACTCTACCACCTGGTTTAAGCGATCGCACAATCTCTTGCATCATTTCTCGTGGATATGAGAATTCGTGATACGCATCCACCATTAGTGCCAAGTCAATACTTTCTGGTGGTAAGTTGGGGTTGCTCACAGTTCCCAAAACAGTTTCAACGTTGGTAATCTTTTTTTCTTTTTCAAAAGACTTAATGATGTCCAGCATTTCTGGCTGAATATCCACAGCCAGTACCTTGCCTGCTGTTAATTGAGATGCAATGCGAAAGCTAAAAAAGCCTGTTCCCGCACCAACATCTGCCACAACATTATTAGGTTTAAGCCTCATAGCTTTCACCAACTTACGTGGTTGTTCTTCGGTTTCTCGGGTTGGCCGTTCTAGCCAGCCAGCTGCTATATGCCCCATAACTTGAGCTATTTCTCGTCCCATATAAAATTTTCCAATTCCATCTGGGCTATGGAGCTGCCGTTGTTCGTAAACAGTGGTAGATGAAGAGGCAACTTTAGCTGTCTTACCGGATGAAAACAGTAAGTATGACAGGATCACCAGAATGATGGCGATCAAAGGTAAAAGTTTATATTTTAGATTGCGCTTCATTGACAGTTCATATTGAGTACTTTTTGAATTAATTTTTAACGCCTCCACCGATGGCAAACGGTTCTAACTGATAATTATACCACTTTCCCTGAAAGCGTTCGGCAACATACGGTTTAACGATTAATTTAAAGGGGGATTTATCGTGAACGTCAATCCGCACAAAGGAGTAGGGGAGTCGTTCAAGCTGATCGTAACCATTGCGACCAACAAAGAGGACAGAATCTGCGACTTTCCGCGTAGATCTACCGAGAGTTTCTAATAATTCCGAACCCTCTTCTCGCTGACGGCGGGGGTAATAACCGCTACCACCACTGATAATGCAATGGATACCAGAGTCTGCGTGTCCAGTGTTAGTTGTCTGGAGATATTCCAGACAGTGAGCATGGCCGTTTAAAATTAAATCAACAATTGGACGCCCTTGAGTTGCGGAACCAAGGGTTTCAGCTACGTGATCAAAACAAGCTCGTAGGCGGTGACGAACTGCCAAAGTCTGCGCCTGATACCACTTCGTTGCCTCAGTCACATAGGGAGGATGATGGAAATAAACAATACGTCCCCCCACTTCCTCGGTATTCCAAGATTCTATCAACCGATTTTGCAGCCAATTAAGTTGTTCAAAGTCGGTCACATTGTCGTGATTTAGTTGTTTTTCGATGTCGATTTTAATCTCATCAATTTGATTTAATTTGGCTTGCAGTGCATCAAGTTCTTCTGTGTCTTCGGCACTACCATTCAAATTAATACGTGTCAAAATTTGCAGTTCTTCAAGTTCTAGCTCATGGTGACGTTTTTCTAATTGACGGCGTAAGGCAACACCTTCAGGAGTCGCAGGCAGAGGTGATGGTGTGTTAAATGTATTCGAGTCAAGGGCGAAAAAGTCAATCCCACCGTAACGAAAGGTGTAATAACGGTTGGGTAGGCGTGTAAAATGTCCGGGTTCGTAACGCAAACAGCGTCCTGTCTGCGTTTTTGCCGTATAATGGCAGTCCAAGTGACGTTCTAAATCTGGAGGTGCGATCGCTTGTAAGTAGTCTAGAAAAGCCCGAGCATAAGCGTCACCGCAATCAGATCCATGCCAGCCAATCTCTATATTTTTTTTGTAGTCGAGTAGACGGCGTATCGGTAGCGTCGCGCCAGTAAGCAATCGACACGTCAATGGCACATCATAGTAATCATGATTACCAAGCACTGGGAGAATCGGCAGTTTGAATACCATATTGTCATAGCGAATGCGATTCTGTTTAAAGCCGTTCTCTAAAAACTCGCGGTAAGGTTCAATAAAGTTTTCTGGGTAATACTCACGAGAACCAACAGTATAAACTACATCTCCTGTATGAAGGACAAAACTGCATCCATCCCCATGTTCTAGCATTAGTTCGGCAATTTGTCTTTGGGGATCGTGTCCGTTCTGTGCCTTCGATCCGCTATCACCAATTACCATGAAAGAAAATTCTGGATTATCCGAGTTGCCATTATCCAGAACCATACTGGTTTGGTCAATTAAGCGACGTACAATACTTGGATGCCGCCACCGCACCCGTTCTTTCATCTTCTGAATTTTCACGGGAATTGGTGGATCAAAGATAAATTGCATAGGGATGTTAGTGGATGGTGGATGGTAAGACCAGTCCTGAAGGCGGGTTTCCCGCCGTAGGGAACTGGCGCACCCGAAGGGTTAATGGTTGATAGTTGTTCTGTTAACTACTAACCACTTCCTCATTTATACCCAGCAGCTTGCAATGAAAACAACTTTGCATAACGTCCGTCTAGTTTTAACAACTCATTATGGGTTCCTTGTTCCACAACCGCTCCTGCTTCAATCACGAGAATTTTGTCAGCCATACGTACCGTAGAGAAGCGGTGAGAAATGAGAAATACCATTTGATTTTCGGTGAGAGAACGAAAGTGACTGAAAATGTCAAACTCAGCTTGGGCGTCTATTGCCGATGTTGGTTCATCTAAAACGAGAATATCTGCTTTGTTTCGCATAAAAGCACGCGCAAGGGCGATTTTCTGCCATTGCCCCCCGGAAAGTTCTTGTCCCTGATGAAACCATTTCCCTAGCTGAGTCTGGAAACCTTCAGGCAAATATTCGATAAAAGGTTGTGCCATTCCTTTTTCAGCGGCAATTTCCCAGCGATTTTTGTCTTCTAAGTGTTCTACATCACCTACACCAATATTTTCACCAACAGTAAACTGGTAGCGGACAAATTGCTGAAAAATCACGCCTATCCGCTTTCGCAGCACATCAACATCCCATTCTTGCAAATCCAAGCCATCTAGTAAGATGCGTCCGGAGTCTGGAGTATAAAGACGTGTGAGGAGTTTGATTAATGTGGTTTTACCTGAACCATTCTCACCGACAATTGCTAATTTCTCCCCTGGCTTAAGATGCAGCGAGACATTTTTTAACGCCGGATGCAAGCTCCCCGGATAAGTAAATGAGACGTTCTCAAACCGAACTCCATCTTGCTCTAGTAAACCTTTGATCGCTTTACCCAATGGTAGTGGGACTTCCTCTTCTAAAAACTCGTAAAGGTTAGAAAGATACAGGTTGTCTTCGTACATTCCCCCAATGGAAGTCAAGGCACCAGAAAATGTAGACTGTCCTTGGCGAAACACGGTAATATACATTGTCATGTCGCCTAAGGAGATTCTACCGATGACAGTTTCTACCACAATCCAAGCATATGCAATGTAGAAAGCAACGGTACTGAACAAACTCAGGACATATCCCCACTGTCCTCGTTTCAGTGTTAAGTCGCGATCTTCGATGTAGAGTGTATCGAACAGTTGGCGGTAACGTTCTAGCAGCATTCCCCCGATTTGGTAGAGTTTCACTTCTTTGGCAAAGTCTTCTCTAGCTAGAAGTGTTTCTAGGTAATGCTGCTGGCGGGTTTCCGGCGCACGCCAGCTAAATAAGCGAAAAGCAACTCCTGCAAACTTTGTTTCGGCAAAAAATGCAGGTAGAGATGCCAGCACCAAGACGATGACTGCCCAAACTGAGAATTTGATCAGCAAAACGCCATAAGTCACAATTGATAAAGCACTTTGCACCAAGCCGAAGGTACGGGTAACTAGCGAGAGGGGACGAACTGATGCTTCTCGCCTTGCATTGGTTAACTTGTCATAAAATTCTGAGTCCTCAAACTGAGTTAGGTCAAGAGTGAGTGACTTTTCGAGAATCATAACGTTCACCCTTTGACCGAGAAGCATCCGCAACAGCGACTGGCAAACCGTCAGTCCTCGCTGACTCCCTGCCAACACAGCGACGGCGATCGCCTCTAATCCCACGTACATTAATGGATGATAGCTATTGACAAATTCATGATTATGTGTATTAATTTGTAGAGGTGCAAGATTGCGCGTTTCTATAACAGCATCAACGATCAGCTTACCGATGTAAGCAATAGCAGCTGGTAGAAGACCAGCAACCAAAGTTAAAATCGCAAATAGAATAGTCAGAAAGCGGCTAGTAGTCCACACTAAGCCGATTGCGCGGCTACTGTAGCGGAAAACCTCCAATGATTGACGCAGAGCGTTACGTTTTTTACGAATTCCCATACTATTTTTATAGCGTAAAAAACTGTAACTTGGCTGACATCCTACCTTGGGAGTGGGGAGAAGAATTTTTTAGATGCTAATTATACGCTCCTCTTGTAAGCTACAACAGAGCGAGCTGACGTTCTTTATCTTCAGATGATGAAGTTAAGCAGGCAGATAAGTGAGAAATTCTTCTAAAGAAGTAACAGTGATTGCCGCATCCATCAGATTTTCTAGCTCCTCTATACTCTCACTCTCAAGCCTGACTTCTAGGAAAGGAGGAATTTCCCCAAAGCGTTGTTGTAGTACTCGGATTAACTGCCGCCTTGCACCCTGCTGTAAACCTCGTTCCTCACCTTCAGTGAGAATTTGCTGATACCAAGGCGATTCTTGTAATACTGCCATATACCACCTCATGATTTCTTGTACAACAGGCATGTTCACACGCTTTCAAGTCCACTCCTTCTGAAAGTCACAAATGAGTCGGCTTGAGTCCTTTCTCTTCTCTGATGAAGTTAGGCAGGTAGATAAGTGAGAAACTCTTCTAAAGAAGTCACTGCGATCGCCGCATCCATCAGACTTTCTAGCTCTTCTATACTCTCACTATCAAGCCTTACTTCTAAGAAAGGAGGAATTTCCCCAAAGCGTTGTTGCAGTACTCGGATTAACTGCCGCCGCGCACCCTGCTGTAAACCCTGCTGTAAACCCTGCTGTAAACCTCGTTCCTCACCTTCAGTGAGAATTTGCTGATACCAAGGCGATTCTCGTAATACTGTCATATCCCACCTCATGATTTCTTGCACAACAGGCATGTCTAACACAAAACTAGCAAAAAATGCCAGCAATGGTTCTAACTGGTTTAATTGTGTATCTGCTCGGAGTAATTGTACTGCTCGTTGCACAACTGATGCCTCACCTCCTCCTCGCAATATGGGCACAAATGGTAGTAATGATGGTAATGGTTGCTGAAACACAATCTCGGCATCAACCTCCCACAAATTAATGACGCGATAGTCTTGAATTGCCCGTAGCCCTAGAAATTCCTGCTCGTAACTACTAGTAACAGTTACAGTGGATGGAGGCGGCAAGATGTTTATTAATACTGGGTATGTTGGCTGTTGATATTTTTCCTCTGCCAAAGCAGCATATGCTCTCATACGTCGGGGCATATGTGCCGTGTAACGCAGCTGCAACTCGTTCAGTATCAAAAAATCTCCGTGGATAGCGCTGTATGCTTTTACCAAAACATCTGTTTCACGGCTAATCCATTGAAACTCAGAACCCAGAATTTCCTTTGCTACAACTTCGGGACGTTGTGTTACCCATTGTACCCATGCATCCGGAGCCAAACTAATCAGTCTTTTACTACCAGTATCTGCTGCTTTCGCCACAGTATTTTCAACACCATTAATAATTTCTTTAGTTCTAAATATACACTAACTTCACGTAATAGTACATAATTACACAATTTTGAAATGGAAAAGCACAGAAAAACAGAAGTTTATCACAAGAAGTAAAGTTGCCCAAAAACCTCTTCCTGTAACTTATAGCTGCCTTGTCATAACGACAATTTTTAACGCCTACTTACAAGTACGTTATGGTTTGTAGTTTTGCTTAACGATTAAGGGCAATTACGTGTAAAGATGCCATGATTGAAGCGAATTTACATTGGTTGACTCTAGGTTCTGTGTATCCTTTATGCTAGAAACATTGTTTTGTTTCTGTTTTATCAAGCAATTAGTCTTATGAAATTTGAAAACCGACGGCAACTTTCAATCCAAGAATTTACTGATTTTTTACAAACTAATGTAGAAACATTACTACAACAGCATCTTAACACTCATGCTTCTACAGCCGCTTTAGCATTATTTCATGAAGTCGCTGCGACTGTCCCCGCTTACAAGACTTTCTTAGCACAACAGGCTATAAACCCCGATGAATATCAAAACTTTGAGGATTTTCAAAAATTACCTCTCCTGACAAAAGAAAATTATTTACAGCGTCATTCGTTAGCTGACTTATGTCGCCATGGGCAGTTAGAATCATGTGATATGATAGCTGTATCCTCCGGTTCTACGGGAAAACCTACATTTTGGCCTCGTTTCTTTACAGATGAACTCCACATTGCAACACGCTTTGAACAGATATTTCATGACAGTTTTCATGCAGATACTAAAAGTACCTTGGCTGTGATTTGTTTTACTTTAGGAACCTGGGTTGGCGGGATGTACACAACGAACTGCTGTCGCATTCTTGCTAGCAAAGGTTATCCAATCACAGTGATCACTCCTGGCAATAATAAAGAAGAAATCTTGCGAGTGGTGCAGGAACTTGGTTCACACTTTCAGCAAGTCGTTTTGTTGGGATACCCGCCATTTCTTAAAGATGTTATTGACACTGGGATTGCTCGTGGTGTTGAGTGGCAGCAATATCAAATCAAGTTGGTTATGGCAGGGGAAGTCTTCAGCGAGGAATGGCGTAGTTTGGTTGGTGAAAGAACCGAAGCGCAAAATCCTTGCTACGATTCAGCAGCACTTTACGGTACGGCGGATGCAGGTATATTGGGCAATGAAACACCTTTGAGTATCTGTATCCGAAGGTTTTTGGCAAATCATCCAGAGGCAGCGCGTACTTTGTTTGGGGAATCTCGTCTGCCGACACTCTTACAGTACGATCCCATCAGTCGCTTTTTTGAAGTTGAGGATGGCAATTTGCTGTTTTCTGGAGACAATGGTATTCCCCTCATACGGTATAATATTATGGATTCTGGTGGTCTCATTAGTTATGATGCCATGCTCCAGTTTTTGGCAGAATGGGGTTTCGATCCGGTAGCAGCCTTAAATGAAGATAAGAGAGGTATTCGTCAGTTACCTTTCGTCTATATTTTCGGACGTTCTAATTTTACAGTTTCCTACTTTGGAGCAAATATTTATCCAGAAAATGTGACGGTGGGATTAGAGCAACCAGTTATTAGAGAATGGGTGACAGGTAAATTTGTCTTGCAGGTGCAGGAAGATGCAGATCAAAACCGCTTTTTATCTGTAGTTGTCGAGTTAGCACCTTTAGTAGAAGCGAGTGAAGATAAAAGAATTGCGATCGCATCCTCTATACTTTCCGAACTTAAACGCCTCAACACCGAGTTTGCTAACTACGTTCCCATAGAATATCAAATGCCAGTTGTTACCTTAGCTCCCATTGGCGAGCCAGAGTATTTTCCTGTTGGGGTAAAGCATCGTTACACCCGCAAGTAGAGATTTGTCGTTGCGATCGCAAAGAAGACTTGCTCGCTAAGAACGCATATTGAGGGAAACCGGGTATTCTATAACACCGTCAAAAGTTATCTGTGGCAAATGGAGGAGACAAAGAAAAGTTTTTAGTATGTGGTGACTGACTTATTACTGGTTTCTAAATAGATAAGAGAAATCATTAGATTTGAAAACGATTTATAACTGACTAGCAATAGCATATCTATTCTGCCGTGTATACTGATGGTACGTTCGTTGAAATTCGCTATACTCGGTTTATCCCTCGGTAGAACATTTATTTCGCGGGCTTTGAGTCTAATTCGATTATTCTTCTACAGCCCCAAGGGATTTCAGAATTGTTTTTTGAGCGGTTGTGATACCTGTTGTATTGTTAATATTCATACCTTCATATGGTCTACCGTATCTTAAGGTTTGCCAGCATTCACCTGTTTGCAGATGCCAAAGTTTAATGGTTTGATCTTCGCTACCGCTGGCTAATATGCAATTATTAGGGCTAATTGCAATTGTCCATACTGCTTTATCATGTCCTGACAATGTTCTCATATTTTCACCTGTATTGGCATCCCACAGTTTAATTGTTTGATCGTCGCTACAACTGACTAAAATCTGACTATCTGGGCTAAATGCTACCATGCGGATTCTCTGGGTATGTGCTGGTAATGTCTGCAAACATTCTCCGGTATTCACATCCCATAGTTTGATGGTTTTGTCACAGCTGGTACTGGCAAGTATGTTTGCATCGGGGCGGAAAGCTACGCAATCGACTTTATCTTTATGCCCGACAAGTGTCTGCACACAATGCCCGGTATTCACATCCCATAGTTTGATGGTTTTGTCATCACTCGCGCTTGCTAGTATAGTACCATTCGGATGAAAGGCAACTGATTTAACTCGATTTTGATGTCCGACTAAAGTATACAAACATGCACCTGTTCGCTTATTCCAAAGTTTTACCGTGTTGTCACGACTACCACTCGCTAAAATATCAGCTTTGGGGCTAAAAGCAACGGAATATACCCAAGCTTCGTGCCCCCGGAGTGTTTTTAAACATTCGCCTTGATGATTCCAGAGTTTGATGGTGTTGTCATCGCTACCGCTAGCTAGTAGACTATCTTGAATATGTTGAGGGGCAAAGGCGACTGAAGATATTAAGTTAGTGTGTCCAACTAATATTGATTGGCATTTTCCTGTGTTAACATTCCATAATCTGACTTTTTGATCTTGAGAGCTACTGGCTAATGTTTGGCTGTCTGGACTAAAAGCGAGAGATAATATCCAGTTACTATATCCTTTTAAGGTTTTTAAACAACGTCGTGATGAAATATCCCATAGTTTGAAAGTTTGGTCTTCACTGATACTCAGTAAAACTTGATTTTTTAGATGTAAATCAACTAACCAAACGCGCTGATGATGTTCATACCAGGTTTGCAGACATTCTCCTGTCTGAGTATCCCATATTTTAACTGTGTTATCTTCGCTGCCAGTAACGATGGTTTTGTTATCTTTACCGAAAGCTACTGACCACACAAGGCTATTGTAATCTGATAAAGTTTTAATGCATTCACCAGTGGATACATCCCATAATTTTACCGTATTCCTGTTGCTTCCGGTAACTAAGGTTTGTCCGTCGTGGCTTAAAGCAATAGCAAGTTCCCAATTAATATTGATATTAAATACTTGCAGACATGCACCTGTTTGGATATTCCACAATCTGACGGTATCATCCCTACTTGCAGTAATTAATGTTTGCCTATTTGGATGGAAAGCGACAAACATGAGATTATCCGTATGTCCTTGTAAAATCTGCAAACATTGTCTAGTTTGGATATTCCATAATCTAATAGTTTGATCATTGCTACCACTCGCTAAAGTACTTCCATCGTCACTAAAAGCAACGGATTGTACGCCTGATGTATGACCTAATAATATTTGCAAGCATTGTCCAGTTTCGACATTCCATAACCTGATAGTATAGTCAAGACTACCACTTGCGAGAATTTTACCATCTGGGCTGAATGCAAGCGCTCGCACCCAAGCAGTATGACCTTCAAGACTGTAGACTTGTCTGATTTTGTCAACCTCCCATAGACATATGTGATGCTCAATTGCTGTGGCAAATAAGTTATCGGTAGGGCTGAATTTGGCTGCCAAGATACTACCTAAAGTTTGGGTAAATACTGATTGACTCAAATCTGAATTAGCAAAATTTGTTTGTTGTAAGTTTATTCCTTGGAGGTTAGCTTGCCAAATAGTTAAGTTAGACAAGTCATAGTTATTTAGTTCTATCTCAAGTTGTTGTAGAAGATTAATGATATTACCCGCAGCATATCCATGTTTCTGAGTTGTAGAGGATTTGAGTTGTAATAAAAGTTGATTAAAATGATTTTGAATAATTTGCTTATTTCCCCAATTGGTTAATTTTTGGGCAATGGGTTGGAGAATAAACTGAATTTGAGCATTTCTGATATAATCTGGGATTTGGACTTGAGTTAAAGCATATTTATTTAGTGTTCCCGTTTCTCCCGCATAAATATCTTGGGTAACTTCTTCGATTAATTCTTCAATTATATATTCCATTACCACTGGTTGCTGAGTGAATTTATTAGCTTGATTTTCAATTAAGCTACGCGATTTTAAAGATTCTAAAGCTGTGATTAAATCTCGCGCTTTAACAGAATCGATGAGATCGCTTTGTAACTCTTTTAAAGAGACTGATTCCCGATGAATCGCCACCCAATACATGACTTTTTTTTCTAAAATAGAGAGCCGCTCAAACTGTTGGGCAAGCAAATCAAAAATATCGCCAAAGATAATTGTACCTTCAAGTAAAAAATCACTAATGCTAGCAGAAAATAATTCCTCAATCGTCGTGGATACAATCTTTAGCGCCAGAGGATTACCAGCATAACAATCGACTAAGCTGTTGATTTGATTCTTTGATGGCGATAAACCTTTTTGTGCTAATATTAATTCTCCTTCTTGAGAAGTTAACCCTTTTAATGAAAGCGATCGCACTGGTAAATTATCGCCTTCCTTAGTACCCAATCCTCTAGGTTTTTCTCTACTTGTAACCAAAAAACAACTTTTGTGACGAGTATCTCCCACAGATATCAAAATTTGTCCATAGCCCTCATATCCTTCCGAGTAATTTCCTGCTTGTTCCTCGCTATTTAAAATTGATTCGAGATTATCCAAAACCACTAAACAGCGAGAAGTACGCAGGCACTCAATTAATTGGGCTATTTGTTTATCTAAGGAATTTGCTAAAACTAGGTGATTTTCTTCAGATAAAAAACTGATTAGATCGCTCAACAAATCTTCTACAGGTGGCGCATTTTGTAAGCTTCGCCAAATTAAATAGTCAAATTGATTTTCTACCTCTTCTGCTAACTTGACAGATAAAGCAGTTTTTCCTATTCCCCCCATACCAATTATTGTAATTAATCGGCAATTCTCTGAAACCATCCATTTTTTTAATATGTTAATTTCGTGATTGCGTCCGTAAAATCTTGAAACATCAATCGCTTCTCCCCAATCCTGAAGTTTTTTTTCCCTTCTTATGTTAGTATTTCCTTGATTATAATTAAATCTAGTTTGCTCACCAACGTCTTTTAAATTCATCCAATTTGGTGGTTCTTCGGCAGGGTTAGTAAAAATTACGGGTAACCAACTAGCACAAGGAAAATCATCTTCTAATCCTTGTAATCTCCGTCGTGCTTGCTGTACTGACGTATATAAAGATTTTTCTTCAAATGCAAAAGCTTGTAAAAAATAATTAAAAAATTCTTCTGCTACCTGATTTTGCACTGCTTCACGCATGACTATTGTCGTCGGCATATTTAATTTTTCCAAGCTATGAGCTAAACCCAATCCGTCACAAGAATTAAAAATTACTAGCTTCAAATTTTTTGACAACGCCGCTTTTAATCCCTCGGCTAATTGTTCAATCGTTAAACTATTATTTGTCAGACTTTCATTAATATGAACTATTCCGCTTTCCTGATTAGTTTGACTATGCCCAGCAAAAAAGAGTAGATCCCAACCTTGTGAATCCCAGAGTTTATCATTAAATTCTTTCCGTGAAGGCTTGACAAGAAACTCTACTTCTGAATCAGGTAAACTTTGTAAAAATTCCTGTTCTTTTTTTAGATCAATACCTTGAGAATTGCCTAAAATTGCCAAAATCCTCACCTGATTTCTCGAAACTTCTGACAATTCCAATTTAGTAATGCGTTTATACTCAGTTCTTGAAAAAGAAATTTCTGAACGCGGATAATCTTCAAAAAAACTACAAAGATGCCAAGGTAATTTTTGGATAATAATGTCTTGAGTTTCGATAATAATCCGTATTTCGTCTGAGGGATGAAGTGTAGCTCGTAGCTGTCGGCTAATACTCACAATTCCTGGTGATTCCAGCCAAGTATTAATACTTAACTGTAATTGTTGACACACATTATTGAAGTCTACAACAGAGAAATTTGTGATTGCACTCTCATTGATTTCCAGTTCATCATCATCATCTTCTTGTGATGCTTGCAAATGAGGAGTATTCCTAGTCTGATCTTGCATCAATGAACTTGCTAGACGATTGCACAAACACTGATACATTAACAGCCAATTTCGATACAAATCAACTAAATTGGATGCTGGTGGTAAACTACCGACAAACTGCTGCGGACGAGGATTATCTAATCCCCATAACCCAGCACTCACAACAGGAAATCCTTTGTATAAACTACCATATCCCAGATTGATGACAACAGAACAAATCATGATGCAAGTGTATCTAGCGGGAAAATCGAGGCTAAACGTTTATTCTAAAATATTTGACACGTTTCATTTTTACTTGACAACGAAGGATAACTTTATAAAAACTCCCCAAATAGGTTGGTGCAAAAAAAACGTGAATATGTAAACACTTTTTTCCATCCTCAAAAATTTACTAACAAGTAACTCTCTTTTCATTAACAACGCAAAGCTCTTCGGGCATCCTCTGTCCGGAAGACTTTGTTTTAATGTAATGTTGCGTTTATTCACGGTAATTGACTTATCTGTTGCTATTGATGCAACAAAGCGGAGGAGGAGTCATAAATCAAATAATCCCATCCTTTACCAGGAAGGCTAGAAAAAATACAAAATCAACTGCCGAGCGTTTTTCCTTTTCTAAATTAAAATTCCCTCTTAGGGAGGATATAAATATTGTTACAATTCATCCAATATTTGATTTATCTGACTGAGAAATAAATTTAATATTTTCCTCTCACTATGAATGAAGAAATTAAAGAACTGAAGACACCTAACACAGAAGATCAAGAATCTGATGAATCTTCTCGTTCTCCAGGAGTCACAGACAGGGGCTTGACTAGTTCGGAAAATCTATCTAGTCAGAAGAATATCACTGAGCCTAGCAAAAACATTAAAACAGATGAACCTATCCCACCAATAAAACCGTCGGAATCCAAAGACGAATAAAGCAATCTTAATTGAAGCGGGAGAAAATCCGTAGATAAAAAGTACGTATTTATAGGCTTTTTAGCTTGTTTCCTTTCTCACGAATGATGTCATGTCTGGTAAACTAACCTTAATTTCCTCTGAAGCCTTCCCACTGGAAGAATACCAGTATATAAAACCGCCTTGGCTAACGTCACGTCTGTTGACGAACGTACAGCGTCTCCGCTGCTGAGAAGAGAAGACACCAAGAACGCCAAGTTTGAAGATTAAGAAAATAGGTAATCTTGCACTCAATAACGGGAGTAGTAGAGGCGCTCTTACTGATCGCCGCTACCTCATCACTGGAAAAGTGTATTAATTATTACTACTAGATGAAAATGGTAAGATGGTAACTCCATTTTCGTTTGTCGATTTGCGGCATCAGTGGACTCCTAAATATACGCCAATAAAAATCAAGAACCAACGGTATGCCAAAGATAAGCGAACTCTTGAGGCAACAGGGTTAGCATATCGCTCATCATCATTGAAGCTTCGCTTTGATTCATAGCTTCGGGTTGCTTTCACCCAACGAATCACCATTCGTTTTGCTCCGAGGGTAAGGCAAATTGCTCCTAGCAATGGTATTTCTTCAAAAGTCAAGTTTTCCTTTTCAATGCTTACAATGATGGTGATATGCATTTTTGTGGAGTTAGTTTGAGCCAGCTTTTGATAAATCTGACGAATGGCTGCGAGAGTTGAGGGGTTGGATGTACCTTTGTTGGGACTTGTGGTGCGCTTTACCCTGACGATTAATTCAGATGCTGATGCAAACAGTTTTGAAATTGGTATTACTCCGAACCGATGACGGATATAAGAACTACTCCTGATCTTAGGAAGCCAATAAACAGGCGGAAAGGAGAGAGATAATTTTAACCTGAAAAGAGAGTAATACGGCTGTAAATACAGTTTCTCAGCTTTTTTTACGACATTGCCTCAATACAATCCAATTGTCTAGTATTTGATTGTAAATTGTGTTTTCGGCAAAGAACTCGAAACCAAGTTACGTAGAATGTTAGCTAACTTACAAACTCAGTCTCTACCACAAAAGGGATATGCAGCTGGAAACTTGATTAATCTGTCGCGTCAACTTCAATTCACCCTGAGTGGGCGTGATTTTTCTAATTTAACGATCCAGCAGGCAGAGCTTGAAGATGTTAATTTGCAAAATACTAGCTTATAAAATACCGATCTGACTAACTCGGTATTCACTGAAACAATGTCAAGTCTAGTATCAGTCAGATTTAGCCCGAATGGAAAGTTCTTTGTCACAGGCGTGATTAATGGAGAAATTCGACTCTGGCGGACAACAGATATTAGGCAAATTCACATCTACAAAGGACATAATAATTGGGTTTGGGCATTTGCCTTTAGTCTAGACAGTAAAATTCTCATAAGCGGGAGTGCAGATAGTACTGTCAAACTCTGGAATGTAGACACAGGTGAGTGTCTGCGAACGCTGAGTGAACATACAAATAAAGTTTACTCCGTTGCCCTCGACTCGCACGGTAAAACCCTAGCAAGTGCTAGTGAAGATCGCACCATCAAACTTTGGGATATTAACACTGGAAAGTGTTTACAAACTTTGAGCGATCACACCAATGCGGTTCTGGCAGTCACCTTTCGTCCGATTCCTGCCGATCTGCTTGACTACGAAGATAACATCTTAGCCAGTGGCAGTGCTGATGGTACAATTAAGCTTTGGGATGTAAATACGGGTGAATGCCGGAAAACTTTAACACAGCATAACGGCAGTGTTTACTCTGTTAATTTTAGTCCAGATGGACGAATATTAGCAAGTGGTAGCGAAGATCAAACCGCAAGACTTTGGAATATAAACACAGGTGAATGTCTCCAGATTCTTGATGGACACAGTAAACAAGTTTACTCAGTAGCATTTAGTCCCTCGGGACTAAATGCTACTGGAAGTGGTGATGCAACTATCAAGTTATGGGAAGTGAGTACAGGTAACTTTTTAGACAATCTCACCTCCGGACATACAGCAGCAATCCGTTCCGTAGCGTTTAGTTCGGATGGGCAACTACTTGCTAGTGGTAGTGAAGACGAAAGTATTCAGCTTTGGGACATCCAAAAGTGTCGCCGTCTACAGCAGCTAAAATCAGCTCGACTTTACGAAAATATGAAAATTACAGGTATATCTGGTTTGACAGATGCAGAGAAAGCCTCTTTGAAGGCTTTAGGTGCAGTGGAATAAGGGCGATGCCTGCGGCGGGCTGCGCCTACGCTTACCTGTTTAACCGAATGCTACTCCTTTTCAAGGTATGCCCCCCGAGCGATGAAGTGCGATACGGATGTGCGCCGTTGCAACGCATCGCACAAAGAGTAAACATTTTGGTAATCTTTAACTTTAATTAAGATAGATAGTAACAATTGCTTAACTGTAATCGATGAAAAGAATCCGTCAAAGAATCCTTCGTCGAAAAGCCCCACCACCTCTGATCCTAAATCGTGATGGCGGCTTCAACGTAGTGCGTAAAGGTGTCCCTAAGTTGTATTGGGGCGATTTCTACCATTTGCTGCTGACTCTTTCTTGGCCCAAGTTTCTGGCGTTAGTCGGTTCAGGTTATATATTTATTAACGTCTTATTTGCTTTAGGATACTTAGCAATAGGAGATGGCATTGAACATGCACGGCGTGGTAACTTCCTAGACACCTTTTTTTTTAGCGTCCAGACTATGGCTACCATCGGCTACGGAGCAATGTCTCCTAGAACACTTTCCGCCAATGTCCTAGTGTCGCTCGAAGCCCTGTTAGGGCTGTTAGGCGTAGCTATGGCGACTGGAATTATGTTTGCTCGGTTTTCTATTGGTAAGGCACGAGTATTGTTTAGCCGCGTGGCAGTGATTACTCCTTACAATGATATGCCAACTTTGATGTTTCGCGTTGCCAACGAACGCGAAAACTGGATTTTAGAAGCGCAAATCCATTTAACTTTGGTACGTAGTGAAACTTCTACAGAAGGTTATGAGATGCGGCGATTTTACGATCTGCAACTGGTTCGCAGTCACTCACCACTTTTCGCCCTAACTTGGACAGTTATGCACATAATTGACGAGAATAGTCCTCTTTATGGATTGAACGCAACAGAGATAGCTAAAGATAATATGGAATTATTGATGATATTCACTGGGCTAGATGAAACCCTTTCTCAAACTATCCATGCCCGTCATTCGTTTATCTCAGGGGAAATTCTTTGGAATATGCGGTTTGTAGATATTTTGTCTAGAACAAAAGATGGAAGGCGCAGCATTGACTACTCGCACTTTCATGATGTGCTGCCATTAGAAAACGGAAATTTGCTGCCTAACGAGTGGCGGAAGTTAGAACGTCCTTGAGAGTATTGTATTTTTTAACTGAATTCTGCTATCCATCCCTCTTGAGCGCGAACTAAGGAGAGGATGGATATTGGAGCAATGAGGAATGTTCATTACCTGAACCTTTTTTTCTATTAACCAAGCATAGGCGTTTCCGAATTCGTTAACAGTGTCCTCGCTACTTTTACCTCATTTACGCCCTATTGTTGTAAAATACTCTTTTCAATTTGCAAAACAAGAGCTTTTTTTACTATCTAACCAACTTTTTTAACATCCTCTAAAAGCATCGTTTGAGAACAAAAAAGAAAGGTTGAGCTAGGTTCTTATAATCCATAATTCCCAACACAGTATTCTCATCTACTTTTCTAAAAGAATCATTAATTGGTAAATAATCATAAATCATTGTAGCCGTGACTTTTCCTCTATACTCTATCATTCGCAGTCTAGCTTGGCTTTTTTCTGTTTTAAGTAAAGAAGTCATTGACACTAGTAACGGTTTGATAGAATTATTTTTGGGTATGGGTAACTTCAAAACCAAGCTTATTAAAGTCGGATGAGGGGCAACCTTAAAGATTTTACCCTGATTGTCTAAAAATAACAACGGGTCAAGATTTTCAGCATCTATGAATTCCTTCCCATACCAATTAGAAACTTCTAATAAACCATCCATTGGATGATTTGTATGCAGTCCAGAGCCTTGCCAACGACCAAACATAAAGTCTAAATTTACTTCTTCAAGAGCATCAAATAAATTTAAAGCTATTTCTGTCGTAGTTTTACCCGTGTTCAGAATTAGCTGATAATTTTCTAAGGTTTCCATTGTTATTATCCTTTTAACCATAATCTTACTATAACTAAGCAAACCAAGAAGCTGCTTTAAGATATCAGCCGCTACTTTCGGGATCGGGTACTAGCAGAAGCCCAAGCACAGTATGTTGAAAACGGATGATGTACGCCTGCATCACATATTGGATGTGGTAAATTAGGTAATTGGGTAGATCATTTTTCTAAACTTCATCATTTGTACTAGTTATCATTGCTACCAATATTCCTAAAATTTTATCTATAGGTGGAAACAAATATATGGTAGGGTCAATGGTTACTGCATTGTTTCTTAGACTCAAAAAAGTCCACTGTGTTGCTGTAGTAACTACACCAAAAACTTGTTGCATATCTTTATTAAACATATTGGCAGCCACCATTTCAGCAATACACTGAGGTAAGCCTAAAGCTAGATCTGATTTTTTAGCTTCAACTACGGTGATTACAGGTTTAACGATTGTAATACTTATCGGACTTTTTGATATTAAGAAGTCGCACACACCGTTTAAACCATTTGATTTGTCAACATTAAACGTTTCTCCTGAAAACACGTTAATAGGGGTACTAGAAATTTCTTGCAGTTCTGTTAATATGGGGCTGATAATTCGCTCGCTTTTTTCTTTTTCACTTCTCAATTCTAGAACAACTCTTGTCGTGTTTCTTATGAGAATTTCATTAAGTAAATTGCTGGGTTGTATTCGGGGAGCATCTGAAAATAACTGTAATGTTTCTTGAATTAACTCTAGTTTAAATTGATTTATGACACTGGGTAAATCATTAAAGTCTGAATAAGCCATAATTTTTGTTTTGTTCAGAAGAGCAATACGCAACCGATTTCAGTCCACAAGTGGGGATTTAATAAATGGCGATACGGATGTGCGCCGTTGCAACGCATCGCGCTCTGGTGCAAAGAATGTGGAGGACGTGATTACCTTTTTTGCAAGATGCGATCATATCCTTTACATTTAAGTTATTATTGTTTAAATAGAGAAATGGGAATTGTTATAAAAGTGCGACTAATCTTTTATTTCATATTATAACATTTCGCCTTTTTCCGCTATTGCTTTTACACAAAAGTCTCTAAAGCTATTACCTCCAACTTTCTAATTTTTTTTTAAGAAATGATGAGCGAAAACATAGTTTTTGCTCAGGCAAGACAGATGGCAGCTTTTGCCTGCGTGCATCGCTGAATATTTAGACTGATCATTAGTGCAAGAGGCAAAAAAATTAGAGTTATTATCCCAAACAGCCTTCAGCCTTGTATTTCAAGCTTTTTAATTTATAATTCCAAGGTAGCGATCGCTAATCCTTTTCATGGTGAACAGATCCATCAATCCAATCCAAAATAATTTTGTTCACTTCTTCTGGACTTTCATCGTGAGGACAATGCCCCACATTCTCCAGAGTCAGCAGTTGTATATTCTGATTATACTGAGCAAATTGTTGAGCAAGTGCTGGAGGAACCCATCGATCTTTTTGTCCCCAAATCAGAAGCATGGGAATTTGTAAAGTTGGCAATAATCTCTTTACACTGGGACTGTATGTGGTAAGAGTTGCTGCTTTAAAAATAGCGATGAAAGCACGGACGGCATTTTCGTCTTGAGTGGGAGTGACAAAAATATCCAATAATTCATCTGTGATCGCATCCCGACTAGCATAAGCAGAAGCAGCCCAGCTACTTAATATTTTTGGTCGGCACACCAAGCCGAACACAGCTTTCAGTATAAATCCGGAAGCAACAATAGATTTGATCCTTGCAACAGCAGGTTGCAGCCAAGTAGGAATAGCCTCTTGTTCTAATGTTGGATCAGGTAAACTCATCATCACTATACTTTGCACCATATCGGGATGGCTAGCGGCAGCTGCTAGACAAACAAGTGAACCAAGGGAATTTCCCACCAATACCACTGGTTGACAAATAAATGCTTTCCAAAAATCGTAAACCTGTTCTACCCAAAACTGTATGCTGTAATTAGCTGATGCTTTCTCAGATGCGCCCCAACCCAACAGATCAAGAGCATAAATAGTATGGTATTCGCCCAATACCTCTAAATTCTGTCGCCAATGACCAATAGAAGCACCAAATCCGTGTAGCAAAATGACAGGTGTTGTCTTTTGGTTATTTTTAGCTTGACGGATATATGTGTAGCGAGTTTGCCAGCCCCGCCAAACCCAGTCTCTTTGATTACCAACCCGCTGATCCCAATGTATCGTAGTTGTCACATTTGCCTCCCAATTTCATTTATAAATCGATAGCAACTCCTAGTAACAGAAGTCCTTGCAAATTACTTCGAGCTTTCCTTCCAGGTATTCAAGCTAAACAGCTGTAAATTGAGCTAAAATTTCCTCTTTTTCAATATGACAACTTAGTAAAACTTAAAAAAAATTAACTAATACACTTCCAGAGAAATAACTGAACAGTTAGAAATATTTTAATGACTGGACTTTTAATATACTTTTCTCTCCTGACTTGCGCTGCTAGCAATACATATATACTAACAAAGGTGTAGTCTCCGTGATCTGTGCATTCTGGGAATATGCTGACGTGCTAAAATGTCAACTGGTTTACTCAAACTGTTACAAT